>DATMDS010000136.1:0-12834 GCA_035557575.1 Pseudonocardia sp. | reverse complement strand
TCGGCCACCGCGACCAGGTAGTCGGTGTGGCTGGGGTAGTACTCGTTGCGGCCGAACCCGCTCGGGCTGGTCGAGGGCAGGAACGCCTCGGTGACGTCCTGGCCGACCAGGGCGGCGCGCAGGTTCTCGATGTCGGTCTGCAGCTGGGCCTGCCCGGTGTAGGAGATCAGCCCGGTGCAGACCATGGTCGTCATCGGGCTGACCTGCTCGGAGTACTTGCCGAGGTAGTCGGCGTAGTACCCGGGGAACGCGTCGATCTCGACCTGCCAGGACGGGGGCATCAGCCGCTCGCCCGCGCCCGGGTCGAACCCGGCCAGCCGATCCTTGACGTAGGTCAGGAAGCTGACCTTGCTCATTTCGCCGTCGGTCACGACGTCCAGCCCGCAGCGGACCTGCTCGGTCACCACCTCGGCGACCGCGCCGGTGACGCGCTTGGCGAAGCCGTCGACGTCGTAGGGGCGGCCGTGCTCGCGTTCCCGCAGCAGCTCGAGCAGGTCACGAGGGCGGGCCAGGCTGCCGACGTGGGTGGCGAGGATGCGCTCGGTGCTCCGCTGCATGGTTCCCGGACGGTAGGAGCGCGGCCGGCCGACCGCCAGCACCCCGTTCGGTGCTGCGGAACGGGCAACGGGCGAGTATGTTTAACAGATCAGTTAATTAACGAGGTGGTTCACCCCGATGCCGGTCGATCAACTCAGCAGCACCTTTGCCGCCCTGTCCGACCCCACCCGGCGGGCCATCCTGCAGCGGCTGGCCGACGGCGAGGCCACCGTCACCGAGCTGGCGTCGCCGTTCGCGATGAGCATGCCGGCGGTGTCGCGGCACCTGAAGGTGCTGGAACGAGCCGGGTTGATCACCCGCGGCCGGGACGCGCAGTGGCGTCCGTGCCGGTTGCGGGCGGAGCCGCTCGAGGACGTGGCCGACTGGCTCGCGCACTACCGGCGGTACTGGGAGGGCAGCTTCGACCGCCTCGACGAGCACCTGCGGACCATCAGTAACCGGAAGGGAGAGCAGGATGTCTGAGCCGGCGGCCGGGAGCCGCGAGTTCACGATCACGCGGGTGCTGGACGCGAGCCGCGACGAGGTGTTCCGGGCCTGGACCGAGCCCGACCAGGCCGCGCGCTGGTTCGGCCCGGCGGGCTGCACGACGCCGCGCGAGACGGTGAGCATGGACGTGCAGCCCGGCGGGGAGTGGCGGGCCACGATGATCCGCGACGAGGACGGCGCCGAGTACCCCATCGGCGGGGTGTACCGCGAGGTGCTCGCCCCGGAGCGGCTGGTGTTCACCTGGGGCGACCAGGCCCGGCTGGGCGAGCCCGAGCAGTCGCTGATCACGATCACGCTGACCGACCTCGGCGGGAAGACGGAGATGGTCTTCCACCAGACCGGACTGGACACCCGCGAGCGCTCGGACGTGCAGCAGGGCTGGAGCTCGTGCCTGGACCGACTGGCCGGGCACGTGGGGCGGGGGACGCTGCCGCCGGTGGTGCCCGCGGCGGTGTGGGAGCCGGCGCTCGCGCAGTTGCGGGCCCAGGAGAAGCAGGCCACCGCGGCCCGGGACGCGCTGGCCGCGGCCCGCCGCCGGTTGCCGATGGTCGAGATCACCGGGCACTACACCTTCACCAGCGACGGGCCGGCGGCGTCGCTGGTCGATCTGTTCGAGGGGCGCCGCCAGCTGATCGTCTACCACTTCATGGAGCGGGCCGACGGGCAGTGGTGCGAGGGCTGCTGCATGTTCACCGACACCATCGCCGGGCTGGAGCACCTGCACGCCCGCGACACCGCGATGGCCGTGGTGTCGCACAACCCGTGGTCGCGACTGGGCCCGCTGCGCACCCGGATGGGCTGGACGGTGCCCTTCTACTCCTGCTCCGGAAACAGCTTCAACGCCGACTGCGGCGCCGGCGAGGACTTCGGGCTGAGCGTGTTCCTCCGCGACGGCGACCGCGTGTTCCGCAGCTACTTCACCACCGGCCGCGGCGTGGAGACGCTGGGCAACCACTGGACCCTGCTCGACCTCACCCCGCTCGGCCGGCAGGAGACCTGGGAGGACAGCCCGCCCGGGCGCCGGCAGACCGAGCCCTACACCTGGTGGCGGCTGCACGATGAGTACTGACCACCCGTTGCAGCCCCTGGTCGGGCACTGGTCCTCGGCCGGGCGGACGGTGGCCCGGCCGGGCGAGCCGGCCCTCGAGATCGCCGGCACCGATGTCTACCGATGGTTGCCCGGCGGCCACTTCCTGGAGCATCGGGTGGACGTGCGGGTGGGTGGCGAGCAGGTGGACGTGCTCGAGGTGATCGGCGAGCCGGACCCGCGCACCGGCGGCTACCTGATGCGTTCGTTCGACCATCTGGGGCACGCCGGGACCATGGTCGCCACCGTCGACCCGGACGGGGTGTGGACCTTCGCCGGGACCACCAGCCGCGCGCGGCTGGTGGTCGCCGCCGACGGCGTGTCGATGACGGCCCGCTGGGAGCGCCTCCCGGACGGCGGGGACTGGGAGCACTGGATGGACATGACCTTCAGCCGCGATGCCCCTTGAGCTGAACCGGGGTTGAGCTCCTAGCGTTCGGTCGATGAGCACCCTGCAGCTGGGCCCGATCGGCATCGCGCTGGACGTGGCCGCCGACAACGCGCACCTCGACGCGGGCGCCGAGATCGAGGACCTCGGCTACGACACGATCTGGGTCGCCGGTGGCCAGCTGGATCGGCTGGACCGGATCGACGACCTGGTCCGGGCGACCCGGACGATCGCGGTGATCCCGGGCATCGTCTCGGTGGACGTGTACCCGCCCGAGGTCGTCGCCCGCTGGCACGCCGAGCTGGTCGGGTCGACCGCGCCGGACCGGTTCGTGGTCGGGATCGGCGGCCCGCAGCAGCCGCGGCCGCTCGGCCCGCTCGGCCGCTACCTGGACGTGCTGGACGCGGCCGACCCGCCGGTGCCGGCCGAGCGGCGGATCCTGGCCGCGCTCGGGCCCCGCAAGCTCGAGCTGGCCCGGGAGCGGGCGGGCGGGGCCGTCCCACTGCTGGTGGACCCGGCCTACACGGCGTGGGCGCGGACGGTGCTCGGCGAGCGGGCCACGCTCGTCGTGGACCAGATGATCGTGCTCGACGACGACCCGGCCCGGGCCCGGGAGACGGCCCGCGGGCCGCTGCGGTTCCTGTCCCGGGTCGGCGGCTACCGGGACAACTTCGTCCGGATGGGCTTCACCGCGACCGAGATCGACCAGCTGAGCGACCGCCTGGTCGACGAGCTGGTGGCCTGGGGCGACGAGCAGACGATCAGCGAGCGGGTCCGTGCCCACCAGCTGGCCGGGGCCGACCAGGTGGCGCTCGCGGTGCTGCACGACGAGGGCCAGCCGGGCCCGCTGGAGGTGGCCCGGACGCTCGCCGCCGGCCTGCTCCGCTGACCCCGCGGACGTCGCACACCGGACTGCGGCACCGCACACGCCACGGCATGTGCGAGACCACGATCGGATGTGCGACGTCGGCGGGTCGGGGGGCGGGGGGCGGGCTCAGGTACGGGCGGCTGCGGTGCGGCGCCGCCGGTGCGGACGGGCGAGTAGGCCGCGCTGCGGGACTCCGCGGATCTCCTCCGGCCCGGCGCCGGCCTCGGCCAGCACCCCGTTGGCCGCCAGCACGCCGCTCGCCGACGCGCGTTCCATCAACCCGCTCAGGAACGGCGTCCGCACGAAGTCGCCGGCCAGCCACAACCCGGGCGCGGCGCCGCCGACCGCCGGCCGGTTCCCGCTGGATCCGGGCGGGAACGTGGGCGCGGTGGCCTCCATCCGCTGCTGCCGGTGCAGCACCCGAGCGGCGTTCACCTCGGGCCACAGCCCGGCCAGCTCGGCCCACATCCGAGCCGTGGCGGCCTCGGCGTCGGGCGCGGAGCAGGCGTAGGAGTGCAGCTCCAGCACCGCGCCGCCGGTGCGTGCCGCCCACTGCGCCGACGGGCGCTCCAGCCGCGAGTAGACGGTGACCGAATCCAGCGTCGGTTCCCGGCTGACCGCGTTGAACACCGGGCGGTCGGCCGCGACATCACGGTCCAGCCAGAGCCGGCTGACCGCGAAGGGCGGGGCCACGGCCAGCGCCTCGACCCGGCTCGCGAGTTCCGGCGCCGTCGCCGCCAGCGCCGGGGACGCGCCCAGCAGCGCGCGCAACGCTCCCGGATCGACGGCGAGCACCAGGTTCCGGGTGTGCACCGCAGCCCCCGAGTCGAGCTCGATCCGCCAGCGCGGGTCGGCGTCCGGCGCCGTCGGGACGATCGCGCCGACCGCGGCGCCGACCCGCACCGTCGCGCCGCGCCGCTGCAGGTACTCGGAGAACGGTTGCCAGATGCAGCTCAGGTAGTCGGTGTCCGGAGCGTCGAAGCCGATGCCCTCGGGGTTGCCGAGGAAGTAGTAGTGGAACATCGCGATCAGCTCGGCCGCGGACAGCTCGCGCGGGCGCGCGAAGAAGGACCGCGCGAACGCCTCGAACAGCATCGCCTGGGCCCGGTCGGACATCCGCAGGGCGGTGAGGAACTCGGCGGCCGGCATCGCGTCGAACCGGGCGGTGGTGCGTTCCCGGTCGTAGGACAGCAGCTCGGCGGCCAACGCCCGGTCGGAGCCCAGCAGGTCGGACAGGCCGAGGCTGGGGGAGCGGGCGAACAGGGCCAGCAGGTTCAGCGGCGGCGCGGCGGGCAGACCGGTGAGGTCCTCCGGCGGCCACTGCCGGGAGATCACCGGGTAACCGCCGACCGGGCGCAGGAAGCCGAGCTCCGGGTCGATCCGCCGCAGCACCGCACGCCAGGTGTAGTAGTGCCGGAAGAAGGCGTGGAAGCCGTGCTCCACCACCTGCTCGGTGCCGTCCGGCAGGGTGTGCGGCCAGGCGCCGAGCCGGCCGCCGAGGGTGGGCGCGGCCTCCAGCAGGGTGACCCCGACCCCGCGCTCGGCCAGCACCACCGCCGCGCTGATCCCGGCCACCCCGGCGCCGACCACCACCGCCTCGGTGCCCGGTGGGACGTCGCGGGGCAGCTCGGGCCGGCTCGGGACCAGCACTCGCGGCCGCATCCGCAGCGGAGCAGCCCGGCCGTCCGCGCCGATCAGCAGTCCCATTCCGCCGACACTATGGCCGCGGGAATGTCGGCGCGCGGCGGGCGGTTGCCGCAGGCATGACGGTGGAACTCGGTCGGTACGGAGTGTGGCGGACCGCGGCGGGGCTCGGACCGGAGCTGGCCGCCGAGGTGGAGTCGCTCGGTTTCGGGGCGATCTGGATCGGTGGTTCGCCGGCCGCGGACCTGGAGCTGGCCGAGTCGATGCTGGCCGCGACCGAGGGGATCGCGGTGGCCACCGGAATCGTGAACATGTGGGCCGCGCCGGCCGAGACGGTCGCCGCGTCCTACCACCGCATCGAGGCCCGCTACCCGGGCCGGTTCCTGCTCGGCGTGGGCATCGGTCACCCGGAGGCGCAGGGCGAGTACCGCAGCCCGTTCGCCACGATCGTGGACTACCTGGACCGCCTCGACGCGGCCGAGGTGCCGATGATGGGCCGGGCGCTGGCCGCGCTCGGGCCCAAGGTGCTGCGGGTCGCGGCCGAGCGCACTGCGGGCGCGCACCCCTACCTGACCACGCCGGAGCACACCCGCTCGGCACGCGAACTGGTCGGCCCGGACGTGCTGCTCGCTCCCGAGCACAAGGTGGTCCTCGAGGCCGACCCCGAGCGGGCCAGGGCCATCGGGCGGCCGATCGTGCAGCGCTACCTGGGCCTGCGCAACTACACCTCCAACCTGCGCCGGCTCGGCTTCACCGAGGACGACGTGGCCGGGTCCGGCAGCGACCGGCTGGTCGACGCGCTGGTGGCCCACGGGGACGCGGCGTCGGTGGCCGATCGGCTGACCCAGCACCTGGACGCCGGAGCCGACCACGTCTGCGCCCAGGTGCTCGGCCCGGACGACCCGGTGCCGGCCCTGGGCGAGCTCGCGGCCGCGCTGTCGCGCCTGTGAGTGCCGAGCCGCGCTAGAACACGGCTCAGCACTCACGACCGAACTCGGCGCGCGCACGCCGATCAGGAGCGCGGCCGGGCGGTAGCGGGGCGCGGGTGCAGCTGCGGGCCGGTGACGCCGCAGTGCAGGCAGTCCTCGATGCGCACCCGCTCGGCCGCCGGCTCGGGCACCGACAGCGGCTGGCGGCGGATCAGCGTGCCGGCCAGCAGGGCGGCCGCGGCCAGCAGCCCGGCGGCGATCATGATCGCGACCCGGAAACCGGCGTCGAAGGCCGCCGGGTCGGTGTAGTCGGCGCCGCGGATGCCGGCCAGCCCCGGGATCACGGCCACGGCCAGCAAGCCGGCCGCCCGGGCCACCGCGTTGTTCACCCCGGACGCCGAACCGGCGAACCGGTCCGGGGCGGCGTCCAGCACGGTCGCGGTGAGCGGGGCCACGGTGAGCGCCAGCCCGGCGCCGAAGACCAGCACCGCCGGTAGCACATCGAGCCACCACGAGGTGTCGGCGTCCACCCGGAGCATCAGCAGCAACCCGGCCGCGGCGACCAGCGGGCCCAGGGTCAACGGCAGCCGCGGCCCGATCCGGCCGGCCAGCGCCCCGGCCCGGGAGGAGAACACCAGCATCACCGCGGTGACCGGCAGCAACGCCGTGCCGGCGGCCAGCGGGCTGAACCCGGCCACGGTCTGCAGCTGCAGCACCAGCAGCAGGAACACCACACCGAGCGCCCCGTACATCAGCAGGGTGACCGCGTTGGCCGCTGTGAAGGTCGCGTCGGCGAACAGCGTCGGCGGCACCAGCGGGTGCGGCGAGCGCCGCTCCACCTGGACGAACGCCCCCACCGCGAGCACCCCGACGAGCAGCCCGACGAGCAGGTCCGGCGCGGCGCCCCGTTCGCCGATGCCGGTCAGGCCGTAGGTCAGCCCACCGAGTCCGAGCACGGCGAGCACCGTCCCGACGACGTCGAGGCCCGGGGCCGAGTCGACGTCGCGACTCTCCGGCACGTGGCGCAGCGCGATGACCACGATCACGACGGCCAGCGGGACGTTGATCAGGAAGATCGCCCGCCAGCTCCACTCCACCAGCACGCCGCCGAGGAACGGGCCGATGGCGCCGGCGATGCCGCCCAGCCCGGACCAGGCGCCGATCGCGGCGGCCCGGTCCGGGCCGTGGAACGAGGCCGAGATGAGCGCCAGGCTGCCCGGTGTGAGCAGCGCACCGCCGACGCCCTGCAGCGCCCGCGCGGCGATCAGCAGCTCGATGTTCGGGGCGATCCCGCAGACCAGCGAGGCCGTCGCGAACCACACCACGCCGACCAGGAAGATCCGTCGCCGCCCGTAGTGGTCACCGAGCGAGCCGCCGAGCAGGATCAGCGCGGCCAGCGTGAGGGTGTACGCGTTCACCGTCCACTGCAGACCGGCGAAGCCGGCGTCCAGGTCGGTGCCGATGCGTTCCAGCGCGACGTTGACCACGGTCCCGTCGATCATCGCCAGCCCGGATCCCAGCACGGTGGTCAGCAGCACCCAGCGTGCGGCCGGGGTCCCCATCCGCAGCTCGCCGGCCTCGGCCACCGTCGTCCCCTGTCCCGCCGCATCGCGACGATCGCGCTGTCGGCAGCGTAGGACGATGCGCTCCGGGCCCGTCCGGCAGTGCACCGCCCTGCTTCCGCAGAGCAATATTTGTCCCGAGCTCACATGGAGGGCGTGACGGTCTTCTACGCGAGGTAAAATGGAGTGGTGCCGCGGTTGGGCGAGCTGGAACGTGCCGTCATGGAGTCCCTGTGGTCGGCGGCCGCTCCGGTGACGGCCCGCGAGGTCCAGGAGGCGCTGGGCGACCGCAGGCTGGCCACCACCACGGTGCTGACCGTCCTCGGGCGGCTGGAGCGCAAGGGTCTCGTGACCCGGGAGCGCGCGGGCCGCGCCCACCGCTACACGTCGGTGGCCAGCCGCGAGGACCACGTCGCCACCCTGATGCGGGACGCCCTGGACGCGGCTCCGGACCGCGGCGCGGCACTGGCCCGATTCTTCGGGTCGATTCCGGCCGACGAGCGGGCCGCCCTGCGCGACCTGCTCGACTGACCGCCGCCGGATGGACTGGGTTGCGCTCGGCCTGCTGGCCCTCGGCGTGCTGCTGGCCGAGCCGCTGAGCCGGGCACTGGCCACAGCGACCTGGCCGACCCGGGACCCGGTCGGTGGCCTGCTCGTCTGGCAGGCCGTGGGGTTCGCCGGCGGGCTGGCCCTGCTGGGCTCCGGGCTCGTGTACGGGCTCAGCCCGCTCGGCCCGACGGTGCCCTCCGCGCTGCCGAAGGCGGTCGCGGCGCTGCGGGACGGGCGGCTGCCCGCGGAGCTGGGGATCGGGCACACGCTGGCACTGGCGGCCGCGCTGGCCCTGGCCGCGAGGTTGATCGGGGTGCTGGTCACGGTGACCGTGCGGACGCTGCGCGGCCGGCGGCGGCACCGGGACCTGCTCGACCTGCTGGCCACCCCGTGGCCGGCCGAACCCGGAGCGCACGTGCTCGACCACCCGATCCCGGTGGCCTACTGCCTGCCCGGCCTGCGCTCCCGGCTGGTGCTCTCAGCCGGGGTGCTCGACTGCCTGGAGCCGCCCGCGGTGCAGGCGGTGCTCGCGCACGAGCGCGCCCACCTGCGGGAACGGCACGACCTGGTGGTGCTGCCTTTCGTCGCCTGGGGCGCCACCGCGCCGTTCGTGCGCGGGATGGTCTGCGCGCAGCTGGCGGTGGCCGCGCTGGTGGAGATGCGGGCCGACGACGTGGCGACCGGATGTTCCGGACGCAAGCAGCTCACCGGCGCGCTGCGCACCATGGGGGCCGGGGCGCCGGCCGCCGCGCTGACCTCGTTCACCGTGGCCCTGGAGCACCGGCTGGACCGCATCCTGAGCCCGCCGCCGGCGCTGCCCGTCGCCCTGCGGGTGCTGGTGCGCGTCGGGGCGGTGGCGCTGGTCGCGGTGCCGGTGCTGGCCATCCTGCTGGGCTGAGCCCGATCACCCCGCGGCCGGGGCGACCTGCCGGTCCGGACCGCCGATCGACAGCGCGCCGACGCCGGCCAGCGGCAGCGCGATCAGCACCAGGAACGCGGCCGGCACCCCGACGATGTCGGCCAGCCCGGCGACCAGCGCCGAGCCGACGCTCGCGCCGATGAGGAAGACCAGGGTGGCGACGCCGATGGCCACCCCCCGCTGCTCGGCGGGCACCGCGGTACCCACGGCGGAGATCATCGCCGGCTGGCCGATCCCGAACGCCACGGTGACCAGGGCGACCGCCGCGGCCAGCAGCACCGGCGACGCCGCGATGCCGCCCAGCCCGGCCAGCAGCAGCGCGACGACCGCGGTCGGGCAGGCCAGCGCGATGCACCCGCGCCCGCCGAACCGGGCCAGCAACCGGCGGGCGACCGGCGGCGACACGAAGCCGACCACGGCCGCCGGCAGCAGCAGGGTGCCGGTCTGCAGCGGCGTCCACCCCCAGGACGCGGCGGCCAGTGGCACCCCCAGCAGCAGCGCGAACCAGCTCGCCGGGACCGCCGCCGCAGCGAACGAGCTGCGCAGCACGGTCACGTTGGTGATGATCTCCCGGGGCAGGAAGCCCCGTGGATGGACCCGGACCCGCCACGCCAGTGCGGGCACCCCGGCGGCCAGCAACACCGCGCCGACGACCGCCGCGACCACGCCGGCCGAGGGCGACTGGATGAGCAGGACCAGGCCGGACGCCGCCCCGGCCACCAGCAGCGCGCCGGTGCGGTCCACTCGCTCGCCGCTGCCGCCCGCCGGGGCCAGCCGCCACAGCGCCGGGATGGCCAGCGCTCCGACCACCGGCAGCGCGAGCGCCCAGCGCCACCCGCCCAGTGCCTCCAGGCCGCCGCCGATCAGCGGGCCGAGCGCGCTGAGGGTGGCGGCGACGCCGGCGACGCGGCCCAGCGCCGCGCCCTGCTCGTCACCGCTCCACCGGGCGCTGATCAGGGCGGTGGCCAGCACCGCGACCGCCGCCGCCCCGGCGCCCTGCACCACCCGGGCCACGAGCAGCACCGGGAACGAGGGCGCCAGCGCGGCCGCCAGCGCGCCGACCGCCATCATGGCCACGCCCACGACCAGCGGCAGCCGGATGCCGATCATGTCGGCCAGCCGGCCGTGCGTCGGGGTGGCGACGGCCAGCGCCACCGCGTAGCCGCTGATGATCCAGGCCGCGGTGGTGTGCCCGATCCCGAGGTCGGCGGCGAGCTCGGGCAGCGCCACGGTGACCGCCGAGGTGGAGGTGCCGGCCAGCCCGAACAGCAGACCGAGCAGGATGGCGGCGCGGAGGGCGGGGGAGGTCACCTGAGGTCGAACCCGGCGACGGCCGGTGCGCATTCCCGGCTCGCCGGTTCCGCGTCGTCCGCGTGCCGTGCTCGCTGCCGGCACAGCAGGCCGAGCCGCCGATTCCCGGCGTAGCGTGGACGACGTGCCTCATGATCTTTTCCGCGCCGACTCCGGCGCCGAACTGCCCCGCACCGTCGGGGCGCTGCGCGCGTCCGGTCACCGGCTGCGCGGCGTCAAGGACGAGATCCGGGAGAACCTGCTGGCCGCGCTGCGCGCCGGCACCGACCCGTGGCCGGGCATCGTCGGCTTCGGCTCCACCGTGCTGCCCCAGCTGGAGCGGGCCCTGATCGCCGGCCACGACGTGGTGCTGCTCGGCGAGCGCGGTCAGGGCAAGACCCGGCTGCTGCGCTCCATCGTCAACCTGCTGGACGAGTACACCCCGGTGATCGACGGCTCCGAGCTGGGCGAGCACCCCTACGACCCGATCACCCCCGCATCCCGCCGCCGGGCCGCCGAGCTGGGCGACGAGCTGCCGGTGGCGTGGCGGCACCGCGACGAGCGCTACACCGAGAAGCTGGCCACCCCGGACACCGCCGTCGCCGACCTGATCGGCGACGTCGACCCGGTGAAGGTGGCCGAGGGCCGCTCGCTGGGTGATCCGGAGACCATCCACTACGGGTTGGTGCCGCGCGCGCACCGCGGCATCGTGGCCATCAACGAGCTGCCCGACCTGGCCGAGCGCATCCAGGTGTCGCTGCTGAACGTGATGGAGGAGCGCGACATCCAGGTCCGCGGATACACCCTGCGGCTGCCGCTGGACGTGCTGCTGGTGGCGTCGGCCAACCCGGAGGACTACACCAACCGCGGCCGCATCATCACGCCGCTCAAGGACCGCTTCGGCGCCGAGGTACGCACCCACTACCCGCTCGAGTTGGCGGACGAGATCGCGCTGGTCGGACAGGAGGCGGAGCTGGTCGCCGAGGTGCCGCGGCACCTGGTCGAGGTGATCGCCCGGTTCACCCGGTCACTGCGCGAGGCCAGCGCCATCGACCAGGGCTCCGGGGTGTCGGCGCGGTTCCCGGTGGCCGCCGCGGAGACCGTGGCCGCGGCGGCGCTGCGCCGGGCCGCGATCACCGGCGAGGAGCGCCCGGTGGCCCGCCCGGTCGACCTGGAGTCGGTGCCCGCGGTGCTGCGCGGCAAGCTGGAGTTCGCCTCCGGCGAGGAGGGTCGGGAGACCGAGCACCTGGAGCACCTGCTGCGCCGGGCCACCGCCGACACCGCCCGCTTCCGGCTGCGCGGCATCGACCTCAACCCGCTCGCCGAAGCGGTGGCCGCCGCCCCGGTGCGCACCGGGGAGCGGGTGCCGGCGGCCGAGGTGGTCGCCGCCCTGCCGGCGGCCGCGGCACTGACCGAGATCGGCACCCGGCTCGGCGCCGCCGGAACCGAGGACCCGGGCCCGATGGCCAGCGCCGCCGAGCTGGCACTGGAGCTGCTGTTCCTGACCCGGCGGCTGACCAAGACCGAGTCCGACGACGGGGAGACGGTGAGCTACGAGTGACCGTCCACCCCCGGGGAAGGGCGTGATGGCCCGACGCAACCGGCGCTACGCCTACGGGCCCTACGTCGACGGGCCGGACCCGTTGGCGCCACCGTTCGATCTGCGCGCCGCGATGGACGAGATCGGCCGCGACATCATGGAGGGGTCCTCGCCGCGCTCGGCGCTGCAGGAGCTGCTGCGCCGCGGACTCGGCGAGCGCCGCGGGCTGGACGAGCTGACCCGCGAGGTGTGGCAGCAGCGCAGCCGGCTGCAGCGCGAGAACCGGCTCGACGGCACGTTGCAGCAGGTCCGCGAGCTGCTGCAACGTGCCCTCGATGCCGAGCGCGACCAGCTCGGCCGCTCGGACACCGACGACGCCCGGTTCCGTGAGATGCAGCTGGACGCGCTGCCCACCGACACCGGCGGTGCGGTGCGCGAGCTGGACTCCTACGACTGGCAGTCCAGCGCGGCCCGTGAGGCCTACGAGGAGATCCGCGACCTGCTCGGCCGGGAGATGCTCGACCAGCGCTTCGCCGGCATGAAGCAGGCCATGGAGAACGCGACGCCCCAGGACGTCGAGCGGATCCGCGAGATGCTCGACGACCTCAACCAGCTGCTCGCCGACCATGCCGCCGGGCAGGACACCACCGCCCAGTTCGACCAGTTCATGGCCAAGCACGGCGAGTTCTTCCCGGAGAACCCGCAGAACACCGAGGAGCTGATCGACCTGCTCGCGCAGCGGGCCGCCGCGGCGCAGCGGATGCTCAACTCGATGACGGCCGAGCAGCGGGCCGAGCTGATGGAGCTGTCCCAGCAGGCGTTCGGCGACCCGCGACTGGCCGCGGCGCTGAACCAGCTGGACGCTCAGCTGCAGGGCCTGCGCCCCGGCGAGGACTGGGACGGCCAGGGCCGCTTCCGCGGCGACAACCCGCTCGGCATGGGCGAGGCCACCCGCGCGATGGAGCAGCTCGGGCAGCTCGACGCCCTCGCCGAGCAGCTCTCGCAGAGCTACCC
>DATMDS010000135.1:0-16381 GCA_035557575.1 Pseudonocardia sp. | reverse complement strand
CCAGATCGCTGGCCGAACACCTGAATGGTTACCGCGTCACAGCGGTGTGTAGTCGAATGGAATTCGCCGGATTGCGTTCCTGAGGACGCAGTTCCCGCCGCTCGTGCATTCGCCCGGAAAACGTGGTGCGCGGGCACCGGTCATTACGGTCCGGAGCGGAATCGGCACCGGACCGGGCCGCCGGTGCGCGGGCGGCGGAGGATGGTGGAGTGACCGCGACCGCCCCGTCCGCACCGCCGCCGAGCCCGCGGATCGCCCTCGGCCGTCCGGTGGCCGCACTGGTCGGGCTGCTGGCGGTGGTGGCGGCGCTCGGGGCCGGCCAGTTGGTGGCCGGGGTGGTCTCGCCGGTGTCGGCGCCGTTCCTCGCCGTCGGCGACGCGGTCATCCGGCTCGCGCCGCAGCCGGTCGTCGAGTTCGCCAAGGACGCCTTCGGCACCGCGGACAAGCCGGTGCTGCTGTCCGGCATGGCGGTCGTCCTGGCCGGGATCGCCGCGGTGGCCGGGCTGGTCTCCCGGCGGCGGCCCGAACCCGGCACCGCCGTGATCACGGCGCTGGGCCTGGCCGGCTGCGCAGCGGTGATCTTCGCGCCGGCGTTCACCGCGGTGGACCTGCTCGCCCCGGTGGTGGCGCTCGGTGTCGGGGTGGCGGTGTTCCGGGTGCTGCACCGGCTCGCGGCCCGGGCGCTGCCGGACCACCGGCCAGCCGGCCCCGACCCGGCGGGCGGCGGCGGGATGTCCCGGCGCGGAATGCTGGTCGGCTCGTCGGTGGCGGTCGGCGCGCTGTCGCTCGGCGGGGCCGCCGGCGGGCTGGCGCTGGGTAATCGGGTGCGGGACTCCCGCCGGGCTGCCGCCGACCTGCTCGGCCGGGCCGCGGTCGTCGAACGCGCCCCGGCCGTCCCGCCCGGTGCCGACTTCGCCGACCTCGGCACGCCGTCGATGATCACGTCGAACGCGGATTTCTACCGGATCGACACGGCCCTGCGCATCCCCACCGGGTCGGCAGCCGACTGGTCGCTGCGCATCCACGGGATGACCGAGCGCGAGCTCACCCTGACCTACCCGGAGCTGCTGGCCCGGCCACTGGTCGAGCGCACGATCACGCTCGCCTGCGTGTCCAACCCGGTCGGTGGCGACCTCATCTCCACGGCCACGTTCACCGGTGTCGAGCTGCGGGATGTCCTGCTGCAGGCGGGCGTCCGACCCGGCGCCGAGCAGCTGCTGTCCACCAGCTCCGACGGCTGGACGGCGGGCACCCCGGTGCAGGTGGTGCTCGAGCCCGACCGGGGGGCCCTGCTCGCGGTCGGGATGAACGGCGAACCGCTGCCACCGGAACACGGCTTCCCCGTGCGGATGGTCGTGCCCGGGCTCTACGGCTACGTCTCGGCCACCAAGTGGCTCACCGACATCGAGGTGACGACGTTCGACGCCGCGCACGCCTACTGGGTCGACCGCGGCTGGGCGGAGCGGGCGCCGATCAAGACGCAGAGCCGGATCGACCGCCCGCGCGGCTTCGCCACGGTGCCGACCGGCCGGTTCACGGTGGCTGGGATCGCGTGGGCCCAGCACACCGGGATCGCCGCCGTGCAGGTCCGGGTGGACGGCGGTCCCTGGCAGCAGGCGGAGCTGGCCACCGAGGTGAACCGGGACACCTGGCGGATGTGGAAGCTGGACGTCGACGTGGCGCCGGGCAGCCACACCGTGCAGAGCCGTGCCGTGGACCGCAGCGGTGCGACGCAGGTCGAGACCCGTGCCGACCCGGTTCCGGACGGGGCCACCGGCTGGCCCGCGGTCGTCTTCACCGCCGGTTGAGCACGGCGAGCGGGCGTTCCGGGGCGACCACCGGTACTTTCCGCGAGTCGCCGCCGTGAGCAGCCCTCGCACCAAGATCGCAACTTTGTGCGTGCGTTCACAAGCGGCTACCGTGGTCCGCAGTCGCCGTCAACACCTGATCTCGCGGTATTCGTCGGAGCCTCTCCGACTCCTGGATATGTGGCCGCCGAGATGACATCGACAGCGTGGACGGCGTTGATCGTGAACAGTGCTGACGCCATCGAGGAGAACGACGTAGTGACTGTGCCGCCGCCGGAGGCCGACGCCGCGGCCGCTGCCCGGCCGCGGTCGATACCTGAGGCGAGCGTCGCCCGGCTCGCCGTCTACCTGCGGATGCTCGGCGAGCTGGCCGAGCAGGGTGCGGAGACCGTGTCCAGCGACGAGCTCGCCCTGGTCACCGGCGTGAACCCGGCGAAGCTGCGCAAGGACCTGTCCTACATCGGCTCCTACGGCATCCGCGGTGTCGGCTACGAGGTCGCCCCGCTGCTGCACCAGCTGGAGAAGGCGCTCGGGCTCGACCACCGGCAGGCGGTCGCGCTGGTCGGGGTGGGCAACCTGGGGCACGCGCTGGCCGGCTACGGCGGCTTCGGCAGCCGCGGCTTCCCGGTCATCGCGCTGTTCGACGTCGACCCGGACCTGGTCGGCATCAACATCAACGGCATCCGGGTCGAGCCGGTGCGCTCCATCCCCGAGGTGTGTCGCGAGCGCACGATCACCATCGGGGTGATCTGCACGCCGGGGCCGGCCGCACAGGGTGTCTGTGACCTGCTGGTGGACGCCGGCGTCCGGTCCATCCTCAACTTCGCGCCGGTGCTGCTGCAGGTCCCGGCCGAGGTCGAGGTGCGCAAGGTCGACCTGGCCGTGGAGCTGCAGATCCTCGCCTTCCACGTGGCCCGCCGACACCTGGCCGCGGCCGGGGACGGCCGAATCGCCGAGCTGGCCGTCAACGGCCGCCCGTTGCCCGGTCTGGGCGGGGTGTCGCTGTGAGCGAGCTTGCGAGCGAACCATCTGTGCAGCGCCTGCGCGCAGAGACATCTCCCGATGGGCTGACCGAGCGCAGCGAGGGAATGCGATGAGCGTCCTGGTGGTCGGGCTGTCGCACCGCAGCGCCCCGGTCGAGGTGCTGGAGCGGGCCGCGGTGGCCGTCGACGAGCAGCCCAAGCTGCTCGACGAGCTGCTCCGCGGCCAGCACGTGAGCGAGGTCATGCTGCTCACCACGTGCAACCGGATCGAGGTGTACGCGGTCGTCGACGCCTTCCACGGCGGGCTGGCCGACGTCTCCGCGGTGCTCGGCCGGCACACCGGCATGACGCTGAACGAGCTCACCGAGCACATCTACGTGCACTACTCCGGCTCGGCCGTGCAGCACCTGTTCGCGGTGGCCGCCGGGCTGGACTCGATGGTCGTCGGCGAGGCGCAGATCCTCGGGCAGCTGCGGGCCGCCTACGCCACCGCCGACGAGGCCGGGACCGTGGGCCGGACCATGCACGAGCTGGCCCAGCAGGCGCTGCGGGTGGGCAAGCGGGTGCACGCCAGCACCGGCATCGACTCCGCCGGCGCCTCCGTGGTCTCCGAGGCGTTGGCCGACGCCGCCGCCGCGCTCGGTGGCGGGCTGGCCGGGCGCCGGGCGCTGATCATCGGGGCCGGCGCCATGGGCGGGCTGGCCGCCGCGCACCTGCGCCGGGCCGGCGCCGCCGAGATCGTGGTGCTGAACCGGACCGCGGAGCGCGCCGAGCGGCTGGCCGCGATCACCG
The DNA here is from genome assembly GCA_035557575.1 of Pseudonocardia sp. Lineage (GTDB taxonomy): Bacteria > Actinomycetota > Actinomycetes > Mycobacteriales > Pseudonocardiaceae > Pseudonocardia. Next base: position 12,798 of record DATMDS010000135.1, on the reverse strand, counting down.
AGGCGGCCGGCACTCCGGCCCGTGCGGCCGGGCTGGCCGCGCTCGCGCCCGAGCTCCGCCGGGCCGACGTGGTGCTGGCCTGCACCGGCGCGCTGGGCGTGGTCGTCCCGGCCGACACCCTGGCCGCCGCGGCGGGGGCGCGTGCCGGCCGTCCGCTTGCGGTCTGCGACCTGGGGTTGCCCCGGGACGTGGACGCCGCGGCCGGCGAGCTGCCCGGGGTCACCCTGATCGATCTTGCGGCGCTGCAGCGCCGGTTGGCCGTCGGCGAGCCCGGGGCCGCGGTGGCCGCGGCCCAGGAGCTGGTCGCCGAGGAGGCGCAGGCCTACCTGGCCGCCCAGCGGTCGGCCGAGGTCACCCCGACCGTCACCGCGCTGCGCCGGCGCGCCTCCGAGGTGATCGACGCCGAGCTGCTGCGCCTGGACTCACGGCTGCCGGAGCTGTCGGACCGGTTGCGCGACGAGTTCGCACGCAGCGTCCGCCGGGTCGTCGACAAGCTCCTGCACACCCCGACCGTGCAGGTGAAGCGGCTCGCCGAGGGACCGGACGGGGACAGCTACGCGGCGGCGCTGCGGGCGCTGTTCGAGCTGGACCCGCAGACCAGCGCGGCGGTGGCCATCCAGCGCCACGGCGACGTGCTGGGCGCGCTGGAGGACCGGCTCGAGAACGGGGAGCGGACATGAGCGGCGTGCTGCGCATCGGTACCCGTCCCAGCGCGCTGGCGACGGCCCAGTCCGGTCTCGTCGCCGACCGGCTGCGTGCCGCCGGGCACGCCTGCGAGCTGGTGGAGATCCGCACCCCCGGCGACCTGTCCGCGGCCCCGGTGGCCGAGCTCGGCGTCGGGGTGTTCGTGTCCGCGCTGCGCGAGGCGCTGGTGCGCGGCGACGTCGACGTGGCCGTGCACTCCTACAAGGACCTGCCCACCGCGCCCGACCCGCGGCTGGTGCTGGCCGCGGTGCCGGTGCGCGAGGACCCGCGGGACGCGCTGGTGGCCCGCGACGGCATGGTGCTCGGCGAGCTGCCCGCCGGGGCCCGCGTCGGCACCGGCTCCCCGCGGCGACGGGCCCAGCTCGAGGCGCTCGGCCTGGGCCTGCAGGTCGTCCCGATCCGGGGCAACGTCGACACCCGCGTCGGCAGGGTCGCCGCAGGCGACCTGGACGCGGTCGTGGTCGCCGCGGCCGGGCTGCGCCGGCTGGGCCGCATCGACGAGGCCACCGAGCTGCTCGACCCGCTGCAGATGCTGCCCGCCCCGGCCCAGGGCGCGCTGGCCATCGAGTGCCGGGCCCCGGACGCCGACGCGGACCGCGAGCTGGCCGGCGTCCTGCGCGCCGTGCTGGACGACGAGTACACCCGGACCGCGGTCGCCGCGGAGCGCGCGTTGCTGGCCGCCCTGGAGGCCGGCTGCAGCGCTCCGGTCGGCGCGCTGGCCGACGTGGTGTCGGACCTGGATGACGACGGCCACGCCGTCGACCGGGTGTCGCTGCGCGCGGTGCTCGGCACCGACGACGGCGGCCTGCTGCGCGCCTCCGCCACCGCGGACGTGCACGACCCCGACAAACTCGGTCTGGCCCTGGCCGCCGAGCTGCTCGACCTGGCGGACCCCGCCGCCGATGACCAGCTCCTTCCTGATACCCCGCTCCTAAGATGAGAGTTCCGAGATGAACCGAGCACCCTCCACCGTCGCCCCAGGACGGGTCGAGTTCGTGGGCAGTGGCCCCGGAGACCCCGGCCTGCTGACCGTGCGCGCCCGCGAGACCCTGGTCGCGGCGCCGCTCGTCGTCGCCGATCCGGACGTGCCGGAGGCGGTGCTGGCCATCGTGTCCCCGGACGCCGAGGTGCGCCCGGCCGTCGGCACGCCGTCCGAGGTCGCCAAGGACCTGGTGGCGCAGGCCCGGGACGGTCGCCGGGTCACCCGGCTGATCAGCGGCGACCCGCTGACCGTCGATTCGGTCGTGCAGGAGGCCATTGCGGTGGCCGCCGCCGGGGTGCCGTTCGACGTGGTGCCCGGAGTGCCCGGCGGCACCGCGGTGCCGGCCTACGCCGGCATCCCCGTCGGGGCGACGCACCTGGAGGCCGACGTCCGCGCCGGCGTCGACTGGCCGCGGCTGGCGTCCGCCCCCGGGGTGCTGGTGCTGCACGCCGCCGCCTCCCACCTGTCCGAGGTGGCCAGCGGGCTCACCGAGTTCGGGCTGGCCGCGCAGACCCCGGTGGCCGTCACCTCGGGCGGCACCACCACCCGGCAGCGGACCGTCGAGGTCACCCTGGCCACGCTGGCCTCCGGCGCCGCCGATCTGGACGGCCCGCTGGTGCTCACCGTCGGCCCTGAGGTGGGGCTGCGCACCGAGCTGTCCTGGTGGGAGTCGCGCGCGCTGTACGGCTGGCGGGTGCTGGTGCCGCGGACCAAGGACCAGGCCGGCGCGATGAGCGAGCGGCTGGCCGTGCACGGCGCCAGCGCCGAGGAGGTGCCGACGATCGCCGTCGAGCCGCCGCGCTCGCCCACCCAGATGGAGCGCGCGGTCAAGGGCCTGGTCGACGGGCGCTACCAGTGGGTGGTGTTCACCTCGACCAACGCGGTGCGCGCGGTGTGGGAGAAGTTCGCGGAGTTCGGGCTGGACGCCCGCGCGTTCTCCGGGGTCAAGATCGCCTGCGTCGGGCAGGCCACCGCGGAGAAGGTGCGCGGCTTCGGCATCGTGCCGGAGCTGGTGCCGGACATCGCCGAGTCCACGGAGTCCTCCTCCGACGGGCTGCTGTCGATCTTCCCGCCGCACGACGACGTGCTCGACCCGGTGGACCGGGTGCTGCTGCCGCGGGCCGACATCGCGACCGAGACCCTGGCCGCCGGGCTGCGCGACCGCGGCTGGGAGATCGACGACGTGACCGCGTACCGCACCGTGCGCGCCGCGCCGCCGCCCGCCGCGATCCGGGAGGCGATCAAGACCGGCGGCTTCGACGCGGTGTGTTTCACCTCGTCGTCCACGGTGCGCAACCTGGTCGGCATCGCCGGCAAGCCGCACGCCCGCACGATCGTGGCCTGCATCGGCCCGCAGACCGCGGAGACGGCTCGCGAGTTCGGCCTGCGGGTGGACGTGCAGCCCGACGAGGCCCGGGTGCCCGCGCTGGTCGACGCGCTGGCCGCGCACGCCGCCCGGCTGCGCGCCGAGGGCGCGCTGCCGCCGCCGCGGAAGGTCAAGGCCCGCCGCCGCTGACGCGGCCTGTGAGTGCTGGGCCGTGCTAGAGCACGGCCCAGCACTCACGACCCGGTGGTGATCGTGTGCCCGCCGTCCGGGGAGGGTCGTGAGTGGTGAGCCGTGCTCTAGCACGGCTCAGCACTCACAGGCGACTACTCTCACGCGCATGCCGTTCCCCACCCACCGGCCGCGGCGGCTGCGCACCACCCCGGCCGTCCGCAGGCTCGTCGCCGAGACCGATCTGCGACCGCGGCACCTGGTGCTGCCGATGTTCGTCAAGGAGGGGGCCCGGGAGCCGGTGCCGATCACGTCCATGCCGGGCGTCGTGCAGCACACCCGGGACTCGCTGCGCAAGGCCGCGGTCGAGGCGGTCGACGCCGGGGTGGGCGGGCTGATGCTGTTCGGGGTGCCCGAGCAGCGCGACGCCCGCGGCTCGGGCGGTGTCGACCCGGAGGGTGTGCTCAACCTGGCCCTGGCCGACGTCCGGGCCGAGGTCGGCGACGCCACCGTCCTGATGTCCGATCTCTGCCTCGACGAGTTCACCGACCACGGCCACTGCGGCGTGCTCGACGCCGCCGGTGTCGTCGACAACGACGAGACGCTCACCGTGTACGCCGAGATGGCCGTGGCACAGGCCGAGGCCGGCGCCCACCTGCTCGGCCCGAGCGGCATGATGGACGGCCAGGTCCGGGTGATCCGGGAGGCCCTCGACGCGTCCGGCTTCGCCGACGTCGGCATCCTCGCCTACACCGCGAAGTACGCCTCCGCGTTCTACGGGCCGTTCCGGGAGGCGGTCGAATCGCAGCTGAAGGGCGACCGCAAGACCTACCAGCAGAACAGCGCGAACGTCCGGGAGGCGCTGCGCGAGCTGGAGCTCGACCTCGAGGAGGGCGCCGACCTGGTCATGGTCAAGCCGGCGATGGCCTACCTCGACGTGCTGCGCGCGGTGGCCGAGAACTCCGACGTGCCGGTGGCGGCGTACCAGGTGTCCGGGGAGTACGCCATGGTCGAGGCGGCGGCGGCCAACGGCTGGCTGGACCGGGACCGGACGATCCTGGAGACGTTGACCTCGATCCGCCGGGCCGGGGCCGATATCGTGCTCACGTACTGGGCGACCGAGACGGCGCGACGGATCGCCACCGACTGATTCCGAACCGGAAGCGCCCGCTGCGGGCCGGCCGCGCGCCGGTCGCTACCATCGCCGCACTACCCAGACTCACGTGGAGTGCAGATGAGCTACGACCCCGGAGCCCATGGCGACCGATCCCAGCAGCCGCCCGGGCAAGGATGGTCTGGCGGGCAGCAGTACGGCGGCTACGGCCAGCAGCAGCCGCCTCCTCCCGGCTGGGGACAGCAGGGCCCGGCCGGCATGCCGACCCAGACGTCCGTCCCCACCGAGCGCAATGGCTTCTCGGCTCTGTTCGACTTCTCCTTCTCCAGCTTCGCCACGCCCAGCCTGATCCGGATCCTGTTCATCATCGGCACCGTGTTGATCGGGCTCTACTACGTCGGGATGGTGCTGTTCACGTTCAGCACGTCGGCGGTGGCCGGGCTGCTGACGCTCGTCTTCGGCGCGGTGGTCGCCCTGTTCATGATCGCCATGCTGCGGCTGTCGCTGGAGTTCTACTTCGCCGTGGTCCGGATGTCGGAGGACATTCACAAGAACCAGCGCTGATCGAGATCGGATAACGCTTCGGCCCGGTCCACCGATCGGGGCGGTGCTTGCGTGGACAGTCCGCGGCGGGCGGCTCTACGGTGGCGCGGTGAGCACTCCGTCGGACCCGCAGCGCGGGGGACCTCCGCCTGAGCAGGATTCCGCGAGCGGGTCATCGGAGCGCCCGAAGGACGAGCAACCCGACCAGCAGGCCGGGGGGTCGACGCCGCAGCACCAGCCGCAGTACCAACCGCAGAACCCGTACGCCCAGCCGGGCCAGTACGGGCAGCAACCCGGGCAGTACGGCGGCCAGTACGGCGCCGACCAGTACGGCCAGCCATACCAGTACGGATCCGGTCAGCAGCCGCAGTACGGGCAGGCTCCGCCGTACGGCCAGACCCCGCAGTACGGCCAACAGCAGCCCGGCTACGGACAGCAGGGTCCGTACGGCAGTCAGCCCTACGGTAGCCAGCCCTACGGCAGCTCCTACAACTACGCCGCCCAGCCCGCCTACAGCCCGTACGGCACCTCCCAGCCCTACCCGGCCGGCCTGGACGACCGCGGCGTCGACGGCGCCTCCCGGCCCGGGATCATGGTGCTGTCGCTGGTGCTGCTGATCCTCAGCGCGTTGCCGTTCCTGCTGGTCGGGGCGCTCGCCCTGATCCTCGCGACGCCGGACGTGATCCCGCCGGAGGTGCTGAACGACCCGCGCTTCGCCGAGCAGGGGCTCACGCCGGAACTGATCGTGTCGGCGGCCCGCGTCGGCGGCGGGATCATCGCCGGGCTGGCGCTGCTCTACGTCATCTTCGCCGTGCAGGCCTTCCGCGGCCGGAACTGGGCCCGGGTGCTGGTCACCGTGATGACGATCGGTTTCGCCCTGATGCTGCTGCTCGGGCTGTTCGGTGGCACCGCGAGCGACGCCGGCGCCCTGGTGTTCCTGGTGCTGGTCCTGGCGGCGAGCGTGGGCGGCACGGTGCTGATGTTCATGCCTGCCGCGGCGAAGTTCTTCGCCCACCCGAGGCGCTGATCAGCGACCCCGCGGGCCGGGCGGCGCGCCGGCTGTAAGACTGGCGGTCGTGGGCAGCACGCCATCGTCATCCCTGACCGTTCCGGACGCGCCGACGTCGGCCGCGCTCTTCGACCGGGCCGTCGCGGTCATCCCGGGCGGGGTCAACTCCCCGGTCCGGGCCTTCACCGCGGTGGGCGGCACGCCCCGGTTCATGGCCGCCGCGGAGGGCCCCTGGCTGACCGACGCCGACGGCGTGCGCTACGTCGACCTGATCTGCTCGTGGGGGCCGATGATCCTCGGGCACGCGCATCCGGCCGTGGTCGACGCGGTGCGCGCGGCCGCCGGCCGCGGCCTGTCCTTCGGCGCCCCCACCGAGGCGGAGATCGAGCTGGCCGAGGCGATCATCGGGCGGGTGCCGCCGGTAGAGCAGGTGCGGCTGGTCAACTCCGGCACCGAGGCGACGATGAGCGCGATCCGGCTGGCCCGCGGCGTCACCGGCCGCCGGGTGATCGTCAAGTTCGCCGGCTGCTACCACGGCCACGTCGACGCGCTGCTGGCCCAGGCCGGCTCCGGGGTGGCCACGCTGGGCCTGCCCACCAGCCCCGGCGTGACCGGGGCCCAGGCCGCCGACACCGTGGTGCTGCCCTACAACGACCTGGACGCGGTGCGGGCGGTGTTCGCCGAGCGCGGCGCCGACATCGCCTGCGTGATCACCGAGGCGGCACCCGGGAACATGGGGGCGATCGCCCCGCGCCCCGGCTTCAACGCCGGGCTGCGCGAGCTGTGCCACGCCCACGGCGCGCTGCTGGTGATCGACGAGGTGATGACCGGCTTCCGGGTCTCCCCGGCGGGCTGGTTCGGGCTGGACGACGTGCCGGGCGATCTCTACACGTTCGGCAAGGTCATGTCGGGCGGGCTGCCGGCGGCGGCCTTCGGCGGGCCGGCCGCGCACATGTCGTACCTGGCCCCGGCCGGTCCGGTCTACCAGGCGGGCACGCTGTCCGGTAACCCGGTGGCCGTCGCGGCCGGGCTGGCCACACTGCGGGCCGCCGACGCGGCGGTGTACGCGCAGCTGGACGCGAACGCGCACCGGCTCGGCGGGCTGCTCGGCGACGCGCTGAGCGCCGAGGGGGTGCCGCACCGGGTGCAGTTCGCCGGCAACATGCTCTCGGTGTTCTTCACGGCCGACGAGGTGCACGACTACGCCGGAGCCCAGGCCGCGGCCACCTGGCGGTTCCCGGCGTTCTTCCACGCGCTGCTGGCCCGCGGCGTCTACCCGCCGCCGAGCGCGTTCGAGGCCTGGTTCATCTCCGCCGCGCTCGACGACGACTGCTGGCAGGTCATCGCGGACGCGCTGCCCGCCGCGGCCCGAGCCGCGGCCACCGCGACGGCTCCGGCCGAGGCCGCCCAGTGAGGCGGATCGCCGCGAACCGGATCGGGACATGACCAGAACCGTCGTGCACCTGCTGCGGCACGGTGAGGTGTTCAACCCGGAAGGGATCCTCTACGGCCGGTTGCCGGGGTACCGGTTGTCCGACAACGGGGTGCGGCAGGCCGGAATCGTGGCCGCCTTCCTCGCCGACGCCGACCTGGCCGCGGTGCTCGCCTCCCCGATGCAGCGTGCCCAGGAGACCGCCGCGCCGATCGCCGCCGCGCACGGGCTGGAGATCCACACCGAGGACCGGCTGATCGAGGCGGACAACCGGTTCGAGGGCCAACGGGTCTCGGTCGGCGACGGGGCCTGGCGCAGCCCGCGCTCCTGGCCGCTGCTCGCCGACCCGTTCACCCCGTCCTGGGGCGAGCCGTACCTGAAGATCGCCCACCGGATGCTCGGCGCGGTGCACCGGGCCCGGGAGCTGGCCACCGGCCGGCAGGCGCTGTGCGTGTCGCACCAGTTGCCGATCTGGACGCTGCGCAGGTTCGTCACCGGCCACCGGCTCTGGCACGACCCGCGGCACCGGCAGTGCGCGCTGGCCTCGCTCACCTCGCTCGTCTTCACCGACTCCGAGCTGACCGGGCTGGCCTACTCCGAACCCGCCGGCGCCAGCGACCCCACCGTGACCGGCGCATGACGCGGCTGCTGCCCGGCAGGTCGGTGCCCGGCGCGATTGTGCTGGTCGCGCTGGCCGCCTTGCTGCTGCTGACCGGCTGCAGCACCAGCAAGGAGGCGGTGGTCGGCGGGCAGGAGTTCCAGTTCGTCGCCCCCGGCGGGCAGACCGCCATCACCTACGACCCGCCGCAGTCGCGCGGAACGGTCGGTGCCCTGAGCGGGGACAGCCTGCTGGAGCCGGGCCGCACGATCGGGCTGGCCGACTACCCCGGCCGGGTGGTGGTGCTCAACGTCTGGGGCTCGTGGTGCGGTCCCTGCCGGACCGAGGCGCCCGACCTGGAGCTCGTGGCCCAGCAGACGGCGCCGCTCGGGGCGGCGGTGCTCGGGATCGACGTGCGCGACGACCGGGCCGCGGCGGCCGACTTCGTGCGCGACCGGGGCCTGACCTACGCCTCCGTCTACGACCCGCCCGGGCGTTCACTGGCCCAGCTGGGCGGGGTCCCGCGCAACGTGGTGCCGCTGACGATCGTGCTGGACCGCGAGCACCGGGTGGCCGCGGTCTACCTGCGGACCGTCCGGGTGGCCGAGCTGATCGCGCTGGTCCAGCGGCTGGCCGCCGAGCCCCCCGCCCCCTGACCCCGCCGCGCCCGCCCCGCCCGCCCCCGAACTCGGAACGAGCGGCACTTTCGCACGATAGGTTCGTACGAGAGTGCCGTTCGTCCGGTGCGGGGGAGCGGCGTCGCGGGCGAGCACTACGAGCTGTAGAACCCGATGGGCGCGGATGGCCTCCGGCGGCTTACGCTTCCTGGTGATGGACCCCTCCACCACCCTCGCGGTCTCCGGCCCGCTGCTGGTCGCAGCCGCGGTGGCGGTGCTGGCGGGCGCGGTGAGCTTCGCCTCGCCGTGCGTGGTCCCGCTGGTCCCGGGCTACCTCGCCTACCTCGCCGGCCTGGTCGGTGCCGACGCCCCGCCGGCCACGACCGCGGAGGCGGAGCAGTCCCGATCCGGCCGGTGGCGGGTGGCCGGGGCGGCGGCACTGTTCGTGGCCGGGTTCACCGTCGTCTTCGGCGCCGTCCTGGTCGGTGTGGCCTGGCTGGCCGACGCGCTGGTCGACAACGAGGCCGTGCTGCAGCGCGTCGGCGGGGTCGTCATGATCGCGATGGGGTTCGCGTTCGTCGGCCTGATCCCGGTGCTGCAGCGGGAACGGCGGGTGCACTGGGTGCCGCGGGCCGGGCTGTGGGGGGCGCCGCTGCTCGGCGCGGTGTTCGGGCTGGGCTGGGTGCCGTGCATCGGGCCGACCCTGGCCGGGGTGGTCGCGGTGGCCGCCGGCACCGGCGGCGGCTCGCTGCGCGGGGTGGTGCTCACGCTGGCCTACTGCGCAGGGCTCGGGTTGCCGTTCGTGGTGATCGCGCTCGGGGCATCGCGGGCGGTCCGCGCGTTGGGCTGGCTGCGCCGGCACACCCGCGCGATCCAGATCGGCGGCGGCGTGCTGATGGTGGCCGTCGGCCTGCTGCTCCTCACCGGGCTGTGGGCCGGGCTGCTGGCCACCGTGCAGACCTCGATCGCCGGCTTCACCCCGGTGCTGTAGCCGATGGCCACGCCGACCCGGGCGCCCGAGCGCCCGCCACCGCCTCCCGAACCGGGCCCCGCACCGCTGCGGGTGCTGGCCGCGGTGCTGCGCAACGGCTGGCGCGGGCTCACCTCGATGCGCACCGCGCTGGTGCTGCTGTTCCTGCTCGCGGTGGCCGCGCTGCCCGGTGCGCTGCTGCCGCAGCGTTCGCTGAACATCCGGCTGGTCGAGACGTATCTCGCCGACCACCCGCGGCTGGGTCCGCTGTTCGACCGGCTCGGCTTCTTCGACGTGTTCGCCGCGCCCTGGTTCGCGGCGATCTACCTGCTGCTGATGGTCTCGCTGGTCGGCTGCGTGCTGCCGCGGACGATCGAGGACGCCCGGGCGCTGCGCTCGCCGCCGGTGGTGACCCCGCGCAACCTCGCCCGCCTCCCGCACCACGCCGAGGCCACCCTGGACGCCGGTCTGGACGAGGTCAGCGCGCGGATCGAGACCGGCCTGGCCGGGTGGCGCCGGGTCACGACCCCGGAGGGCACCGGCCGCACCGTCTCCGCGGAGCGCGGCTACCTGCGCGAGGTGGGCAACCTCGCGTTCCACTTCAGCCTGATCGGCGTGCTGCTCGGCTTCGCGGCCGGCAAGCTCTACGGCTACGAGGGCCAGGTCGTCGTGCTGTCCGGCGGCGGGCAGTTCTGCAACACCGGCATCCTCGGCTACGACTCGTTCCATCCCGGACTGCGCGTCGACGGCACCGAGCTGACCCCGTTCTGCGTCCGGGTGGACAGCTTCGCCGCCGAGTTCCTGCCCAACGGGCAGGCGCAGAGCTACCGCGCCGGCCTGGGCTACCAGACCGCCGAGGACCTGGCCGCCGGCACCGTGGCCTGGCGGGAGTTCCCGCTGGCCGTCAACAACCCGCTGCGCCTGGACGGCAACCGCGTCTACCTGCTCGGCTTCGGCTACGCGCCGCGCTTCACCGTGACCTTCCCGGACGGGCAGCAGCGCACCGCGGAGATCCAGTGGAGCCCGGTCGACACCAGCACGATGCTGTCCGAGGGGGCGACCAAGTTCGCCCGTCCCGGCGTCACCGACGAGGGGGAACGCCGCCGCACCCAGCTCGCCGTCACCGGGTTGCTCGCCCCGACCAGCTCCGGCGGCGACGTGGTCACCTCCGTCTACCCGTCGCTGCGCGATCCCGAGGTCGCGATCGACGTGATGCGCGGCGACCTCGGCCTCGACGACGGCCGTGGCCAGTCCATCTTCCGGGTCGACCAGTCCCAGGTGGACTCCGGGAAGCTGGTCAGGGTGGCCAGGGCCAACCTGGTGCCCGGCCAGGAGGTGCGCCTGGACGACGGCACCACGGTCCGGTTCGACGGCGTCGGCGAGTGGGTGAACCTGCAGGTGAGCCGGGACCCGGGGCAGGTCGCCACGCTGTGGTTCGCGGTGCTGCTGCTGATCGGGCTCGGGGCCTCCCTGACCATCCGACGGCGCCGGTTCTGGGCGCGGTTGACCCCGATCGAGGGCGGCGCCCGTACCGTGGTGCAGCTCGGCGGCCTGGCCCGCACCGACCGCGCCGGCTACGGCGAGGAGTTCCGGCGGCTGGCCACCGAGCTGCTCGGCACCGACAACAGAGCACCTGCGCAACCGGAGGACGACTGATGCTCGCCACGCTCGCTCTCTACAGCGATCGCCTGTTCATGGCCGCGGTCGGTGTCTACGTGCTGTCGATGCTGCTGCACGGCGGCGAGTACGCCCTGCTGCGCTCGGCCCGGCCGGTCCTCGTCGGTGCCGGCTCCGAACCGGTGGACGACCCGGAGCCGGACGCCGGGCCGCGCAGCCGGCCCGACCGGCTCGGCCGGATGGGCGTCGCGCTGCTGGTGCTCGGGGCCGGCCTGCAGCTGGGTTCGATCGTGGCCCGCGGGCTGGCCGCCGGGCGCTGGCCGCTGGGCAACATGTACGAGTTCACGTCGGCGATCTGCCTGGCCGCCGTGGTGGCCTGGTTGATCGTGCTGCGGCGCTGGGCCGGCGCCCGCCCGGCCGGGCTGTTCCTGTTGCTGCCGGTGGTCGTGCTGCTGTTCCTGGCCGGCACGGTGCTCTACGCGCAGGCCGCGCCGGTGATGCCGGCCCTGCAGTCCTACTGGTTGGTCGTGCACGTGACCACGGTGGCGCTCGCCTCCGGCCTGTTCTTCGTGCCCGGTGTGGCCAGCCTGCTCTACCTGCTGCGCCGGTCGGGCCGGCTGGACGAATTCGCCGAGCGGCTGCCGTCCGCCGCCAGCCTGGATCGGCTGGCCTACCGGACGACGATCATCGCCTTCCCCCTCTACACGTTCGCGGTCATCGCCGGGGCGATCTGGGCCGAGGCGGCGTGGGGCCGGTTCTGGGGCTGGGACCCGAAGGAGACGGTGGCCTTCGTCGCCTGGGTCGTCTACGCGGCCTACCTGCACGCCCGGGCGACCGCGGGCTGGCGCACCGGCCGGGCGGCGTGGATCAACGTGGCCGGGTTCGCCGCCATCATCTTCAACCTCTTTTTCATCAATATGGTTGTTGCCGGCCTGCACTCGTACGCCGGTCTGGACTGAACGGTCGCCGATGGGCGGCCACAATGGTGTGATTCCCGGGTCGCATCTCGACCAGGGGGAGCCGGACGACTACCGTCTGCTGACATGCACGGGATCAACGGTCGGTCAAACGGGTTCGACGTGGTGATGTCGTGACGGAACGTGAGATCGTCGAGGACTACGACTTTCCCGAGGGCTCCGTCGGCCGCTACGTGCGGGAGCGCTGGGGCGTGGTCCGACCGGCAGCGCCGCGGCCCTACGTCGCCCCGCCCGCCCCGCGTCCGGTGCTCACCGCCGAGCATGCTGTCGCCGAGCCACTGAGCCCCGAGCACGTGGAGATGGGACACGCCGAGCCGGACCCGGGAAGCGCCGCCGCGCTACCGCCCACCGCGGCCGATGGCGCCGAGCCGAGCACCGACCCCGCACCGGTCATCGGCACCCTCCCGCGCCGGGTTCCGCGCCGTGGGCCGCGCCCCGGCGTGGACGGTGAGGCGGGTGCGTCGGTGCCCGGTGTGCTCGCGTTCACGCGCCCCGCGACGCCGCCGGACAACGGCCCCGAGACCGACCCCGCCGGTCCGGCCATCCCCCGACTCGGCCCGACCGCGTTCGATCCGTCCCCGACCGGTTCGTCCCCGGTCAGTTCGCCCCCGATCGATTCGTCGCCGGTCGACTCGTCGCCGATTGGTTCGTCGCCGGTTGGTTCGTTCCCGGTCGATTCGTCCCCTGTTGACTCGTCGCCGGTGGATTCGTCGCCGGTGGATTCGTCGCCGGTGGATTC
>DATMDS010000134.1:0-53576 GCA_035557575.1 Pseudonocardia sp. | reverse complement strand
CATCGACACCCCCGGCGGCGACGAGCCGGACATCCACACCACCGCGGGCAAGCTGGCCGATCTGGCCCGCCGCACCGCGGAGCTGGCCGACAGCGAGGCCACGATCACCCGGCAGCACGACAAGGGCCGGCAGACCGCGCGCGAGCGGGTGGAGCAGCTGCTGGACCCGGGCTCGTTCGTCGAGCTGGACGCGTTGGTCCGGCACCGCTCGACGAACTTCGGCATGGAGGCCAAGCGGCCGTTCGGCGACGGGGTGGTCACCGGCACCGGCACCATCGACGGCCGCCCGGTCGCGTTGTTCAGCCAGGACGCCACCGTGTTCGGCGGCTCGCTCGGCGAGGTGTACGGCGAGAAGATCGTCAAGGTGATGGACCTGGCCGTCAAGATCGGCTGCCCGATGATCGGGATCAACGACGGCGGCGGGGCCCGGATCCAGGAGGGCGTGGTCGCGCTCGGCCTCTACGGCGAGATCTTCATGCGCAACGTGCGCAGCTCCGGGGTGATCCCGCAGATCTCGCTGATCATGGGCGCGTGCGCGGGCGGCGCGGTCTACTCCCCCGCGATCACCGACTTCACCGTGATGGTGGACCACACCAGCCACATGTTCATCACCGGCCCGGACGTGATCAGGACGGTGACCGGCGAGGAGGTCGACTTCGAGGACCTCGGCGGGGGCCGGGCGCACAACACCAAGTCCGGGGTGGCCCACCACCTGGCCGAGGACGAGGCCGACGCGTTCAGCTACGTCAAGGAACTGCTCAGCTTCCTGCCGTCGAACAACCTGTCCGAGCCGCCGGCGTTCGACGCGCCGGAACCGACCGCGGGCGCGATCACCGAGGCGCTGACCGAGACCGACCTGGAGCTCGACGGCATCATCCCCGACTCGCCGAACATGCCATACGACATCCACGAGGTGATCACCCGGGTGCTCGACCAGGGCGAGTTCCTCGAGGTGCACGCCCTGTTCGCGCCGAACATCGTGTGCGGCTTCGGGCGGATCGAAGGCCGCTCGGTCGGAGTGGTGGCGAACCAGCCGACCCAGTTCGCCGGCTGCCTGGACATCGACGCCTCGGAGAAGGCCGCCCGGTTCGTCCGCACCTGCGACGCGTTCAACATCCCGGTGCTCACGTTCGTCGACGTCCCCGGGTTCCTGCCCGGCACGGCTCAGGAGTGGAACGGGATCATCCGACACGGCGCCAAGTTGATCTACGCCTACGCCGAGGCCACGGTGCCCAAGGTCACGGTGATCACCCGCAAGGCCTACGGCGGGGCGTACGACGTGATGGGCTCCAAACACCTGGGCGCCGACCTGAACCTGGCCTGGCCGACCGCGCAGATCGCGGTCACCGGCGCGGCCGGCGCGGTGAACATCCTGTACCGCAAGGAGATGGCGGGCCTTTCGGGCGACGAGCTGGCGGCCAAGCGGGCGCAGCTGCAGCAGCAGTACGAGGACACGCTGGCCAACCCGTACATCGCGGCCGACCGCGGTTACATCGACGGGGTGATCCCGCCCTCGCACACCCGCGGCTACGTGGGGCGGGCGCTGCGCGCGCTGGCCACGAAGCGGGAGGCCGGTCCGGCGCGCAAGCACGGGAACATTCCGCTGTGAGGGCGGCTGCGCCGCCTGTGAGTGCCCAGCCGTGCTCTAGCACGGCTTGCCACTCACGACCGGGGTGGTGGGGGTGAGCGGCGACGGGGAGTCCCCGGAGCAGCGGCGGGCGCTGTTCCGGGTGGTCCGGGGCGAGCCGACGGACGCCGAGGTGGCCGCGCTGGTCGTGGTGCTCGCCGCGGTCGGGTCGGCAGGCGCGGCGACCGCGGACCGCCCGCGCCCGCTCACCCGCTGGTCCGACCCGGTGGCCCGGCTGCGCACCCCGCTGCATCCCGGCCCGGGCGCATGGCGCGCCTCCGCCTGGCCGCGCTGACCACCGCGTACACCCCGCGAGCACCGCACCCGGCGCCGAACCCGGGTGCGCTGGTCCGGACGGGGATGCGGCGCAGTCCTCGCCGGGGTGAGGTCGGGGGGTCGCCGACGGTTCGCCGTAGGGTCCGGGCGTGCGTGTCGTGCTGGCCTCCGCCTCACCCGCCCGGCTGTCCGTGCTGCGCGGGGCCGGTCTCGACCCGGTGGTCGAGGTGTCCGACGTCGACGAGGACACGCTGCTCGCCTCCATGCCGGACGCCGCGCCGGGCAGCAAGGTCACCGCGCTGGCGGCGGCCAAGGCGACCACGGTGGCCCGCCGGATCGCCGACCACACCCCGGAGGCGGTGGTGATCGGCTGCGACTCGATGTTGTACGTCGGCGGGGAGCTGGTCGGCAAGCCGGCGGACGCCGCGCAGGCCCGGACCCGCTGGCGGGCGATGGCCGGGGGGCGCGGTGAGCTGGTCACCGGGCACGCCGTGCTGCGCACCGCGGACGGGGCCATCGACCGGGTGGCCGAGGGGCACGCGGTCACCACCATCCGGTTCGCGGAGCCGACCGAAGCCGAGCTGGAGGCCTACCTGGCCAGCGCGGAGCCGCTGGCCGTGGCCGGCGCGTTCACCCTGGACGGGCTGGGCGGCTGGTTCGTCGACGGCATCGACGGCGACCCGTCGAACGTCATCGGGATCAGCCTGCCGCTGACCCGGACGCTGCTGGCCGCGGTGGGCGTGTCGGTCACTGATCTCTGGCGGCGCTGACCGCACCGCTCGGACTATTCTCGGGTCCATGGCGCTGGGAAACGACACCGACCCGAAGCTCGCCGAGTACACGCACCCGGACCGGCTGGTGACCACCGAGTGGCTGGCCGCCCACCTGGGCGCCGCCAACCAGGGATCTGACGGCCTCGTGGTCGTCGAGTCCGATGAGGACGTGCTGCTCTACGACACCGGCCACATCCCGGGAGCGGTGAAGGTCGACTGGCACACCGAGCTCAACGACCCGGTGACCCGTGACTACGTCGACGGCACCCGGTTCGCCGAGATCTGCGGCGAGCGCGGCATCACCCGCGACACCACCGTCGTCTTCTACGGCGACCGCAACAACTGGTGGGCCACCTACGCGCTCTGGGTGTTCAGCCTGTTCGGCCACCCGGACGTGCGGATCCTGGACGGCGGCCGGGCCAAGTGGCAGGCCGAGGGCCGCGAGATGACCACCGAGCAGCCCAAGCCGGAGGTTGTCGAGTACCCGGTCGTCGAGCGCGACGACGCCACCATCCGCGCCTTCAAGGACGACGTGCTCGCGCACCTGGGCCAGCCCCTGGTCGACGTGCGCAGCCCGGGCGAGTACTCCGGCGAGCTGCTGCACATGCCCGACTACCCGCAGGAGGGCGCGGTCCGCGGCGGGCACATTCCGGGCGCGGCCAGCGTGCCGTGGGCCAGGGCCGCGGCCGAGGACGCCACCTTCAAGCCACGGGCCGACCTGGAGGCCATCTACCAGCAGGAACAGGGCCTCGCGCCGGACCAGGACGTGATCGCCTACTGCCGGATCGGCGAGCGCTCCAGCCACACCTGGTTCGTGCTCACCCACCTGCTGGGCTTCGAGCACGTGCGCAACTACGACGGCAGCTGGACCGAGTGGGGCAATGCGGTGCGGGTCCCGATCGCCACCGGCACCGAGCGCGGGTCGGCCGCGGGATGAGCCTGCCTCCGCAGCTCGCCGAGCTGGTCGAGGAGTTCTCCGAGGTCGGGCCGCGGGACCGGTTGCAGCTGCTGCTGGAGCTGTCCCGGGAGCTGCCGGCGCTGCCGGAGCGCTACGCCGACGCGGCGCACACCATGGAGCAGGTCCCCGAATGCCAGTCCCCGCTGTTCCTGGCGGTCGAGGTGGAGCCGGTCGAGGTCGACCCGGACCGCGCGGTGCACCTGTTCTTCTCGGCCCCGCCGGAAGCGCCGACCACCCGCGGCTTCGCCTCGATCATGCACACCGGGCTGGACGGGGAGTCGGCCGCCGACGTCCTCGCGGTGCCCGACGACTTCTACACCGCGCTCGGGCTCGCCCAGGCGGTGAGCCCGCTGCGGCTGCGCGGGATGGTCGCGATGCTGGCCCGGATCAAGAAGCAGGTGCGGGCCGCCGCCGGCTGACCCGGAGGCCACACCGCCGTCCGCGCCGGTCGATCCGGCGTTGCCGCGACTGGCCGCACCGCGACTGGCCCACCACGAGGACAAACCAGGGCGAACCTGTCATTCCACCGTCTGCCCCCATCTTCCACCCGGTCGGGTGATGATCTTTTCGACCCGCTGCGGGTGCCGCATTCCCTTCCGGACGAGAAACCTCAAGTCCTGGTGAAAAGGGTTCCCAGCCGCTGTGGGCCCGGGTTGACTGGCTCTCGTCCCGAGGACAACGGCACAGAGAAGTGCTCGGTGGATCTCGCGGAGGCGGCCGGCACCCCCGGCTTCGACGGAAGGTCGCGGGCAACCGCGGCACGTCCGCCGAGCCGGACAGCGCGGGGAGTCGGCGTCGTCTTCGCTGACGAGACGATCCGAGCACATCCACTGATCGGTGTCCACCACCGGCCCGTTCAGCCGCGGGCCGGTCATCGGGAAACTCGTTCCCGCAGTTCCGCCTCGAGGGGTGGCGGAGCTGCGGGAACGAGTACCGCATGACCACATGGGGTGGGGCGTCCACCCGGGCGGCGTCAGTTCATCGGCGCCGCCCGGGTGCATCGTCTCGGGCCCCCGCGGGGTGTGATCTCGTTGCGCCGCAACCCGACCGGCGTTGCCCACGCCACACCCGCCTCGCCCCGACACCGCCGATACGCCCCCTAAGCTCCTTGTCACAGGCGCATGATCACTGCGCGCGTGCTCGAGGAGGAGGTCGACCGTGCCGCGTGTGAGCAAGGTCCTGATCGCGAACCGCGGCGAGATCGCGGTGCGGGTCGTGCGGGCATGCCGGGACGCGGGACTGCTCAGCGTGGCGGTCTACGCCGATCCGGATCGGGACGCGCCCTTCGTCCAGCTGGCCGACGAAGCCTTCGCACTGGGCGGGAGCACGGCGGCCGAGAGCTACCTCGCGATCGACGCGCTGCTGGCCGCCGCCGAGCGGGCCGGCGCCGACGCGGTGCACCCCGGCTACGGCTTCCTGTCCGAGAACGCCGACTTCGCCCAGGCCGTGATCGACGCCGGGCTGACCTGGATCGGGCCCACCCCGCAGGCCATCCGCGACCTCGGCGACAAGGTCACGGCCCGGCACATCGCCACCCGGGCCGGAGCGCCACTCGTGCCCGGCACCAATGACCCGGTGTCCGGACCGGAGGAGGTGCTGGCCTTCGCCGACGAGCACGGCCTGCCGATCGCCATCAAGGCGGCGTTCGGCGGCGGCGGGCGCGGGATGAAGGTGGCCAGGGACCGCAAGGAGATCACCGAGCTGTACGAGTCCGCGGTCCGCGAGGCGACCGCGGCCTTCGGCCGCGGCGAGTGCTTCGTGGAGCGCTATCTGGACAAGCCCCGGCACGTCGAGGCGCAGGTGCTGGCCGACACGCACGGCAACGTGATCGTCGTCGGCACCCGCGACTGCTCGCTGCAGCGCCGGTTCCAGAAGCTGGTCGAGGAGGCCCCGGCCCCGTTCCTGACCGACGAGCAGCGCCGCACCATCCACGAGTCCGCCAAGGCGATCTGCGTGGAGGCCGAGTACCACGGCGCCGGCACCGTCGAGTTCCTGGTCGGCCAGGACGGCCTGATCTCCTTCCTCGAGGTCAACACCCGGCTGCAGGTCGAGCACCCGGTGTCCGAGGAGACCAGCGGGCTGGACCTGGTCCGCGAGCAGTTCCGGATCGCCGCCGGCGAACCGCTGAACCTCACCGAGGACCCGGCGCCGCGCGGACACTCCATCGAGTTCCGGATCAACGGCGAGGACGCCGGACGCAACTTCCTGCCCGCGCCCGGCACCGTGACCGCGATCAGCTTCCCGGCGGGGCCCGGGGTACGGGTGGACGCCGGCGTGCGGACCGGGTCGGTGGTCGGCGGACAGTTCGACTCGCTGCTGGCCAAGCTGATCGTCACCGGCTCGGACCGCGCGCAGGCGTTGGAACGCTCCCGCCGCGCGCTGGCCGAGTTCCAGGTCGAGGGCATGGCCACGGTGCTCCCGTTCCACCGGCTCGTCGTGGCCGACCCGGCGTTCGCGGCGAGCGCGGACGACGGCTTCACGGTGCACACCCGGTGGATCGAGACCGAGTGGGACAACACGGTGCCGCCGTTCACGGCCGACACCGATACCGAGGCCGACGCGGAACCGGAGCCGCGGCAGCGGGTGGTGGTCGAGGTGGGCGGCAGGCGGCTGGAGGTGTCGCTACCGGGCACCCTGGCCCTGGGCGGTGCCCCGGGGGCTGGGGCGGGGAAGGCGCCGCGCAGGCGCGGTGGCGGCAAGGGTGCTGCGGCGGCGTCCGGAGACGCGGTGACGGCCCCGATGCAGGGCACCATCATCAAGGTCGCGGTGTCCGACGGCGACCAGGTCGCGGCCGGGGACCTGATCGTGGTCCTGGAGGCGATGAAGATGGAGAACCCGGTGACCGCGCACCGCGATGGCACCGTGACCGGGCTGGCGGCCACCGCGGGCAGCCCCGTCTCCCAGGGCACCGTGCTCTGCGAGATCAAGGACTGATCGGCGGGATTGACTCCCACCGGCGCCCCGACCTACCGTCGGACGCGCCAGGTATCCACCGTGGAACCGTACGTACTGACAAGTGCACAGCGGACAGCAGTGACGCAACCCGTGTGAGGACTTCCACGGGGCCCGGTTACTCCGCCACGCGGACGCACCGCGCCGCGGATCCGTTCGCCACGCAGGCCCCAGGGCCGCGCCGCGAACCCGCCCTCGTCCAGACCGGCGAGAGAAGGATCCGCCATGCCCCCGCTACCGGTCTTCGTGACCACTCACATCCACACCGACGGGCCGATCCCCGGCCCACACTCCCTGCTCACCCTCACCTCGTCGGCGCACCCCAGCACCAACTCGCCGACGAGGCCGATCAGCACGTTCGGCGTGAACGTGCGCGAGCTGCCCGGTGCGACCGTGCATCCGGGAGCGCTGCAGACGTGGCGCCGACGCCCGGAGGACTGGCTGGCCTCGCGCCGCGCCAGCCGGGCACCGGTCACGGCGATGAACGCCTATCTCCGCTGGGTCGAACACCTCCCCGGCGAGCCGACGCTTCTCGTCGACACCGCGCAGCCCGATCACCTGTTCCTCTACTGGTATCTAGTCCGTTTCGCTGGCAGATGGCCGTTTGCCGCAGTGGTCGCCGACCCTGTGCTCCGAGGCCAGCTCAGCGAGCCTTTCTGCAGCTTGACGGGCTGCCGCAGCACCGCTGCATGATCACCACGAGGGCTGACGACTTTGTTCGTCAGCCCTCGTTGGTTGTCGTCGTTCGGCATGCCATCTGGCGAGAATCGTGCACGGCGCTCGACCCAAAGCCGGGTAGTTGGCGGCTGGGCGCCGTCACCCCGGGCACCATCCTGCGCACCGTCATCTCGTGCGCCGCAGGTGGACCTATCCGAACCCGCCCGGACGCCCACCGATCCACGACGTCCTCGCCGCGATGGTGGCGCGGATGGCGCGGGAGAACCCGAGCTGGGGATACGTCCGGATCCAGGGTGAGCTGCTCAAGCTCGGCCATCGTGTCGGCGCCTCGACGATCCGCCGGATCCTCCAGCATTACCGGATACCGCCAGCGCCGTTGTGACAGACCGATACCAGCTGGCGGCAGTTCCATCTACGAGACACCCACGTGCACGCCAGCCACTCCCGACCCCGCCACTTCTGCTTGCCTCGCGCCTCCTACAAGCCGCGGAAGTACGACCAGCCAGCGGACGGTTCGATCGTGGACGCCTCAGACTCGGGTGCCCGGCCGGGTCGCGCGGTCAGGTCCGGGTACGGTCTTAACGTGCAGACCTCGGCACCGGCCCTGCGGACATCGACTCGATGAGCGGGCTCTTTGCGCTGCTCGACGACGTCGCCGCGCTCGTACGGCTCACCGCGGCGTCGCTCGACGACATCGCGGGTGCCGCCGGCCGTGCGGGGGTCAAGGCGACGGGGGTCGTCGTCGACGACGCGGCGGTGACCCCTCGATACGTGCAGGGACTGGAGCCGAAGCGGGAGCTGTCGATCATAGGGCGGATCGCCCGAGGCTCGCTGCGCAACAAACTGCTGTTCATCCTTCCCGCCGCGCTGCTGCTGAGCCAGTTCGCGCCGTGGCTGCTCACACCCATCCTCATGCTGGGTGGCGCCTACCTCTGCTACGAGGGCGCGGAGAAGATCTGGGAGCTGCTCTCCGGGCACCACCCCGCATCAGAAGAGACCGGGGAGTCCGCGGCCGCCGACCCGGCCGCCCACGAGAAGAAGGTCGTCTCGGGCGCCGTGCGGACCGACTTCATCCTCTCCGCGGAGATCATGGTCATCTCGCTCAACGAGGTCGCGTCAGAAGGCTTCTGGCCCCGCGCGATCATCCTGCTTGTGGTCGCCATCGCCATCACGGCGCTCGTCTACGGCGTGGTCGCCCTGATCGTCAAGATGGACGACGTGGGGCTGGGACTGGCGGCCCGGGGCTCCGGTCCGGTGAGCGCGCTGGGGCGCGGGCTGGTCCGGGCGATGCCGATCGTGCTCTCGGTCCTGTCCACCGTGGGGATCGCAGCGATGCTCTGGGTCGGCGGGCACATCCTGCTCGTGGGCGTCGACGAGCTCGGCTTCGCCCCGCCCTACGCGTTCGTGCACCATCTCGAGGTGCTCGTGCACGACGCCACGGGACCGCTCGGCGGATTCCTCGGGTGGCTCACCAACACCATCGGCTCGGCCATCGCCGGAGCGGTCGTGGGTGCGGTCATCGTCGCGATCGCACACCTCCTCCCCAAGCGAGCTGCCGGAGCGGCGCACACCTGACAAGCGGGCTGGATCGGATCGGCCCCCGGAGGCGGGCGTAGCGTCCGGTCAGCGCGGTCGAACCAGGTCAGCAGCACGACCTCGTCCGAGACTTGAAGGTCGCGCAGTCCCTCGGCGTACTCCGGTGCCATGACCAGCCATGCGTCCGGGGCACCTGTGCCTTGCTTCGGGGCACTCGCGCGATCGAGCGGACTCGACTCCACGTAACCAATCGGATTGACCACGAAGCCCATCGCACGCCGCCCTTACCCACCTTGACGTCCGCAGCTAATCCGGCGCTCGGTGGTGATGCTGTGACCACTACGAGGTCGCGGGGTGATGAGGGCCGGTCCGCTGAGTTGCATCGAGAGGCCCGGGCGGCGGTGCAAACGGTCGGGGCGAGATGTGCCCGCGGCCGACGACGCCGGCCCTAGCTGGCCACACCCGGTCTGAGCTCTCTGAAGCCTGCGCGGTGCGCACCGGCCATCGGTGTGTGCGGAGCCGTTCACGTGCGCAACCGATGCGTACGAACCAGCGGGCGCCGGCCGGCAGTGCCCCTACCGTCGCCCACGTGGCCGGTACCGAGCGGTTCGTGCTGAGCGACGTCGAGTTCGATGTCGCCTGGCAGGAGCTGGTCGGCGAGGGCGGTCGGCCGATGCCCCCGGCGCTGGGTGTGCCGTCCGCGGGCCGGACCCACGCGCAACGCCGGGAGCTGGAGGCGGCGGCCCGGCGGTCGCTGGCCGCCCGGTTTCCGCCGGCCGCCGGAGCGGGCCTGGTCCGCCTGCTGGCGCTGCTGGCCTTTCCCGCGCAGCAGCTGGAGCTGCGCGGTCGGGAGCTGCGGGCGGTGGCCGCCTGCGGAGGAGGCGCCGGTGCGCTGGCCATCCGGCGCTCGGGCAGCGTGTGTCTCAGCGGGTGCGACTCGGCGCCGGTCGGTCTGCTGAGCGCGCTGCCGGCGGCCGGCCCCGGTCCGGGCCGGTCCTGCTCGCTGCCCACCTCGGCGCTGGCCGCGGCGCTGGGCGCACCCGCACTGCTCCCGGCGCTGCTGGCCCGGCTCCCGGCCGGCCAGGCGCGGGTGCTCGCACGCCTGCTCGACGGGGCCGAGCAGCAGGTGCAGATCGTCGCCCAGCGCTGCGACAGCCGCGGGGAGCTGCACCGGGCCGGTGGCGTGGTCGGCATCCTGGACGGGCCGACCGGCCGCTACCAGCTCACCCGCAGCCGGGCCGCGGACGGCACCGAGTGGACCACGATCGCGCCCGCCGGCCCGCGCGGGCTGCTGCACCGGGTCGCCGAGCTGCTGGATCCCGAGCAGCCCGACGCCGGGCGGTCCGGCATGCCGGGCGCCATCGGCGCCGCGCCGGCTACGACCGGGAGGTCAGGCCCCGCCCGGCCACCGCCCCGGCCACGCCCGCGACCACGGTGATCCCGGCCAGCAGCACCGCGACCACCCCGATGCCGCTGAGCAGCAGCCCGATCCCGGCGGAGAGCGCGCCCACGGCCAGGCCGGTCCGGGCGACGGTGGGCCCGAACCGGCCGCGGGTCACCAGTCGGGCGGCCACCGCGGTGAGCAGGATGGCCAGCACCCCGCTCATCGGGGCCAGCACCGCGGTCGGCGGCAGCAGGAAGTAGAGAACGTCGTCGGCCAGCTGGGCGCCGACGCCGGCGAGCAGGACGGCGCTCACGGGCACCTGGTCGGTGACAGGTCGGATCGTCATGGCTCGATCGTCGGCGCCCCCGGGGGCCGGCGGATCGGGGATCACCCCGAGCCGACCCGGAACCCGGGCCCGGTCCTGGTGTCCTAGTCTCCTAGTCGAGATCGCCGTGCCGCATCAGCTGCCGGCCGGCTTCCGTGATCGATCCGGACAGCGACGGGTACACCGAGAAGGTGTGCGCCAGGTCGGCCACCGTCAGCTGGTTCTGCACGGCCATCGCGATCGGCAGGATCAGCTCGCTGGCCACCGGGGCGACCACCACGCCACCGATGACCACGCCGGTGGCCGGTCGGCAGAACAGCTTGACGAAGCCGCGCCGCAGGCCCTGCATCTTGGCCCGCGGATTGGTCGACAACGGCAGCATGATCGTGCGGGCGGGCACCTCGCCGGCGTCGATGGCCCGCTGGCTGATGCCCACGGTGGCGATCTCCGGCCGGGTGAAGACGGCCGCGGCCACCGTCTTCAGCTTGATCGGTGCCACCCCCTCGCCCAGCGCGTGCCACATGGCGATCCGGCCCTGCATGGCCGCCACCGAGGCCAGCATCAGCAGCCCGGTGCAGTCACCGGCCGCGTACACCCCGGCGGCGGAGGTCCGGGACACCCGGTCGACCGGGATGAACCCGCTCCGGTCGGTCTCGATGCCGATCGCCTCCAGGCCGAGGTCGGTGGTGTTGGGCACCGAGCCGACCGTCATCAGCGCGTGCGAGCCGCTCACCGTCCGCCCGTCGGCCAGGGTGACCAGCACCCCGTCCCCGTCGCGGCGCACCGACTCGGCGCGGGCCCGGGCCAGGATCTGCACCCCGCGCTCGGCGAACACCTCCTGCAGCACGCCGGCGGCGTCGGCGTCCTCACCGGGCAGCACCCGGTCCCGGCTGGACACCAGGGTGACCCGCGCGCCCATCTCCACGTAGGCCGAGACGAACTCCGCGCCGGTCACCCCGGAACCGACGACCACCAGGTGCTCGGGCAGCTCCCGCAGGTCGTACAGCTGGCGCCAGGTCAGGATCCGGTCGCCGTCGGGCTTGGCGTCGTCCAGCACCCGCGGGGTGGCGCCGGTGGCGATCAGCACCACGTCGGCGGCGAGATGTTCGATCCCGCCCTCGACGGTGCGGGCCTCGATCTGGTGCGGGGCTCCCGGTGCCGGCGTGCCGGCGAACCGGGCGGATCCACGGATGACCCGGATGCCCTCCCGCTCCACGCGGGCCCGGACGTCGGCCGACTGGGCCAGCGCGAGCGACAGCACCCGTGCGTTCACCGTCGGCAGGTCGACGCCTACGGCCTGCCGGTCCGCGGTCAGCCCGAGCTCCGGGGCCCGGTGCAGCTCGACGCGGATACCGGCCGAGGAGATGAAGGTCTTGGAGGGCACGCAGTCCTCCAGCACGCACGCCCCACCCATGCCGTCGCGTTCGACGACCGTGACGTCGCTGCCGTGCTGCGCCGCCACCAGTGCGGCTTCGTACCCTGCCGGGCCACCACCCATGATCACGATCCGGGCCACGCGGGCACGCCTCCTCACCGATCGGTTCCCCGATCACGGTACGCGGGCCGGGCGCACTACCCTGGGCCGGTGCTGTATGCCGCCTACGGGTCGAACATGGATCCCGCCCAGATGAAGGAGCGGGCACCGCACTCGCCGATGGCCGGCACCG
Organism: Pseudonocardia sp.; assembly: GCA_035557575.1. Classification (GTDB taxonomy): domain Bacteria; phylum Actinomycetota; class Actinomycetes; order Mycobacteriales; family Pseudonocardiaceae; genus Pseudonocardia. Next base: position 41,400 of record DATMDS010000134.1, on the reverse strand, counting down.
GATGGCTGATGGGGTGGCGGCTCACGTTCGGCGGCGAGGACTTCGGCTGGCAGGGCGCACTCTCGACGGTGGTCGAGGACCCGGACTCGCAGGTGTTCGTCGTGCTCTACGACGTGCCCGACCACGATGCCGCGCAGCTGGACCGCTGGGAGGGCGGCGAGCTGGGGCTGCACAAGAAGCTGAAGCTGCGGGTGAACACGCTCGACGGCGACGTGCTGGCCTTCATCTACGTGCTCAACGACTACGAGGGCGGGCTGCCATCGGCCCGCTACCTCGGCGTGATCGCCGACGCCGCCGAGCAGGCCGGGGCGCCGGACGACTACGTCACCGCCCTGCGCAGCCGCCCCAGCGGCTGACCGGGGTCGCTCCCGATCGCCGCCGGAGCCTCAGGACTGCAGCGCGACCAGGGCGGTGTGCGCGAGCACCCGGACCCCGAACGGGATCGCCCGCTCGTCGATGTCGAAGCTCGGCTGGTGGATGTCCCGCATCGGACCCTCGCCCGACCAGACCCCGAGCCGCGCCATCGCCCCCGGCACGTGCTCCAGGTACCAGGCGAAGTCCTCGCCGCCGCTGGACTGCTCGGTGCTGGTGGCCGCATCCGGGCCGAGGATCATCGCGGCGGCCTCGGCCAGCATCACGGTGCTGCGGGCCTCGTTGACCACCGGCGGCACGCCGCGGACGTGATCCAGCTTGTACTCGACGCCGAACGGGGTCAGCAGCGGCCCGACCAGCTCCCGGATCAGCTCCTCCAGCCCGTCCCATGTCGCGTGATCGGCGGTGCGCAGGGTGCCGCGCAGCACCCCGTGCTGCGGGATGGCGTTGGCCGCCTCGCCGGCCTGCACCGCGCCCCACACCAGCACGGTGCCCGAGCGCGGATCCACGTGGCGGGTGAGCAGCAGCGGCAGCTGGGTGATCAGCACCCCGAGCGCCTCGACGAGATCGGCGGTCAGGTGCGGACGCGCGGTGTGCCCGCCGGGCGAGGTCAGCCTGATCTCCAGCACGTCGCAGGCCGAGGTGATCGGCCCCACCCGGGTACCGATCCTGCCGATCTCCAGCCGCGGGTCGCAGTGCAGCGCGAAGATGCGCTCGAGTCCGTCCAGCCCACCGGCCGCGATCATGTCGATGGCCCCGCCGGGCTGCACCTCCTCCGCGGGCTGGAACAGCAGCCGCACCCGGCCGGGCAGCGCCGGCGCGGCGGCCAGTGCCAGCCCGGCCCCGAGCAGCATCGCGGTGTGCGCGTCGTGCCCGCAGGCGTGCATCACGCCGTTCACCGTGGACGCGAACGGCAGGCCGGTGTCCTCCTGCAACGGCAGCGCGTCCAGGTCCGCGCGCAGCCCGACACAGCGGTCGCCGTAGCCGATGTCGCAGGTCAGGCCGACGCCGCTGGGCAGGACCACGGGCTCGAGGCCAGCCACGGCCAGCTCCCGGGCCACCAGCTCGGTGGTGTGCCGCTCGGCCCGGCCGAGCTCGGGAAGCGAGTGGATCGCGCGGCGCCAGGCCACGACGTCGCTGCCGCGCAGCGACAACCAGGAGTCCAGCCAGCCCGGACCACTGCCCGCGCCGAGATCAGCCACCGTCGGCCCGGTGGACGCCATCAGGTCGGTGTGCGCTTCGAGCAAGGTCACCGCGGACCACCGTGCCCGGTTGCCCGGAGCGGAAGAGCGGCGGGTACAGTTGACTCAGCGTGCACATCTCGAGCACGGAGCGTACCCGCGCCGATCCTGACTCTGTGGTGCATCCGTCCATGTTGCTCACCCGGACGGCGGTGTACCAACCGGAAATAGCTGGTTCACCCAAATCCGCGCCGAGGGGTGGTGGATCTGCTGCGGGCGGACCTGGATGCCGGGGCGAGCGGTTCACGGGCACTGCGCCGAGCGGTCCCCGCCGCCGTCGGACATGGCTCGACGGGCCTGATCGCGGCCGCGACCCACGGCCGGTCAGAATGGTGCCCGTGCCGCACCGCGAGGAGGAGCAACCGCGCCGCATCGGCGGACGCTACCTGCTGTCCACGTTGCTCGGCAGCGGCGCCATGGGCACCGTGTGGTCGGGCTACGACGAGGTGTTGCAGCGCCGGGTGGCGATCAAGGAGCTGAAGATACCGCCGGGCGTCCCGGCCCGCGAAGCGCTGGACATGCGCGAGCGGATCATGCGCGAGGCCCGTGCACTGGGCGGGCTGTCGCATCCGAACGTCATCACCGTGTTCGACGTGGTGGTCGTCGACGACGCCCCGGTGGTGGTGCTGGAGATGGTGCCGTCCCGGGACCTGGCCACCATGATCGCCGACGACGGGGCGCTGACCATGCAGCAGGCCGCGGTGATCGGCTTCACCACGGCGGGCGCGCTGCGGGCCGCGCACCGCAGCGGCATCACCCATCGCGACGTGAAGCCGGGCAACGTGCTGGTCGCCGACGACGGCCGGGTCAAGCTGACCGACTTCGGGATCGCCCGCAACATCGCCGACGCGCCGATGACCAGCGCCGGGCTCGTGCTCGGCTCGCCGGCGTACATCGCGCCCGAGGTGGCCGCCGGGCAGCCGGTGACCACGGCCGCTGACCTGTGGGGCCTGGGCGCCACCCTGTTCGCGGCCATCGAGGGCCGCCCGCCCTACGACGTGCAGGGCGATCCGGTGCGAACGATCACCGAGGTGGTCGACGGCGACGTGCCGCAGCCGCGCGCCTCCGGCCCGGTGGCCGACGTCATCGCCGCGCTGATGGTCAAGGAACCGGGGAGCCGGATCGCGCTGGAGGAGGTCCGCCGCCGGTTGCGCCCACTGATCCTCGATCCGGACGACCCGGTCTACCCGGGCTCGCCGGACGCGCCGACGTTGGCCGCACCGATCACCCCGCCGGTCCCGGGTGCCGCCCGGCCGCCCTCGCTGGTGAAGGCGCGACGGCCGGAGGCGGGTCGATCGTCCCCGGCCGCCGGTCGGGCCGCCCCGCCGTCGACCGCGCACTCCGGGCCGCCGTCCCTGGCCAAGATCGGGCACGGCTCGCCCACCCGCACTCCCGACCGGCGGCCGGCCCCGACCGGCGCGGGGGAAGCACGCCGCTCCGGCCCCGGCACCGCGAAGCCGCCGACGGCCGAGCACGGCCCGCGCGCGCTGGCCGCCGCGCCCGGCCCGCTACCGGCTCCGCTCGCGTCCGCTCCCGGCCCGCTGCCCGCCGGCGTCCGGCCGGCCGCGGCGCCCGATCCGGCGGTCCGCAGCGACCACGAGCCGGACGGCGCGAGCCGGCCGTCGGGCTGGGTGGCGGCCGGGCTGGTGCTGGCCGGTGCGGCCGTGGTGCTGGCCGGGGTCGCGGCCGGCTGGGTGGCCACCCGCGCCGCGGCCGGCGAGTCGCCGTGGACCACGGTCACCGTGAGCGCGCCCGACTCGCGTTGAGGGCTGCCGTCGATCACCGGGACGTAGGCTCTGCGCCCATGACGGCCACCGTTGCCCACCCGACCGACGCCGCCGCCGCGGCCGCCGCCATCGCCGCCGCCACCGGGCACGACCGGCACGACGTGGCCGTCGTGCTCGGCTCGGGCTGGCGGCCCGCCGCCGACCGGATCGGCGAACCGACCCACGAGCTGACGATGGCCGAGCTACCGGGCTTCCACCCGCCCACGGTGGCGGGTCACGGCGGCACGATCCGGTCGGTGCCGGTGCAGGGCCGCCGGACGCTGGTGCTGCTGGGCCGCACCCACCTCTACGAGGGGCACGGGCCGGCCGCGGTGGCGCACGGGGTGCGCACCGCGGCCGCGGCCGGTTGCTCGGCGGTGGTGCTGACCAACGCCGCGGGCGGCATCCGGGAGGGGATGCGCGTCGGCGAGCCGGTGCTGATCAGCGACCACCTCAACCTGACCGCGGCCTCGCCGCTGCAGGGCGCGACCTTCGTCGACCTCACCGACCTGTACTCGGCCCGGATGCGCGGGCTGGCCCGGGACATCGATCCGACGCTGTCCGACGGCGTCTACGCGGGGCTGCCGGGCCCGCACTTCGAGACGCCGGCCGAGATCCGGATGCTGCGCGGGCTCGGCGCCGACCTGGTGGGCATGTCCACCGTGCTCGAGGCCATCGCCGCTCGCGCCGCCGGGCTGGAGGTGCTCGGGCTGTCGCTGGTCACGAACCTGGCCGCCGGGCTGACCGGGGAGCCGCTCGACCACCACGAGGTGCTCGCCGCCGGCCAGGCCGCGGCCGAGCGGATGGGCACGTTGCTGCGCGACCTGGTCGCCAGCACGTGACCCGGCCGGCACCGCTGCGGCCGCAGCTGCGGGACGCCGCACTGCGCTGGATCGCCGACGACCCGGATCCGGCGACGCGCACCGAGCTGCAACGCATCCTGGCCGCGGCGATGGCCGGCACCGAGGGCGCGGCGCAGGAGCTGGCGGCGCGGATGTCCGGGCCGCTGCGCTTCGGCACCGCCGGTCTGCGCGGGCCGGTGCGGGCCGGCCCGTCCGGGATGAACGTGGCGGTGGTGCGCCGGGCCACCGCCGGCCTGGCGGCCTGGCTCACCGGCCGGTCGGCCGCTGCCGCGCCCGGCACCGTCGTGGTCGGGCGGGATGCCCGACACGGCTCGGAGGCGTTCGCCGCGGCCGCCGCCGGGGTGCTGGCCGGAGCCGGTTTCGCGGTGCGCACGCTGCCGGCGCCACTGCCCACCCCGGTGCTGGCCTTCGCGGTGCGCGAGCTCGGCGCGGTGGCCGGGATCCAGATCACCGCGTCGCACAACCCACCCGCGGACAACGGCTACAAGGTCTACCTGGCCGACGGCGCCCAACTGGCCCCGCCGGCCGACGCCGAGATCGAGGCCGCCATCGCCGCGGCCCCGCCCGCGATCTCCGTCCCGGAGGGCAGCGGCGTGTCCACGGTCGACGTCACCGAGTCCTACCTGGACCGGGTGGCGCGGCTGCCGCGCGGCACGGCGCGCGGGCTGCGGGTGGCGCTCACACCGTTGCACGGGGTCGGCGGCGACGTCGCGCGGCGGGCGCTGCAGCGCGCCGGCTTCACCGACGTGCACCTGGTGGCGGCGCAGGCCGTACCCGACCCGGACTTCCCGACCGTGGCGTTCCCGAACCCGGAGGAGCCCGGCGCCGCCGACGCGCTGCTGGCCACGGCGGCCGAGGTCGGGGCCGACCTGGCGGTGGCGCTGGACCCGGACGCGGACCGCTGCGCGCTGGGCGTCCCCGGGCCGGACGGCCGCTGGCGGATGCTCACCGGCGACGAGGTCGGGGGGCTGCTCGGCGATCACCTGCTGGTCGCCGGCGGCATCGGCGGGGTGCCCCACACCGACCCGCTGGTGGCCACCACGGTGGTGTCCTCGACGATGCTGCGCTCCGTGGCCGCGGCCCGCGGCGCCCGCTACGCCGAGACGCTCACCGGCTTCAAGTGGATCGTGCGCGGCGGCCCGGGCCTGGTCTACGGCTACGAGGAGGCGCTGGGTTACTGCGTCGACCCGGACGCGGTGCGGGACAAGGACGGGATCGCCGCCGCGGTGCTGGCCTGCGATCTGGCCGCCGGACTGCGGGCGGCCGGCAGCGGGCTGCGCGCTCGCCTCGACGAGCTCGCGCTCGCACACGGCGTGCACGCCACCGCCGGGGTCTCGCTGCGGATGGAGCCGGCCGCGCGGGACACCGCCGTGCAGCGGCTGCGCGACGCACCCCCCGCCGGTTGGAGCGCCGAGTGGCCGGCCGCCGACGTACTGGTGCTGCGGCGCCCCGGTCAGCGGATGGTCGTCCGGCCGTCCGGGACCGAGCCCAAGCTGAAGGCCTACCTGGAGGCCGTGGTGCCGGTCCCGGACCCCGCCGAGCTCGGCCGGGCCCGCGCCGATGCCGCCGTTCAGCTCGAGTTGCTGCGCCGTGAGGTGGATGTCGCACTCGGTCTCTAACGCCCGATCGGGCGAACCGCAGGCGTCGGATAATCTCGGGCGATGGCTCGGCCCAAGGTCCACGACGAGGTGCTGCGCCAGCGCCTGCTGCAGCGGGCCCGCGCGGTGCTGTCCGACGGTGGCCCGGCCGCGCTGAGCCTGCGCGCCCTGGCCCGCGACTGCGACACCTCGACCACCGCCGTGTATTCGCTGTTCGGCGGCAAGACCGGGCTGCTCACGGTGCTGTTCGACGACGCGTTCCGCGCCCTGGGCCGGCAGCTGTCGGCGGTGCAGCCCGGCGAGGACCGCCTCGACGACATCGTGCGGCTCGGTCAGGCCTACCGGCGCAGCGCGCTCAGCGACCCGCACGTGTTCGGGATGATGTTCGCCGGCGAGACGCTGCTGCCCCCGGCGGCCGAGGCGCGCACCGCCGCCGGCACCGCGCTCGGCCCGCTGCGCGAGTTCGTCGAGCGGGCGGTGGCGGACAAGGCGCTGCGCGCCGACACCGACCCGGCGGCGGCGTCGCTGACGCTGTGGGCCGCGGTGCACGGCTGGGTCTCGCTGCAGGTGCGGGGTTTCCTCCCGCCCGGGGCCGAACGCAGCTTCGAGAAGGCGCTGCGGGCCGTGCTGGACGGCTGGCGCCCGGTCCCGCTGTAGGTCCGGCGGGCGGCTGCAGCCCGCCGGGTCCGGTCAGACCGCGCCGAACAGCCGGTCCCCCGCGTCGCCGAGCCCGGGCACGATGTAGGCGGAGTCGTTGAGCCGCTCGTCGACACTCGCCGTCACCACCCGGACCGGCAGCCCGCTGCCGCGCAGCCGGTCGATGCCCTCCGGGGCGGCCAGCACGCAGATCGCGCTGACGTCGGTGGTGCCGCGCTCGGTGAGCAGCCGGATCGTGTGCTCCATCGAGCCCCCGGTGGCCAGCATCGGGTCCAGGACGAAGACCGGCCGCCCGGTCAGCGACTCCGGCAGCGACTGCATGTAGGGCACCGGCCGGTGGGTCTCCTCGTTGCGGGCCACCCCGACGAAGCCCATCTGCGCCTCCGGCATCAGGGCCTGCGCGGCGTCGACCATGCCGAGCCCGGCCCGCAGCACCGGCACCAGCAGCGGCGGCTCGGCCAGCCGGTAGCCGACCGTCCGGGCCACCGGCGTGTGCAGCGGCGCGCTGACCACCGGGGCGTCCCGGGTGGCCTCGTAGATCAGCATCAGGGTCAGGTCGCGCAGCGCGGCCCGGAAGGTCGCGTTGTCGGTGCGGGCGTCGCGCATGGTGGACAGGCGTGCCTTGGCCAGCGGATGGTCGACGACCCGGACGTCCATCGGCAGAGGTTATCCAGTTCCGCCGGCCGGCGGTGCGGATGTCACCCGGGCCGGCTCGGATACCGCCGGTCGCGCTCCGCACGCCGCCTGCAGCGATCAGCACGAAATGTGCGACGAGCGCCCACGCGATCACCGTCCGCGACCGTCCGGCGCCGGGCCGACCCCATTTGACGCTCCCCGAATTCCCCTGAATGAGAGGCAACCTTTTCGGCTGATACCGTTTCCGGCAGCCCAGGACGATCGACGACGGGTCTGCGCGCGGGCCCCGGAGCCGCTCCCGGACACGAGGTGTCGCTATCACGATGTGTGTGTTCCACGCCACGCTGACCAGCGACTTCCACCGATCCATGCACTCAGCGTCCCCGTTTCGCCACCTGCGGTGAGCATTGTGCAGATTCACCCTGACCCGAACGGGTGGTAAGGCAGCTGCGGTGTCCCGCCCGAGCCGGGATGGGCGCTCTACTAGACGACGAGGAGGTGATCCGGTGCCCGAGTACACGACAGCCGACGAGGCGACCTTGGTCGCCGCGGCGGTGAAGCTCACGCAGTGCGACGGATACATCGTGCTTGCGGTCGACCCCCAGACCGGGGAGGTGGACGCGCACGGGCCGTTCGACGGACTGGTGGCCACTGTCAAAGCCGATCAGTTGCGCCGCGATTTCGATCGCGGCGGGTTGGAGGACGTGCGGGTCGGCGTCGTCCGACTACACAACTCGACCTGACGCGGCCGCCGCAACGGTCGGACACGACGTCCCCGACTGCGCGTCCCACCTGACTGCAAGCTCCCCTGCCTGCAAGCTCCCCCGCCCGCCGCGGTTGCTCCCCTCGCGGTTGCTCCTCCCCGATCGGTCGACCCGACCGATCGACCCGGAGATCGGTCAACCCGGATCGGTCAATCCGGGACAGGTGAACACTGCTGAGGACCCCGGCGGGCCCCAGGTGACGCGTAATCTCGACGTCCGTGACCACGACCGTTCCCGTACCGCGGCGCAAGGACACGTCCACCGACGGGGCCGCGGCCGATCAGCGCGCGCCGGCACATCCGCTCGCGGGGATCGGCGGCTCGGATGCCGGGCTGCGCCGGTTCCTGCACGGGCTGCCGGGGGTGGACCAGGTCGGGCTGGAGCGGCGGTCGGCCACCCTGGCCACCCGCAGCATCAAGGCCGCCAGCAAGCTGCAGGCGCTCGACCTGGCCATTTCGATGATCGATCTGACCACGCTGGAGGGTGCGGACACCCCGGGCAAGGTGCGATCGCTCTGCGCCCAGGCCCGCCGACCGGACCCGGAGCATCCCGACGTCCCGCCGGTGGCCGCGGTGTGCCTGTATCCCGACCTGGTCGGGGTGGCCGCCGAGGCGTTGCGCGGCTCGCCGGTCGCGGTGGCCGCGGTGGCCACCGCGTTCCCGTCCGGCCGCTCCTCGCTCGAGGTCAAGCTGGCCGACACCGCACTGGCCGTGCGGGAGGGCGCCGACGAGATCGACATGGTGATCGACCGCGGCGCGTTCCTGAGCGGGCGCTACGGCGCGGTGCACGAGGAGATCGTGGCCGTCCGGGAGGCCTGCGGCGCGGGGTCACGCCGGGCCCACCTCAAGGTGATCCTGGAGACCGGGGAGCTCGGGGGCTACGACGCGGTGCGCCGCGCCTGCTGGCTGGCCCTGCTGGCCGGCGCCGACGTGATCAAGACCTCGACGGGCAAGATCGCGCCCGCGGCCACCCTGCCGGTGGTGCAGGTCATGCTGCAGGCGGTGCGGGACTGGCACCGGTTGACCGGCGAGCGGCGCGGAGTCAAGGCGGCCGGCGGCATCCGGGCCGCCAAGGACGCCGTCCGGCACCTGGTCGCGGTGCACGAGGTCGCCGGGCCGGAGTGGCTGGATCCGGCGCTGTTCCGGTTCGGCGCGTCCTCGTTGTTGAACGACCTGCTGCGGCAGCGACGCACCCAGCTATCGGGCCACTACGTCGGCGCCGACTACATCGGCAGCGCCTGATGGGCACCTGGAGCTACGCCCCGGCGCCCGAGTCGGCCGCGCTGGCCGACCTGAGCCCCGGCTACCGGCCGTTCATCGACGGGGAGTTCGTCGACGGCAACGGCGCTCCACTGAAGACGGTGAACCCGGCCACCGAGGAGACCCTGGCCGAGGTGTCCACCGCGGACGCCTCCGATGTGGATCGCGCGGTGGCGGCCGCGCGGCGCGCCTACGAGCAGGTGTGGGGCCCGATGCCCGGCGCCGAGCGGGCCAAGTACCTGTTCCGGATCGCCCGCATCGTGGCCGAGCGGGCCCGCGAGCTGGCCGTGCTGGAGACGCTCGACAACGGCAAGCCGATCCGCGAGTCCCGGGACGTCGACGTCCCCGCCGCGGCCGCACACCTGTTCCACCACGCCGGCTGGGCGGACAAGCTGGGCTACGCCGGCTTCGGCCCGCAGCCGCGACCGCTGGGCGTGGTCGGGGCGGTGATCCCGTGGAACTTCCCGCTGCTGATGGCAGCCTGGAAGATCGCTCCCGCGCTGGCCTGCGGCAACACCGTCGTGCTGAAGCCGGCCGAGACCACCCCGCTGACCGCGCTGGTGCTGGCCGGGATCGCCGCCGAGGCCGGGCTGCCGCCGGGCGTGCTCAACGTGCTGCCCGGGGCGGGAGAGGTAGGGGCCACCCTGGTCGGGCACGCCGACCTGGACAAGGTCGCGTTCACCGGCTCCACCGAGGTGGGCAAGCAGATCCAGGCCCGGCTGGCCGGGACCGGCCGCCGGCTCACGCTGGAGCTGGGCGGCAAGGCAGCCAGCATCGTCTACGACGACGCGCCGCTGGACCAGGCCGTCGACGGCGTGACCGACGGGATCTTCTTCAACCAGGGCCAGGTCTGCTGCGCCGGATCCCGGCTGCTGGTGCAGGAGTCGATCGCCGAGGAGTTCGCCGAGCTGCTGCGGCGCCGGATCACCACGTTGCGGGTCGGCGACCCGCTGGACAAGAACACCGACGTCGGCGCGATCAACTCCCGCGCCCAGCTGGACCGGATCCTCGATCTCGCCGCGGCCGGCGACGCCGAGGGCGCGCAGCGCTGGACCAGCCCGTGCCCGCTGCCCGAGCGCGGTCTGTTCTTCCCGCCGACGGTGTTCTCGCAGGTCGAGCAGACCATGCGGGTGGCACGGGAGGAGATCTTCGGCCCGGTGCTGGCCGTGCTCACCTTCCGCACCCCGGACGAGGCGGTGAGCAAGGCCAACAACACCCCGTACGGGCTGTCGGCCGGGGTGTGGACGGACAAGGGATCGAAGGCACTGTGGACGGCGCAGCGGCTGCGGGCCGGCGTGGTGTGGGTCAACACCTTCAACCGGTTCGACCCCACCGCCCCGTTCGGCGGCTACCGGGAGTCCGGCTTCGGACGCGAGGGCGGCCTGGCCGGCCTGGCCGCCTACCTCGACGGCTGACGATCGGCAGCACGGATCCGGCGACCGCCGTAGGCTCCCCGCTGTGACACTGTCCGCGCCGGTCGACGGGCACCTCGGTGTGGCCAAGACCTACAAGCTGTATCTCGGTGGCGCGTTCCCGCGCTCCGAGTCCGGGCGCAGCTACCCGGTGCACGACGCGAAGGGCCGGCTGCTGGCGCACGCCGCGCTGGCCTCCCGCAAGGACCTGCGGGACGCGGTCGCCGCGGCCCGCGGCGCGTTCGGCGGCTGGTCCGGAGCCACCGCGTACAACCGGGGGCAGGTGCTCTACCGCGTCGCGGAGATGCTGCAGTCCCGGCGGCGCTCGTTCGTCGACGACGTGGCCGCGGCCGAGGGCGGCACCCACGAGCAGGCCGGCGAGGTGGTGGACGCGGCGATCGACCGCTGGGTCTACTACGCCGGCTGGACCGACAAGATCGCCGGCGTGCTCGGGTCGGTGAACCCGGTGGCCGGGCCGCTGCTGAGCTGGTCAGCGCCGGAACCGACGGGGGTGGTGGGGGTGCTGGCCCCGCAGTCGTCGGCGCTGCTCGGCCTGGTCGACGTGCTCGCCCCGGTGCTGGCCACCGGCTGCACGGCCGTGGTCGTGGCCGCCGAGGCGCGCCCGCTGCCGGCGATCGCGCTGGCCGAGGCGCTCGCGACCTCCGACGTCCCGGCCGGCGTGGCCAACGTGCTCACCGGGCGCGCCACCGAGCTGGGGCCATGGCTGGCCGCGCACGCGGACGTGCAGGCCCTCGACCTGGTCGGGGCACCCGCGGAGCTGGCCGCCGAGCTGGAGCGCAGCGCGGCCGGCACCGTCAAGCGGGTGCTGCCGCGGCCGGCGACCGAGCCCGACCCGCGACCCGTCCCGGGGCTGACCCGGCTGCGGACCTACACCGAGATCAAGACCGTCTGGCACCCGGTCGGGCGCTGAGAGAACTCGCAGTCGACGATCGGGAGCAGCCACGGAGCCCGCGGCCGGTGGGCCGCCGCGGGGGCCCTAGGCTCCCGGCGTGGCCAGTGACATCGTCCCGATCCAGCTCTCGCTCACCGCAGGCGACCTCGTCACGCTGTGGGCGCCCCGGTGGCGCGAGGGCGGCGAGGACTGGGAGGCCTTCCTCGGCGACGACGACTCCCTGTTCGCGTTCCCCGATGTCGCGCAGCTCGCGGCATTCGTCCGCACGACACCCGAGCACGACCTGACCGACCACCCGGCGTGGTCGGTGGTGCCCGACCTGACCGTGCCCGAGCTGACCCCGCAGGACACCCGCCGCTACGACATCGTCGGGGTGCCCGAGCTGGTCGCGGAGACCGCGGACACCTGGACCATCAGCGAGCTGGCCGAGATCACCGACATGGTGCGCTCCATCGCCGAGGTCTGCGAGCTGGACGGCGTGCTGGAGGTGCTCGGGTCCGCACCCGGCTTCGGGCTGCTGCACCAGGGCACCCTGCCGTTCGCCGGGCGGGAGGGCGCCCGGCTGTGGTCGCAGCTGGTCGAGACGATCGCCGAGCGCTGGGACGAGGTCATCGACGCGCTCGACGACCTGGTCGCCACGCCCGAGGTGGACGCGGCGGCGCTGGTCGCGGCGGAGAAGGAGATCGTCGTCGTCGACGATGAACCGCCGCCGGTGACCGAGGCCGACAGCGAGCGCGAGGACGTGGACGACGAGGGCCCGGCCGGTTTCTGGGAGGGCGTCGGCATCGACCCGATCCGGATCACCACCGCCGACGGCGACGTGGTGACCCTGCGCTGCTACCTCGACGACGCCGCGGTCTTCCTCGGCTCCCGCGGCCGGATCGAGGTGTTCGGCAACGAGCGCGCCCTGGCCCGCTGGATCGCCGAGGACGGCGCGGAGGGGCACGACCTGGTCGCGGCGTCCACCTGGTCGGAGGTGGTGGAGCAGGCCGGGGTCGGCGAGCTGCGCGTGGAGGTCGACGACCTGAACGCCTACAACCTGACCGGCCTGGACCACGACATCGCCGAGGGCACCCTGTTCGTCGACCCGGCGCAGCTGGAGCTGGCCACCGAACTGCTGCTGGACGTCGGCGACTGGGCCGAGGACAGCACGGCGCGGGAGGCGCTGGTCGAGTCGGAGGCGCTGGGCTGGCTGGTCTCCTTCATCATCAATCCGGACCCGACCCGGCTGGCCCCGAGCCCGCCGTTCGACGCCGAGAGCGCCCGGTTCCGCGAGCTGGTCGACTCCGTGGTGGCCCGGCTGCACCGGAACTGAGTCAGGCCATCAGGGCCGCGTACCCCGGCTTGATCACGTCGTTGATCAGGGCCAGCCGGTCCTCGAAGCCGAGGAAGGCCGACTTCATCGCGTTCACCGTGAACCACTGCAGGTCGGCCCAGTCGTAGTCGAACGTGCCGGCCAGCGCGGTCAGCTCGCTGCTCATCGACACGTCGGACATCAGCCGGTTGTCGGTGTTCACGGTGACCCGGAAACGCAGCCGGGTGAGCAGCCCGATCGGGTGGTCGGACAGCGACTTCGCCGCTCCGGTGTGCACGTTGGACGTCGGGCACATCTCCAGCGGGATGCGCTTGTCGCGGACGTAGGCGGCGAGCAGGCCGAGCCGCGGGGTGCCGTCGGCGCCCAGGGTGATGTCGTCGACGATGCGCACGCCGTGGCCGAGCCGGTCCGCGCCGCACCACTGCAGGGCCTCCCAGATCGACGGCAGCCCGAACGCCTCCCCGGCGTGGATCGTGAAGTGCGCGTTCTGCTGGCGCAGGTACTCGAAGGCGTCCAGGTGCCGGGTGGGCGGGAAGCCGGCCTCGGCGCCCGCGATGTCGAATCCGACCACGCCCAGATCCCGGTAGGTGACGGCCAGGTCGGCGATCTCCCGGGAACGCGCGGCGTGCCGCATCGCGGTGAGCAGGCAGCCGATCCGGATCCGCCGGCCGCGCTCGGCGGCCCGCCGGATCCCGACCCGGAAGCCCTCGAGCACGGCCTCGACCACCGCCTCCAGGGCCAACCCCTGCTCCACGTGCAGCTCCGGGGCGAACCGGACCTCGGCGTAGACGACACCGTCGGCGGCCAGGTCCTCCGCGCACTCGGCGGCCACCCGGACCAGCGCCTCCACGTTCTGCAGCACGGCCACCGTGTGGCCGAAGGTCTCCAGATAGCGCTCCAGCGAGCCCGAGTGCGACGCGGCCAGGAACCACTCCCCGAGCTCGCCCGGCTCCGTGGTCGGCAGCGCGGCGTACCCGACGGTCTCGGCCAGCTCGACGATGGTGCTCGGCCGCAGGCCGCCGTCGAGATGATCGTGCAGCAGCACCTTGGGCGCGTCGCGAACGGTCTCGAGGGTCAGCGGAACCGGCACCGGACCACGCTAGAACATGGCGGGAGCCGGCCCGGCCGCGGGACGGGAGCGGGAGCCGCGGGCAGCCGCGGCCGGCCGCTCGCTACTCTCGTTTCAGAGATGCTCCCCCCGTACGGCCCGTCTCGATCCGTGAGGAAGCTCCCCCATGAGCACTGAGTCAAGCCTCTCGTTCGACCGGATGCGCGGGATGCTGGTCCGCGCCGCCGAGATCCGCGACAGCGAGCAGCAACAGATCTTCGACTCGCTCGACGAGATCCATGCCCGACTCGCCGCCCTGGACGCGCTGGGCGCCGTGCGCAAGCGGCTCACCGAGCTCCCGGATCGGGCCGAGGTCAGCGTGCTGGCCGAGCGGCTGGACGAGACCCTGGCGAAGATCGACGCCCAGGACTCGGTGCTGGCCGCGCTGACCCGGGCTATCGAGGCGCTGCCGGACCGGTTGGCGCGCCCGATCGAGAAGCTGGACGGCCGGCTCGACGGCATGGCCGGGCGGATGGAGGGCGTCGGGGGCCGGATGGAGGGGCTGGACGACCGACTCGGCGGGCTGCACAAGCGGCTCGACGACCTCGACGGGCGGCTCGACCGGAACGAGATGCGGCTGGACGCGATGCCGTCCGCGGTCGGCGGGCCGATCAAGGAGCGGATCGACGGAGTGGAGCGGTCGGTCCGCGAGCAGCTCGACGCCTCCGCGCGGGCCGCCGACGAGGGCCTGCGCAGGCTGATCGGTGAGCACGGCGCCGGCGTGGCGCAGCGTTTCGACGAGCTGACCGGCCGGCCGGCGGTGGACCCGACCGAGCCGCTCAACGGCCTCGCGCAGCGGCTGGACGCGCTGGCCGAGCGGCTGGACAAGCTCGAGGACGGCGTCGACCACCGGCTGGGCACCCTGGGCGGCTCCATCGAGGAGAAGTTCGGGCAGCTCGACGCCGCGCTGGAGCGGCGCCCGGACAGCGACTCGGTGCGCGCGCTGATGTCCCGGGCCAACGAGGAGTCCGAGCGGCGCAACGCCGGCCAGTTGGACGAGGCCATGGCCACCTTCGCCGAGCTGATCCTGGGTCGTGGCGGTTCGATGTCGGCCCCGCCGCCCCCGCCCCGCCCGGCGCAGCGTCGCGGCCGGGCCAAGGTCCCGGTGACGTCCCCGAACGGCGCCGGCGCCACCGACGTCGCCGACGACCCGGACGAGCACTGAGACCCGTCGTGCGCTGAGCACACCGGCCGCCACCGACCGACTCGACAGCGGCCGGGTGCCGGGGTCGAACTCACGTGCTCAGCCGCCCACGCGCTCCCGCACCAGCTCAGGCCGTGCGGCGGGCCCGTCGGAGATCACCAGGGCGGCGTCCAGGGCGGCGCGCGCGCCGGCCACCGCGTCCGGGGTGTCGGTGTGCAACTCCACCAGCGGTTGCCCGGCCCGCACCTCGTCTCCGACGTCGACCAGCAGCCGTACTCCGGCGGCCGCCTGCACGCTGTCGGACTGCCGGGCCCGGCCGGCCCCCAGCCGCCACGCGGCCACCCCGACCGCGAGCGCGTCGCAGCCGGTCAGTGCCCCCGAGCGGTCGGCGAGGACGGGCTCGACGTGGACGGCGGTCGGCAGCGCCGCATCCGGGTCGCCGCCCTGCGCGGCGATCATCCGCTGCCACACCGGATGCGCCGCGCCCGACGCCAGCACCGCGGCCGGGTCCACATCGGACAGCCCGGCCATGGCCAGCATCTCCCGGGCCAGCGCCACGGTGAGGGCCACGACATCGGCCGGACCGCCGCCGCGCAACACCTCGACCGACTCGGCGACCTCCAGGGCGTTGCCCACGGCGCGCCCGAGCGGCACCGACATGTCGGTGAGCAGCGCCACCGTCGGCAAGCCGTGGTCGGCGCCGATCCGGACCATGGTCCGGGCCAGTTCCCGGGCCCGCTCCGGCGTCTTCATGAACGCCCCGGAGCCGACCTTGACGTCCAGCACCAACCCGCCGGTGCCCTCGGCGATCTTCTTGCTCATGATCGAGCTGGCGATCAGCGGGATCGACTCGACGGTGCCGGTCACGTCGCGCAGCGCGTAGAGCTTGCGATCGGCCGGGGCCAGCGTCGGGGTGGTCGCGCAGATCACCGCGCCCACGTCGGCCAGCTGCGCGGCGATCTCGGTGTTGGACAGCGCCGCCCGCCAGCCGGGGATGGACTCCAGCTTGTCCAGGGTGCCGCCGGTGTGTCCGAGGCCGCGTCCGGACAGCTGCGGCACCGCCGCGCCGCAGGCGGCCACCAGCGGGGCCAGCGGCAGCGTGACCTTGTCGCCGACGCCGCCGGTGGAGTGCTTGTCCACGGTCGGCCTGCCGACGTCGCCGAAGGCCAACACCTCCCCGGAGTCGATCATCGCCTGGGTCCAGCGGCTGATCTCGCCCTGGTCCATGCCGTTGAGCAGGATGGCCATGGCCAGGGCGGCCATCTGCTCGTCGGCGACGTCGCCGCTGGTGTAGGCGTCGAGCACCCAGTCGATCTGCTCGTCGCTCAGCCGCCCGCCGTCCCGCTTGGCGATGATCACATCGACGGCGTTGTGCATGATCGCCCTCCTTCGTCGGGCTCGTGAGTGCTCAGCCGTGCTCTAGCACGGCTGAGCACTCACGGGCGCGGTAGCGCGTCGGGGCCGAAGGCGTCGGGGAGCACCTCGCGCAGCGGCGCCGCCCCGTGCGGGGTGTCGATCAGGCACTCCGGGCCGCCGAACTCGTAGAGCACCTGCCGGCAGCGCCCGCACGGCATCAGCAGCTCGCCGGTGCCGGAACGGCAGGCCACGGCGACCAGCCGGCCACCGCCGGTCAGCCGCAGCTGCCCGGCCAGCGTGGTCTCGGCGCAGAGCCCCAGCCCGTAGGAGGCGTTCTCCACGTTGCAGCCGGTGACCATCCGGCCGTCGTCGCAGAGCGCGGCCGCGCCGACGTGCAACCGCGAGTACGGCGCGTACGCCGCGCCCGCGGCGGCCACCGCGGCCGCGCGCAGCGCCGGCCAGGAGAGGTCAGTCACCCTCGCCCCGCCGGTACTCCAGGCCGTCGGCGGCGGGTGGTCGCAGCCGCTGCGCGGCCACGGCCAGCACCAGCAGCGTGACCAGCTGCGGCGCGTAGGCGGCGAACTCGCGCGGCACGGTCTCGATCGACAGGTAGACGGCGTACACCAGGCCGCCGGCCACCAGCGCGAGCACGGCCGGACGCCAGTGCCGGCGCACCGCCCAGAGCACCGCGACCGCCACCGCGAGGATCGTCGCTCCGTAGAGCAGCGCGTGCACCGCCTGCCCGCCGGCGCGCAGCTGCACCCCGTCGACGTAGCCGAACAGCGCCGAGCCGAACAGCAGCCCGCCCGGCCGCCAGTTACCGAAGATCATCGCGGCCAGCCCGATGTAGCCGCGGCCCCCGGTCTGCCCCTCCAGGTAGCCCAGCTGGCCCGGGTTCAGCGTCAGTGCCGCGCCGCCCAACCCGGCCAGCGCACCGGAGACGACCACCGCGACGTACTTGTAGCGGCGCACGTTCACCCCGAGCGACTCGGCGGCCACCGGGTTCTCCCCGCAGGAGCGCAGCCGCAGCCCGAACCGGGTCCGCCACAGCACGACCCAGCTGATCGGCACGAGCGCGAACCCGAGGATGGCCAGCGGGGTCAACCCGCTGATCAGGCCGCCGACGATGCCCGCGACGTCGGAGAGCAGGACCCGCTGCTGGGCCTCCAGTGCGGCCATCCAGTCCGCCACCGGCTGCATCGAGTAGGTGTCGAAGCCGTCCACCCGCGGCGACTGCCGGGGGTTCTGCGACACCGGGTAGAACAGCAGCGTCGAGAGGTACTTTGTCACGCCCAGGCCGAGCAGGTTGATCGCGACCCCGGACACGATGTGGTTCACGGTGAACGTCACCGTGGCCACCGCGTGCAGCAGCCCGCCGAGCGCGCCGAACACCGTCCCGCCGACCACCGCGGCCCACGGACCCCACTGGTAGCCGGCCCAGGCCGCACCCCAGGTGCCCAGGATCATCATCCCCTCGAGCCCAATGTTGATCACTCCCGCGCGCTCGGCCCACAGCCCGCCCAGACCGGCCAGCAGGATCGGCAGCAGCAACAGCAATGCGGCCTGGGTCGTCCCGCGGGAGGTGAGCTGGAGCTGCCCGGTGAGCGTCGCGGTGATCGACAGGATCACCATGCCGACGGCGACGACGAGCGCGGAGCGGGCCCACGGGCGCAGCCCGCGCCGGCGGGTGGGCGGAGGTCCGGCGCCGGATGCCGGCGCCTCGGCCAGCGCGGTCACCGGGCGCTCCCGCCCGGTCCGAGGTCGATCATGAGGCGCTCCCGGTCGATGCGGGCGTGGGGCTCGGCGCGGCGTCGCGCAGCTGCGCGGCCACCCGGCGCTGCTCGGCGGCCAGCTCGTAGCGCCGGACGATCTCGTAGGCCACCACCACCGACAGCACGACGGCCCCCTGCATGATCAGCACGATCTCCCGGGGCACGCCGACGTTGTCCAGGGCCAGCGCCGACTTGTCCAGGAACGCCCAGAGCAGCGCGCCCAGCGCGATGCCCACCGGGTGGTTGCGCCCGAGCAGCGCGACCGCGATACCGGTGAAGCCGTAGCCCTGCGGCGAGGTCAGCGTGTACGCGTAGTCGCGGCCGAGCAGCTCCGGCAGCCCGACCAGCCCGGCCACCGCACCGGACAGCACCAGCGCGATGATCACCATCCGACGGGCGTCCACCCCGCCCGCGGTGGCCGCCGTCGGCGACTCCCCCGACGCCTTGAGCTCGAAGCCGAACCGGGTCCGGTTCAGCAGGAACGAGTAGCCGACCCCGAGCGCGACGGCCACGAACACCATCCCGAACACGGTGCCGGCGGAACCGAAGGAGATGCCGAAGAACTGGCCGGCGGGCGGGATCGGCGCGGTCGAGATGTTGTTGCCCTGCAGCACGCCGAACGAGTCCGGCCGGATCAGAAAGGCGATCAGCCCGGTGGCCAGGAAGTTCAGCATGATCGTGGAGATCACCTCGCTGACCCCGCGGTAGGCCTTCAGCACGGCGGCGATGCCGGACCACGCGGCGCCGACCAGCACCGCGGCCAGGATGATCACGATCGTGTGCAGCACGGGCGGCAGCGACACGGTGCCGCCGACGATCGCGGCCACGCAGGCCGCCAGCCGGAACTGGCCCTCGATGCCGATGTTGAACAGCTTCATCTGGAAGCCGATGGCCACCGCCAGCGCGGCGATGTAGTAGATCGCCCCGCTGTTCACGATGTCGACCGCGGTGGTCCCCTCGCCGACCTGGGTAATCATCACCCGCAGCGCGGTGACCGGGGAGTCGCCGCTGACCAGCAGGGCCACCGCGCAGAGCAGCGCGGCGAACACGATCGCCAGCGCGGGGGGCAGCAGCACGGTCCGGACGCGGGTCATGACGCGGTGCCCTCCGGCTTCGGCGGCGGCTCGGGCGTGGCCGCCCGCTGTCCGTGGCCGGCGCCGTCGGCCCCGGTCATGGCCGCGCCGAGCTCCTCGGGGGTGACGGTGGCCGGGTCGGCGTCGGCCACCAGCCGGCCGCGCAGCATCACCCTGATCGAATCCGAGAGCCCGATCAGCTCGTCCAGGTCGGCGCTGATCAGCAGCACCGCCAGCCCGGCCGCCCGGGCCCGGCGCAGCTCCTCCCAGATCCCGGCCTGGGCGCCGACGTCCACGCCGCGGGTCGGGTGCGAGGCGATCAGCAACACCGGGTCGCCGGAGAGCTCCCGGCCGACCACCAGCTTCTGCTGGTTGCCGCCCGACAGCGCGGCCGCGGCCACCTCGATGCTCGGCGTGCGCACGTCGAACTCCGCGACGATGCGCTCGGTGTCGCGGCGGGCGGCCGCCCGGTCGAGCAGCCCGAGCGGCCCGGGCCGGGCCACCGGCGGCCGGCTCTGGTAGCCCAGGATCCGGTTGACCCACAGCGGTTGGGTGGCCAGCAGGCCGTAGCGGGTGCGGTCCTCGGGCACGTAGCCGATACCCGCCTCGCGCCGGTGCAGCGTGCTGGCCCGGGAGATGTCCTGTCCGGCCAGCACGACCGAGCCGCCCGCGGCCCGGCGTATACCCATGATCGTCTCGACCAGCTCGGTCTGCCCGTTGCCCTCGACGCCGGCGATGCCCAGCACCTCGCCGGCCCGCACCACCAGGTCCACGCCCGCCAACAGCGGCCGGCCACCACCCTCGCCGGGCAGCTCCAGCCCGGTCACCTCGAGCACCGCCCGGTCGGTCACCGTGGACTCCCCGGTCTGCGGGCTCGGCAGCTCGCTGCCCACCATCATCTCGGCCAGCTGCCGGCTGGAGACCGTCTTCGGGTCCGCGCTGCCGACGCAGGTGCCGCGGCGGATCACGGTGATCGTGTCGGCGATGGAGCGCACCTCGTCCAGCTTGTGCGAGATGAACAGGAACGTGAAGCCGTCGGCGCGCATCGTCCGCACGGTCTCGAACAGCTCCTCGACCTCCTGCGGCACCAGTACCGCGGTCGGCTCGTCGAGGATCACGGTGCGGGCGCCGCGGTAGAGCACCTTGAGGATCTCCACGCGCTGCCGGTCGGCCACCCCGAGCCGCTCGACGAGCACCCCGGCGTCGGCCTCCAGCCCGACGGTGCCGGCCAGCTCGGCGATCCGCCGCCGGGCCGCGGCCCGGATGCCGTGGCTGGCCTCCGCCCCGAGCAGCACGTTCTCCGCGACGGTCAGGTTGTCGGCCAGCATGAAGTGCTGGTGCACCATGCCGATCCCGGCCTTGATCGCGTCGGACGGGGAGCGGAACCGCACCGGGTGCCCGTCGACCGAGATGGTGCCCTCGTCGGGCTGCTGCATGCCGTAGAGGATCTTCATCAGGGTCGACTTGCCGGCGCCGTTCTCCCCGCACAGCGCGTGCACCTCGCCGCGGCGCACGGCCAGGTTGATGTCACTGTTGGCCACCACCCCGGGGAACCGCTTGGTGATCCCGGCGAGCTCGACCGCGTACGGCGAGCCGGCGGGGGTCTCGGCTTCGGGCACGGCGCCCACCTTTCACCGCTCGTCCGTCGTGCGCGGATCGGGGCCGAGCCGCTGCCGCGGCCCGACCCCGATGCCCGCCCGGTGTCAGGACGAGGGGGTCGACTCCACCTTGATCTCGCCGCTGATGATCGCAGCCTTGTAGGCGTCCAGGTCGGTGGCGATGTCGTCGACCTTGCCGCCCGACGTGGCGTAGCCGACGCCGTCCACGGCCAGGTCGAAGACCTTGGGCAGCGTGCTGGTGTCACCCGCGGCGACGGCGTTGACGTAGTCGAACACCGCCACGTCCACCCGCTTCAGCATGGACGTGATGATCACGTCCTTGACGTCGGCGTAGGTGGGCACGTTGTACTGGTCGGAGTCCACGCCGATGGCCATCTTGTTGGCCGCCTTGACCGCCTGGAACACACCCTGCCCGGAAGCGCCGGCGGCGTGGTAGATCACGTCGGCGCCGGCGTCCAGCTCGCCGCTCGCCACGACCTGGCCCTTCGCGGCGTCGTTGAACCCGGTGAAGTCACCGGCCGGGCTCAGGTACTTGATGTCGATCTGGACGTCCGGAGCCACCGCCTTGGCGCCCTGCACGTAGCCGGCCTGGAACTTCTGGATCAGCGGCTGCTCCACGCCGCCCACGAACCCGATCTTGCAGGTCTGCGTCTTCAGCGCGGCGGCCGCGCCGACCAGGAACGAGCCCTGCTCCTCGGCGAAGACCAGCCGGGTGACGTTGGGCAGCTCGACCGACGGGTCGTCGACGATGGCGAACTGGGTCTGCGGGTTCTCCCCCGCCACCACCTTGAGCGGCCCCGCGTACTTGAAGCCGACCGCGATGATCGGGTTGAAGCCCTCGGACACCAGCTGCCGCAGCCGGGTGGTCGCCGCGTCCTCGCTCTCGTTCGCCGCGGCCGCCAGCTCCTTGGTGTTCTCCTTCACCACGCCCAGATCCGCGATGGCCTTCTCCAGCCCGGCCGCGGCGGCGTCGTTGAACGAGCCGTCCCCGCGCCCGCCGATGTCGTAGGCCAGCCCGACCCGCAGGCCGCTGGCGTCCGCCACGGAGGCGGCCGGTGGGGTGGTCGGCGCCGCGGCGGCGGCGCCGGTCGGTGCCGGGTTGCGAGTGCACTCGGCCGCGCCGGAGCCGCCGCCTCCGGCGGGGGGCGCGCTGCTGCCGGTGTCGCGGGCACAGCCCGTGATCACCAGGGCGCCGGTCAACACGGCGGCTGCCAGCGCATGTCCTCGTCTGATCCGCACTCCGAATGCCTCCTGTTCGGGCCGGGTCGTGAGGACCCGCGCGACGACGGGGACCGTAACCGAGGTGGGCGCCGGATCACACGATCGGTGGGCGTGCGTGACCGAATCGTCGGCTCCGCTGAGTGACCAGCTGTCCGTGCACGGCAGCGTCCGATTCCTCCCGGCGCTTCCGATGCCGTCCCGCCGAGGCTGATCCGGGGATCACCGTTACCGGATCGAGGCTTATGGTCGTCCCGTGCGGTGGATCGGGGCGCTCGGCGTGGCGGTGGTGCTGGCGGTGACCGCCGTCGGCCCGGCGCAGGCGGCGCCGGCGACCGCGGTGGCGCCGGTGGCGGCACCGGTCGCGGCGGACTGCGCGGCCCAGCAGGTGCCGCCGCCGCCCGCGGCGCGCGAGGAGGCGGGCCGGACGGCTCCGCCGCCGCTGCCCTGGCCCAGCCACCCGGTGGGCGGGGACGCGCTCGGCTCCTGCGGCATCATCGGGCCGCCCGGCGTGCCGACGGTCGGCGCCGCGTCGTGGGTGCTGGCCGACCTGGACAGCGGTCAGGTGCTCGCCGCCCACGCCCCGCACGCCCGGCACCGCCCGGCGTCCACGCTCAAGGTGCTCAGCGCGCTGGTGGTGCGGCGCAACCTGCAGCCGGACGCGGTGGTCGACGGCGAGGCCGCGGACGTGGTGATCGACGGCAGCAAGGCCGGGATCGGGCCGGGCGGGCACTACACCGTGCGCGAGCTGCTGGACGGAATGCTGCTCAACTCGGGCAACGACGCCGCGCAGGCGCTGGCCCGGGCCCTGGGTGGGGACGCCGCGGCGGTCAAGGACATGTCGGCGATGGCCCAGCAGCTCGGGGCACTGGACACCCGCCCGGCCACCCCGTCCGGGCTGGACGGCCCGGGCATGGCGTCCTCGGCCTACGACCTGGCCCTGATGTTCCGGGTGGCGATGCGCGACCCGCTGTTCGCGGAGACGATCGGCACCGAGTCGGTGCCGTTCCCCGGCTACGGCGACCTGCCCGGCTTCGAGCTGACCAACTCCAACAAGCTGCTGCAGAACTACCCCGACGCCATCGGCGGCAAGGCCGGCTTCACCGACGCGGCCCGGCACACGCTGGTCGGTGCGGCCGAGCGCGACGGGCGCCGGCTGGTGGTGGCGTTGATGCGCGGCGAGCAGGAGCCGGTGCCGATGTGGCGGCAGGCGGCCACGCTGCTGGACTGGGGCTTCGCCCAGCCGGCCGGGGCACCGCCGATCGGACAGCTGGTGGACAGCCCCCCGGTGCCGGACCCGCCGCCGGTCACCGCGGCGAGCGGAGCGGCCGTCGGGGACGCACGGGCCAGCGCAGCCGGCGAGGTGGGGCCCTCCGGGCTGCCGGTGGAACTCATCCTGGTGACCGCCGCGGTCACCGTGTCCATGGTGCTGGTGCTGCGGCGGCGCGCCCGCTGACGAGCGCGGTCAGCGGCGTCGCCCCGACAGCAACCGGCCGCCGAGCAGGCCGGTGAGCAGCCCGGCGCCGAGCAGGCCGGCCGCGGTACCACCGGACGGGCCGGAGCGGACCGTGACCTCGGAACGGATCACCACCGGCCCCGGGACCGGCGCCGGGTCCTCCTGCTCGTTCTCCTTGGCGGTGGCCGCCCAGGCGGTGATGAACAGGATGAACCGGGACACGAAGAAGGTGAACACGAGCAGGCCGAGCAGCGAGCCGAACACCGCGCCGCTGGGCGAGGTCGTGACGCTGGCCAGGTAGTAGGTCATCACCTGCTTGAGGACCTCGAAACCGACCGCGCCGAGCAGGGCGGCCCGGGCCGCGCTGCGCAGCGTGGCGTGCTCGCGGGGTAGCCGGGCGATCACCCAGAGGAAGATCAACCAGTTGGCCACCAGCCCGAGCGCCACCCCGAGCACCCTGAGCAGGATGACCGCCCAGCCCTGCTCGGCCAGGCCGACCAGCTCCAGCACCGTCTCGGCCAGCCCGGACGCGATCCCGGTGATCGCGAACGAGCCGACGAGCGCGACACCCAGTCCGAGCAGCGCCAGCAGGTCGAACAGCATCCGCTTGGGCAGGGCGGGCGTCTCGGGAACCTGCGCCCACTGCTCGGACAGCGCCTCCCGCAGGTTCGACATCCAGCCGATTCCGGAGTACAGGGCGCCGAGCAGGCCGACGATCCCGACCGTGCCGCGCTGGCTGATCGCCTGGTCGACGATCGGGTTGATGGTGTCGGCCAGGTTGCCGGGCACGTTCTCGGTGATCGCCGCGCGCAGCTCGTCCAGCAACGACGGGTTGAAGAACAGCACGTACCCGGCGACCGCGAACGCGATCATCAACAGCGGCACCAGCGAGAGCACGCTGAAGAAGGTGATGGCCGCGGCGTAGTGGTCGCCGTGCCGGTCGGTGTAGCGGGTGCCCGCCCGGACCAGGTGGTCCAGCCACCCGTAGCGGGCCCGCAGCTGCTCCAACTTCGACGTCTTCGGCGGTGGCTCCGGCTGCGCGGCCTGGCGCCGCACCTCGTCGGCGTCCCGATCCACAGCGGTGGGAGTGGCCACCCTTGTCCCC
Source organism: Pseudonocardia sp. (assembly GCA_035557575.1). GTDB lineage: Bacteria > Actinomycetota > Actinomycetes > Mycobacteriales > Pseudonocardiaceae > Pseudonocardia. Next base: position 16,753 of record DATMDS010000134.1, on the reverse strand, counting down.
CTCATCCGGTCGGCGGCAGGAACCCGATCCTGTCGTAGACGTCGACAAGTGTCGTGCCGGCGACCTCGCGGGCCCGCACCGCCCCGTCGGCGAGCACCCGGTCGAGCTCGGCCGGGTCGTCCACATAGGCCTGTACCCGTTCGCGCAGCGGCGCAGTGAAATCGACGACGATCTCGGCCAGATCCTTCTTCAGGTCGCCGTAGCCACGCCCGGCGTAGGCGTCCTCCAGCTCGCCGATCTTCCTCTCGGTCAGCGCCGCGTAGATCGTGAGCAGGTTGGAGATGCCCGGCTTGGCCGCCGGGTCGTAGCGGATCTCCCGCTCGGTGTCGGTGACCGCGGAGCGGATCTTCTTGGCGTTGGCCCTGGGGTCGTCGAGCAGGTCGATCAGGCCGGCCGGGCTGGACGCGGACTTGCTCATCTTGATGCTCGGGTCCTGCAGGTCCTGGATCTTCGCGGTGCCGGCCAGGATGTACGGCTCGGGTACGGTGAAGACCCGCGCCCCGAAGCGGGAGTTGAACCGCTGCGCCAGGTCGCGGGTGAGCTCCAGGTGCTGGCGCTGGTCCTCGCCCACGGGCACCCGGTCGGCCTGGTAGAGCAGGATGTCGGCCGCCTGCAGCACCGGGTAGGTGAACAGGCCGACGGTGGCCCGGTCCGTACCCTGGCGCGACGACTTGTCCTTGAACTGGGTCATCCGACCGGCCTCGCCGAACCCGGTGATGCAGCCCAGTACCCAGGCCAACTGGGCGTGCTCGGGCACCTGGGACTGCACGAAGACGGTGCAGCGGGCCGGGTCCAGTCCGAGCGCGAGCAGCTGTGCCACCGCGATCCGGGTGCGCGGGGCGAGCAGCGCCGGGTCGTGCTCGACGGTGATCGCGTGCAGGTCCGGGATGAAGTAGTACGCGTCGTGGTCGTCCTGCATCCGCACCCACTGGCGCAGCGCGCCGAGATAGTTGCCGAGGTGGAAGGAGTCCGCCGTCGGTTGGATCCCGGAGAGCACCCGGAGACGGCGGTCGGTGGACGCGGTCATGAGCCAATCCTGTCAGCCGCGTCGACCGGCTTGCCGCCGGAGGTGAGCCGGGCTCAGCCGCCGTCGATCGGGATGGCGATGTCGATGACCGGCCCGGCCAGCTCGTCCAGCCGCTCGGCCTTCCCGGTCAGCAGGTCGATCTCGTACAGGCCGTACCGGTCGTCCACCTGCAGCGTGGCCAGCGCGAGCATGTCGGTGCTCGGGCCGCCGGGGACCGGGCTGTGCACGTCGAACCCGGCCACCGCCCCGGCGTCGACTCCGAGATTGCCGACCGGGGCCAGGGTCCCGGCGTTCGCCGGGGACTGGATCGACAGCCGGTCCGCCTCGGTGTCGAGCACGAACAGGGCGGTGGCCGTGGCGGCGTCGGAGTCGTTGTTGGTGTAGCCGGCGCCCCCGACGCCCGCGGCCGGGACGCTGCCCGTGGCCGGCGGCGCGGCCGGATTGGTCAGGGCCTTGTCCTCCGCGGTGCGGGCGGCCGGGTCGGCGAAGGGCTGGCGCAGGTTCTGCCCGGTGTCGCTGACGATGCGCAGCGCGTTCGCGGCCGGGTTGAAGTCCACGCCGAAGCGCTCCCCCTGCAGCGCCACGCTCAGCTGCTTGACCTTGTTGGCGCCGCCCGAGCCGTCGAGGGTGTAGATGCCGCCGGCGTCCCCGACGCCGTACAGCTCCCCGTCCTGCATCCGGTAGTCGATGCCGACCAGGCTCCGGTCGCCGCGCAGGCCGGTGACGGTGCGGTTCTCCCGGATGGCGGGATTGTCGGTGCTGAACGTGACCAGCTCGGTGCCGTCGACCAGGGCGGTGATCGTCAGCGGGGCGTCCGGGGTGCCGGCGGCGCCGCTGACGGGCACCGGGAGCGCGGGGGACGGAGGCTGGGTGCCGGGCTGCGGGGCGGAGCCGAACACGCCGCATCCGCTCACGGCGGCGCTGACGAGCACGGCGAGCAGGCTGGCGGCTACAGGGGTGCGCATGGGGATTCCTTCGTGCCGGGACCGAAATCATACGAGGATGGAGAGATGTACGTTCCGTCCGGCTCGTCGGTTCGGTCCCGGGCCGATCGGCTTCGCTCAGCCGTTGGCGGGCCGCGCCGTGGTGTGCCGGGGCACGAGCCGGGTCGGCATCACGACCCGCTTCCGCGGCGGGGCCTGACCGGCCGCCAGGGTCAGCGCCATCGTCGCGGCCTCCGCGCCCAGCGCGTCGACCGGCTGCGCGATGGTGCTGAGGCCGAAGGACGCGGCCATGGCGTGGTCGTCGAAGCCCAGCACCGACAGGTCCTGCGGAGCCCGTAGCCCGACCCGCGACATGGCCTCCAGCAGGCTGATCGCCAGCTCGTCGGTGTCGACCAGCACCGCGGTGGGCATCTCCTCCACGGCCAGCAGCTGGCCGAGCAGCCCGTCCCCGTCCCGGACGTCGGCCGCGGTGACGATCAGCTGGTCGGCGACCGGGACGCCGGCGACGGCCTGCTCGCTGCGGAAGCCGTCGATCCGCTCGACGGCGCTGTAGCGCAGGCCCACCCGGTTCTCGACGCGGGCGAACGCGATCCGGCGGTGGCCGAGGTTGGCCAGGTACCGCATGCCGGCGCGAACCCCGGCCGCGTCGTCGATGGCCACGCTGGCGGCGCCCCGGGCGCGCTGGTTCAGGTAGACGATCGGCATCGACAGCGCGCCGAGCCGGGAGCGCTCGGCCGGGGACAGCGCGAACGAGACGACGACGATCGCGTCGGCGTTGCGCCGGGCCGGCAGCGTGGTGAAGAAGTCGTCCCGGTCGGCCACCCCGAGGATCCGGAAGATCAGCAACTCGTGGTCGGCCTGCCGCAGCCGGCCGTAGATCGCATCCAGGATGGTGCCGTTGAACCAGGAGTTGAGCCGGCCACCGACGAGCACCGCGATCCGGCCGAGCCGGCCGGTGGCCAGCGCCGACGCACTGCGCGATATCGAGAAGCCGAGCTCGGCCGCGGCCGAGCGGATGCGCGCCGCGGTGGGTGCGGACACCAGCTCGGAGCCGCGCAGCGCTCGGGACACGGTGGCCACCGAGACGCCGGCGCGGGCGGCCACGTCGGCCATGGTGGCGATTTGCGGCTCGGGCACGGTGACGCGGTCCTCCGCGGTGGAGTGCAAGCGGGATACAGGCGAGATGTGGTCAGGTTAACCAGCTAGCTGCCGGAATTCTTCTTGCCGGGCCAGGCCACATAGGTAGGCTATTACAAGCGCTTGCAAGACGTGTCCGCAGCTCGTCCCCACCCACAGACCGAGAGCACAGCCATGACCGAACCGGTTCTCCTCGCTGCCGACCGCACCCTCGACGCCGACTGGTGGCGGCAGGCCTGCGTCTACCAGATCTACCCGCGCAGCTTCGCCGATTCCGACGGCAACGGGATCGGCGACCTCGCCGGGGTGACCTCCCGGATGGGCTACCTCGCCGACCTCGGCGTCGACGCGATCTGGTTGAGCCCCTTCTACCCGTCCGCGCTGGCCGACGGCGGCTACGACGTGGCCGACTACCGCGACGTCGCGCCCGAGCTGGGCACCCTGGCCGACTTCGAGGCGATGGTCGAGGCGGCGCACGCGGCCGCTATCAAGGTCATCGTCGACATCGTGCCCAACCACACCTCCAACCTGCACCCGTGGTTCCAGGAGGCGCTGGCCGCCGAGCCCGGTTCGCCCGCCCGCGACCGCTACATCTTCCGCGACGGCACCGGCGCGGACGGCGCCGAGCCCCCGTCGGACTGGATCTCGCACTTCGGCGGTCGGGCCTGGACCCGGCTGCCCGACGGCCAGTGGTACTGCCACCTGTTCGCGCCCGAGCAACCCGACCTGAACTGGGACAACCGCGAGGTCCGCGACGACTTCCTGCACACGCTTCGGTTCTGGGCCGACCGCGGGGTGGACGGCTACCGGGTCGACGTGGCGCACGCACTGGCCAAGGACCTGTCCGAGCCGCTGCGCAGCAAGACCACCGTGCTGCCCGACGTGCTCGACGGCACCGACCCGCTGTTCGACCGCAACGAGGTGCACGATATCTACGCCGAGTGGCGGGAGGTGTTCAACTCCTACGACCCGCCGCGGACCGCGGTGGCCGAGGCGTTCGCGCCGTCGGCGGCGCGCCGGGCGCTCTACGCCCGGCCGACCGGCCTGGGCCAGGCCTTCAACTTCGACCTGCTGCAGGCCGACTTCGACGCGGCGGCGTACCGCACCGTGGTCACCGACAACCTGGACCAGGCGTTGCTGGCCGGCTCGTCCTCGACCTGGGTGCTGTCCAACCACGACGTCGTGCGGCATTCCTCGCGCTACGGCCTGCCCGTCGGAGCCGACTACGCCGAGTGGCTGATAAGCGACGGTCGGGAGCCGGTGCTCGACGAGGTCACGGGCCTGCGCCGGGCCCGCGCGGCCACGCTGTTCATGCTCGCGCTGCCCGGATCGGCCTACCTCTACCAGGGCGAGGAGCTGGGCCTGCACGAAGTGGCCGACCTGCCGGCCGCCGCGCTGCAGGACCCGATCTGGCTGCGCACCGGCAACATCCTCAAGGGCCGCGACGGCTGCCGGGTGCCGCTGCCGTGGTCGTCCGACGGCGACAGCTACGGCTTCGGGTCGGGCGCCGGCTGGTTGCCGCAGCCGGCCGGGTTCGCACCGCTGGCGGTGTCGGCGCAGCTCGCGGATCCAGGCTCGACGCTGTCGCTGTACCGGCGGGCGCTGCGGCTGCGTCGCGAGCTGCGGGCCGACGAGGCGCTGGAGTGGGTGGCCACCGGCTCACCGGACGTGCTGCACTTCGCCCGCCCCGGCGGCTGGCACTGCGTGACCAACTTCGGCACCGAGCCGGTGCCGCTGCCCGCCGGCCAGGTGGCGGTGGCCAGCGGGCCGGTCGGGGACGGGATGCTGCCCGGCGAGACCACCGCCTGGCTGACCCGCTGACGTCGTCGGCTACTCCGGGGCGGGCGCGCCCGATGAGTCCGGCGGCGGCGGGGCGGCCGGGCGGTGCACCTCGACCACCCCGCGGTCCAGGTCGATCGGACCCAGCCGCCACTGCCGGCCGTCCCCGTCCTCGCCGGACTCGTCACTGATCTTGGGGCCGGGGAACAACTCGCCGAGCATGCCCATGACGCCACGGTACGCGGTCCGACAGCGCCGCCGACCGCTCGCTTCCCGACCACGCCGGACCCGTCCCGGTATCACGTCGGTGCGGCCTGCCTCCTGCCATCGGGTGCTCGTGACACGGGCCGACCGGGAATGAGGTGCATCGTGGGGGAAGAACTGATTGTGCTGCTGGTGGTGCCGGCGGTGGGTTACGTCACCCGCAAGGTGACGCAGAAGGGGGTGGCTGCGCTCCGGGCGCGAGGCGTCAAGGTTCCGACGTGGATCGAGCGCGGCGCGCCCGCGATGATCAGCACGGTCGCCGGTGCCGGCACCGCGGTCGGGCTGCCGGGGGCGCTGCCCGGCAAGCCGTGATCCCGCTCCGGCGTGGTGGCTGACGAACGACTGTCGATCACCGAGAATCGTCGACGTGACCAGGTGCGCTCCGGACCGCCCTCGATGAGCTGTCGTGCGGGCCGGATCGCCCTCGCGCTCGTCCTGCTGCTGGTCGCCGGCTGCAGCCAGCTCGGGGTGATCGTCGGCGGGCCGCAGCCTTCGGCGTCCGGGCCGGCGGCGACCGAGCTGGCCCGGCTGCCGGTCAAGGGCCGCGCGGCGACCACCGGCTACGAGCGCGACCAGTTCGGTCAGCGCTGGCGCGACATCGACCGCAACGGCTGCGACCAGCGCAACGACGTGCTGGCCCGCGACCTCACCGGCCCGGTGTTCCGCCCGGGCACCCGCAACTGCGTGGTGCTGTCCGGCACGCTGCACGACCCCTACACCGGTCGCGAGATCGGCTTCCAACGCGGCCCGACCACCAGTGACGACGTCCAGATCGACCACGTCGTCGCGCTGTCCAACTCCTGGCAGACCGGTGCCCAGCAGCTCGACGGCGCCACCCGCGAGCGGTTGGCCAACGATCCGCTGAACCTGCTGGCCACCGCGGGCGAGACCAACCAGTCCAAGGGCAACGGCGACGCGGCCACCTGGTTGCCGCCCGCCCGCGGTTTCCGTTGCGCCTACGTGGCCCGGCAGGTCGCGGTGAAGGCCCGCTACGCGCTGTGGGTCACCGCGGCCGAACGGGACGCCATCGCCACGGTGCTCGCCGACTGCCCGGGGCAGCCATTGCCGGCCGGATGAGCGGCGGTGGCGTGCGCAGCGCGGGCTCGTCAGCCGGCGGGCTCGTCGGGGAGTCGTTCGAGCACCTGGCCGACGAGTTGGGTCAGGGAGCGCAGCTGGGCGTCCACCGAGTCGAACCGGCCGGTGTGCTCCTGCAGCAGGCGCGAATGCTCGTCCAGCTGACGTGAATGCTCGTGCAGGATGCTGGTGTGTTCCTGCAGGATGCTGGTGTGTTCCTGCAGGATGCCGGAGTGCTCCTGCAAGGTGTCCGTGTGCTCACGCTGCACCGCGCGCACGGCCCGCAGCTCCCCGCGGATCTCCTTCACGTCATCGTCGAGCCGCAGCGCCAGCCACCTGGTCTCGGCATGCTCGATCGCCAGCTTCCGCACGATGCGGGCCAGCTCGTCGTCCTCGGGCACGGCGTCATCCTCTCAGACCGAACGCCGTCGGGTAGGCGTTCCGGGTGAGAAGTACCTACCGGGGGGCACCGACAGTTCCGGGAGTTCAGGCCGGGGTGAGCGGCAGCAGCCGCGGCACCGGCCGGGCCGCCGGGACCAGGGTCGCCACCGGCTCCGTGTAGGTGGTGCTGCGCTGGCGCACCGGGCGCCCGGCCGCGGCGGCGATCCCGGTCAGCTCGGCCACCGTCCGCGCCGAGCCGTTCTCCGAGCCGGCCATCCGGCTGATCGTCTCCTCCATGAGGGTGCCGCCCATGTCGTCGGCGCCACCGCGCAGGATCTGCGCGGAGAGCCGGTCGCCGAGCTTCACCCACGAACACTGGACGTGGTCGATGCGCCCGTGCAGGGCGAGGCGGGCGAACGCGTGCACCGCCCGGTTGTCCCGCTCGGTGGGGCCGGGCCGGGCCAGCCCGGCCAAGTAGATCGGCGCGTTGTGGTGCACGAACGGTAGCGGCACGAACTCGGTGAACCCGCCCGTGTCGTCCTGCAGCGCCGCGAGCGTGCGCAGGTGTCCCAGCCAGTGCCGCGGCTCGTCCACGTGGCCGTACATCATCGTGGAGGACGACGGGATGCCCAGCCGGTGCGCGGTGGCCACCACCTCCAGCCACTGGGCAGCGGGCAGCTTGCCCTTGGTCAGCACCCAGCGCACCTCGTCGTCCAGGATCTCGGCGGCGGTGCCGGGGATCGAGCCCAGCCCGGCGTTGCGCAGCTCGGTGAGCCACTCGGTGATCGACACCCCGGCCTTGGCCGCGGCGCTGACGATCTCCATCGGGCTGAAGGCGTGCACGTGCATGCCGGGCACCGCGGCCCGCACCGCGCGCACCAGGTCGGCGTAGAAGGTGACGGGCAGCTGCGGGTCGATGCCGCCCTGCATGCACACCTCGGTGGCCCCGGCCGCGGCCGCCTCCACGGCGCGGGCGGCCACCTCGTCCAGCGACAGCCGGAACGCGTCGGTGTCGCGCTCGCGCTGGGCGAAGGCGCAGAACCGGCACCCGACGTAGCAGACGTTGGAGAAGTTGATGTTGCGGTTGACCACGTAGGTGACCGGATCACCCACCGCCTCGGCACGCAGCGCGTCCGCCAGCCGGGTCATCTCCTCCAGCGCGGCGCCGTCGCCGGTGAGCAGCGCGAGCGCCGCGGAGCCGTGTGCCGGGTCCAGCAGCGCGGCCGGGTCGGAGGCGGCCAGGACCAGGCCGGCGCGGACGTCGGAGTCCAGCCGCTCCGGCGCGCTCCGCCGCGTCGCGGCGAGCTCGGTACGCAGCTCGTCCCAGTCCCCGTAGACCGACGCGAAGTCGCTGCGCCGGTCCTCGGTGCGGCCCTGGTCGTCGATCGCGGTGTGCAGATCGGTGCGCCCGCTGGAGGCGAACCCGCCGTCCGGCTCCTGCCACGGCCGTCCGACCGGCTCGGCGTCCTCCCTGGCCAGGCCGGTCTGCGGGTCGGCAAGCGCTGTGACGTGGGAGAGCAGCCGGGTGTCGATCCACGGTGAGCCGGCCAGCACGTAGCGCGGGTAGGCGGTCAGCCGCTCGCGCAGCGCGAACCCGGCCGCGGCCGACCGCGCGGCCAGCTCATCGATCGCCGGCCACGGGCGCTCCGGGTTCACGTGGTCGGCGGTCACCGGGGACACCCCGCCCCAGTCGTCGATGCCGGCCCGCAGCATCAGCGCGAACTCCTCCCCGACCAGGTTCGGCGGGGCCTGCAGCCGCATCCTGGGACCGAGCACCAGCCGGGCCACCGCGATCGTCGCGGCCAGGTCCTCCAGGTTCGCGTCCGGGTCGTTCCGCATGGCGGTGTCCGGCTTGGCCCGGAAGTTCTGCACGATGACTTCCTGGATGTGCCCGTGCGCCCGGGCCACCGAGCGGATCGCAAAGATCGACTCCGCGCGCTCGGTCGGCGTCTCGCCGATCCCGATCAGGATCCCGGTGGTGAACGGCACCCCGACCCGGCCGGCGTCGGTCAGCGTGCGCAGCCGGACTGCGGGCTCCTTGTCCGGGCTGCCGTAGTGCGGCCCGCCGGGCTCGCTCCACAGCCGGGTCGCCGTGGTCTCCAGCATCATCCCCATGCTCGGCGCCACCGGCTTGAGTCGGGTCAATTCGGCCCAGCTCAGCACCCCGGGATTGAGGTGCGGCAGCAGCCCGGTCTCCTCCAGCACGGCGATCGCGCAGGCCCGCACGTAGGCCAGCGTCGAGTCGTAGCCGCGCGCCTCCAGCCACTCCCGCGCCGCCGGCCAGCGCTCCTCCGGCCGGTCCCCCAGGGTGAACAGCGCCTCCTTGCACCCGGCCGCCGCCCCGGCGCGGGCGATCTCCAGCACCTCCTCGCGCTCCAGGAACGCGGCCGGCAGCCGATGCGGCACGGTGGCGAACGTGCAGTAGTGACAGCGGTCGCGGCAGAGCCGGGTGAGCGGGATGAACACCTTGCGCGAGTAGGTCACCACGCCGGGACGGCCGGCGTCGACCAGGCCGGCGTCGCGGACCCGGGCGGCCGCGCCGAGCAGCTCGTCGAGCTGATCGCCGCGGGCGGCGAGCAGGACCGCCGCCTCGGTGACGTCCAACGCGACGCCGTCGCGGACCCGGCGCAGGGCGCGGCGCAACGCGGATGCCGACGGGGGCTGCTCGGGGAGCTGGTCCATGTTCGCCTCAGCGTCCATGCCCGCCACAGTATTTCGGATTCCCCTGCCGAACTGCGCCACCCGGCACGTCGGGGAGTCAGTCGCGGGCCGGGGGCAGGACGGAGTCGGCGGTGATGGTCATCAGGAGCCGGGTCTCCGGCACCCCACGGAAGCTCGGGTAGGAGCGGCCGAGGTACTTGTGCGAGATCTCGTCGATGCTGTCGGCGGCCCCGTCCGTGGTCGTGTCGACCACGCGGCCACGCACCCCGTAGTAGCGCGAGGTGTTGTCGGGATCGACGATGTTCACCGCCACCCGCGGGTCGCGGGCGACGTTCCTGGCCTTCTGCATGCCGTCCACGACATTGATCACGATGTGCTCGCCGTCGGTGCTGACCCAGGTCTGGGTCAGCTGGGGCGAGCCGTCGGGCATGACGGTGGCGACGAAGCAGGGGCTGGGGCGACGCAGCAGTTCGAGCAGGCCGGCGGGCAGCGGCCCGGACAACCCGTCCTCGTGATCCGAGCTCACGCGGCCGAACGCAGCTGCGCAACCTTGCCCAGCACCCCGCGGGCCTGCTCGCCGGGACGCTGCTGCTCGCCGTGCAGGGCGTTCAGCACCTCGAGAGCGCCGGTGAGCAGCGGAATGGTCCACTGCACGACGCTCAGCTGCTGCTGCGCCTGCTCCACGTCCCCGGGAAGCTGATCGGCGCGCTGCGCGTCGCCCGGCTCCGGCGAGGACGCCAGTTCGATCTTCTTGCCCAGCACCCTGGCGTAAGCGGTGGCCCCGAGCGCAGCTGCGGTGAGCACCGTCTTCGCCACGCTGGCGGCACCGACCCCGCTCTGGGCGACCATCCGCTTCCGGTTGGCCACGCCGATGCCCAGCGCGCCGACCAGGTGCAGCCCGATGGCCGCGGCGTTGACCGGGGTCCAGCGCGCCCAGCCGTTGCTGGCCATCCGAGCCGTCCGGAGATTGCCGCCCTCATCCTCGGCGGCACCGTTGAGGCCGATCACTCCCATCAGGGAGCCACCGAACCAGGCGGCCAGGCCGACGTCGTGCAGCGTGCGGATGACGGTGTTGCGTTCTGACACGGGCGCTCCCTGGTTCGAGACTGGTGAACGCCAGGTATCCGCTGTACGCGTTTCCAATCCTCAGGCCGCCGGATTCACCACCCACCACCGGTCGCCGAGGGCCTCGGGCTGTGCAGACGGTGTCCGGTTCGTCGGGTTCAAACCAGTATCAGGCCGGTCGTGCCGGTCTCCTCCCAGCGTCACGAGAAGTGGGGGACCACCATGACGGACGTACTCGCTCAGCCGACCGAAATTCCTCGACAGCGCACCAACGGACACTCGCCCACACCGGACACGTCCACGGACATGTCCCGCCGGTGGGGTCCCGCGGGACCGAGCTCGAACGGACACGCCGAGGACCCCCGACCGGCTCCGACGGCGGGGGTCCCGCCGGCGGCCCCGGCCCCGGCCATGACCCTCGGCCCACCACCCTGGACGTCGTGGCGCGAGGGAGCGCTGACCCGGGCCAGTGAGTTGGAGGCCCTGCACGAGAGCCTGTGCACCCAGGTCGGCGAGCCGATCCGCGCCTCCATCCGGGCACGGCTCGCCGCCACGACCGAGGCCGTCGCCAAGGACAACAGCTGGTGGCGAAGCTTCACCGGCGCCACCTTCGAACGCATCAACAGCAACTGTGATGCGGTCGAGGCCGATCTCCTCCGCATCGCTCCGGACGACTACCTCATCGGCCAGCTCCCGAGCCTGAGCCGGCACGTGAGACGGCATCTCCGCGACACCGACGAACGCGCGCAGGCACTGCTCACCATCGCGTCCGAGCTGAGCGGCGGCAAGCAGCGTGGGCGGCAGCGCCCGTGGCGGCGCCCGGCAGCTCACCGACGGGTGACCGAGGTGGAGCGGAACCAGATCGTGGCGGCCGTGCGGGCAGCGAGCTCCGCCGCAGCCCGCGAGTTCGCCGCCGTTCGCAGCTTCCGCAACGTGCTCATCGCCACGACCTGCGCACTGTCCCTGCTCGTCGTGGCCATCGCGATCTTCGGTGTGCTCCAGCCCGCAGCCGCTCCGCTGTGCTTCAGTCCGCAGGTCGACAAGACGGACTATCTCGTGTGTCCGACGGGAACGACCAGACTGGACCCGGCCGAGGACATCGACGTCGCGATCGCCAACACGGTCGGCCCGTTGGACCTCGTGGTCGTGCAGCTGGTCGGGCTGATCGCCGCGTCCGTCGCGTCGGCGGCGGCGTTGCAGCGGCTCCGGGGCAGCACGGTCCCGTTCGGCCTGCCGGTGGCGCTCGCAGCGCTGAAACTGCCGACCGGGGCGCTCACGGCGTTCGCCGGGCTCGTCCTGATGCGGGGAGCCTTCATCCCGGGGTTGAGCGACCTCGACTCCTCCGCGCAGATCCTGGCCTGGGCAGTGATCTTCGGTTATGCCCAGCAGATCTTCACCAGGGTGGTGGACCAGCAGGCCACGGTCGTGCTGGAGCAGGTGCGGGGTCAGGAACGCAAGGACGCCCCGCCCGCAGCCGCCTAGTCTGCGACCGGGATGAGACCCCTGCCGGTCGCCCGACTGCGTCCCGGTGCGCGCTCCTGGCGTCGCGACGGCTCAGATCAGCCGGCGCATCACCAGGCGCGGCAGCTTGCTGGCCGTCGCATCGGTGTTCCCGACCACCTCGAAGCCGGCGTTGGCGAACATCGCCCGGGTGCCGACGAACGCCATCGTCAGATCGATCCGCCCCGGTCCCGGGTCCACCGGGTAGCTCTCGACGGCAGGGGCGCCGCGAGCCGCGGCGTACTCGACCGCGCCGTTGATCAACGGTGTCGTGTAGCCGCGGCGGCGGTGGCCGCCGCGGATGACGACACAGATGATGCTCCACACCGCCACGTCGTCGAGCGGCCGGATCAGCCGGGACCGGCTCAGCCGGGTGTTCTCCGAGCGCGGGCCGATGCTGCACCAGCCGACCGGCTCGCCGTCGTCGTACCCGATCACCCCGGGCGGATTGTTCCGGGCACACAGCGCGCGGAACGCCGCTTCGCGGCTGCCGTTGCCGAGGTCGGACACCTCGTGGGTGCTCAGCCGGTGCGACAGGCACCAGCAGTGGCTCGCCCGCCGGTTGGGGTTCGCCACCGCGACGAAGTCGTCGACCCGGTCCGGCGTGACGGGACGGGCGTCGAAGGCCATCCGCCGAGCCAAGCGGGGATCAGGCGGTCGGTCAATCGGTGGACGGCCCGACCGCCGCGATCAGTCGCCGTCGGGGCTCCGGGTGGGCGTCGGAGTCGGAGTGGCCGCTGACGTCGCGTCGACGTCGGCCTCGTCGTCCACCGAGCTGTCCTCGGGAGCGTCGCTGCTACCGCCGGCAGTGCGTCCGGTGCCGCCGTCGGATTCGTCGGTCACCGACTCGGTCGCCGTCGCCTCCGTGGTGGACTCGATGGTCGACGTGGCCGGTGTCGCGGTCCGCTCCGCCGTCTCGGTTGTCGTCGTCGGTCCCGTCTCGGTGGGCTCGGTCGGGTCCGCCGGCACGGGCCGCGGGTCGACCACGCGCCCGACCGACGTGCCGGTCTCGCCCCGGGTCAGGGTCGACCCCTTGAGCAGTTCGACACCGGTCACCGCGAGGAGCCCGAGCAGGAACACACCGAGGCCGAGCGCGGTGAGCGCGACCCAGCGCCGGCGCGGCCGCGCGGGCGACGCCGACGGCAGGACCATCGTGCTGCGCCGGTTCGTCGACTCGGCGGGCGCCACGTAGACGTGCGCCTGGCCGGTCTCACCACCAGCGGCAACCCGCGGGGCGGGCACCTCGACCTTGCCCGCCACGTCGACGGTCCGCCCACCGGGCAGCTTGATCCGCGCCTTCACCGTGTCGCGGGTGCGGTCCAGCGAGTGCTCGTAGATCGCCGCCGCGAGCGTACTGACCACCGAGCCGAGCGCGGCGCCCAGCACCGTCCCGGCGGCGCCGAACAACGACCCGGCGACCGCGCTGGTGGCGGCAGCACCGGCCCCAGCGACGATCTTGTTGATGGTCAGCTTGGACGGCCGCGGTGGGTCCGCGACCGGCGCGGTCCCGTTCGCCGCGCCGGTCGCGGCGAACGGAACACCAGCACCAGGGCGTGACCGTAGATCCGCCGGACGGGGCGGGTGGAGCGCCGGCGCGCGCCGGGGCGCGGGTAGGGGTGCGGGGCGGCGCTGCGCGGGCAGCGGCGCGTTCGGACGGAGCGGCGAATGCTGCGGCATGGTTCCTGATCACGTCGACCTGCAGGGTTCACCTCGTTCATCGCCGCGACTGAACAGGACGATTCCATTCGATCACCCCTCGTGACGACCTTCACGCCGACGACGGCAGGCCGGCCCGCCTCGGCCGCGCCCTTCACACACGGCGCGCCGCCGCTGCGAGCATCCGGGCAGGTCCGGGGTTGGTGGCGTGGCTGGTCGGTTAACGTCGGCGGGGTGGCGTTGGCGGTCTGCCTTCTGTTCGATCGGCGCTCGGAGCGGGCCGTGCGCGCACTGTGGGATCGGCTGGAGGGGGCTGGGGTGCCCACCCTGCGTTCGCACACCCACGGGCGGCACGTGCCGCACGTGTCCTACGCCGTGCTGCGGACCTGGGACCTGGCCGCCGTCTCCGCGGCCGTGGCGGGGCTGGGCGCCGTCGCCCCGGTGGAGCTGACCTTCGACGGTATCGGGCTGTTCCGACGGGGTCGGGCCTGGCTGCTGGCCGCCGCCACAGCCGAGTTCCTCACGCGACAGGAGCGGTTGGTCGACGCGGTCACCGCGACCGGCGCCGAGCTGCACAAGCACTACCGCCCCGGCAGCTGGTTGCCGCACTGCTCGGTGGCTCCGCGGACGCCCTTGGCTCAGCTGCCGGTGCTGGTTGCGACCATCTACGACGTGTTGCCGCTGGAGGCTCGACTCGACCGCGTCGCCTTGGTCGACAGCGCCACGGGCGAGCTCTGGCCGGTCTCGGCTTCGCCGTGAGAGCGTACCGGCCCGCGTTAGTCCGGCCTGTCTCTCGGATACACCCGCGTCATGGATTGCCCGGAGTGCGGCCAGCAGATGACCTGGACGGCGGACGAGGACGACGTGGAGGGCGGTTGGTACCAATGTCCCGAGGACCATCGCTATCGGAAGGGCCCGTACACGCAGCCGATCCCGGTGTCCTGACCAGGCAGTGGTGCACGTCGGTGTCGTGACGACCTTCGCCATGGCGGGCGGGCCGTCAGCCGGTGCTGCGGTTGGTGAGCCGGTCCCGGAGTCGGTCCACCACCTTCCCGCCCCGCTTCTGGGACAGCTGCGCTCGACCTGGGCGCTTCGGGGTTCTGTCGGACCCCCGAGGTAGACCTGCCGCATGTCGGCGGCGGAGGATGGATCGCGGCCCCGGTCAACGGGCCCGCGGACGCAGCCCGGCGGTAGCCGGGCTGACCCCATCGAGCGGCCCCGGCTGGCTCTGGTCATCCTCTGCACCGCGTCGTTCATCGCGGTCGCCGACACGACGATCGTGAGCATTGCGCTGCCGTCGATCCCCGGCCCAGGATCGTGGTCATGGTCATGGTCCGGGAGGCCCACCAGTCGATGATCGAGTCGAAGTAGCGCTCGGCGAACTCGGGTTCGTCGGGGTGGCCGGGATGGTTGAAGCCGCGGGGCCTGTTCCCGAGAGGATCACTCGCGCCCGGACAGCATCCCGACCAGCATCCCGTGGTACGACGGGCCCGGCAGTGGCTGGCGGATCACCCCGACGCACCGGATGCCGTGCGGCGCATCGTGATCGAGCAGCTGGCCGACCTGGAGCGGGGGCTGCGGGCGCAGGCCGTCTCCTGAGCGGTACAACCCCGCGGCGGCCGCCGGGCACCCCGCGCGTCTCTACCCGCCGACCGGATTATCCCGGGTCAACGGGAAGCCAGTCTCTCGGCCGTCGAGGAGATGCACGATCAGGTTGCCACCAGCGTCGTGGAGCCGCCCGGGAACAACCATGGTGGCGCGCTCGTGTGGTTCCAGCGGGTCCGCCGGACAGCTCGTCACGGCCGGGGCGCCGCGCCCGCGGCGTACTCGACCGCGTCGTCATGCGGATCCGTACATTTCTCTACCAGCCGGCTGGTCGAGAAACGTTCCGGCGATCCGGGTACGCGACGTCGGCCGGCCCGCCGCCGGTGACCGCGACCAGCTCGGCGAACGTGCTGGGGAAGACCGCGTGCGCGAACTGCTCGACGTGAGACTGTTTCGTGACTCGCCAGGCGGCGCCCGTCCCGGCCATCCGTCGTTCCCGCAGCTCCGACCACGGCACCTCCCCCGTCCGCAACCAGCCGCCTCATAGCCCGTGTTTCAGCCGCCGTCGACAGCGCAAGAACGGTCCGGGTTACGAAACACTCTCGGGGGCGGTGACCCGCACCTGCCGCACGCCCCGGCGCAGCCCGACGCACCCGATGCACAGCACGCACCCCTCGCAGTCGACACAGCCGATGCACAGCACGCAGCGGCGGCACCCGACGCAGCCGAGGCATCCCACACAGGCAACCAGGGCGACCGAGAGCAAACTGAGCACCGAGCCGGCGATCCCGGCGCTGCCCGCAACGCCAGCGCTGCCAGCGACGGCCACGCTCCCCGAGACACCGACGCTGCCGGCCACTCCCGCACTGCCTGCGACACCCGCGCTGCCCGAGACGCCTGCGCTGCCGGCCACCCCGGCGCTGCCGGCGGCGGCGACGCTTCCGGCCACCCTGGTGCTGCCCGCGACCGCGACGCTGTCGGCCGCCCCGCCGCTGCCGGCAACCGCGACACTGCGCGTCACTCCGACGGTTCCGCTCCCGCCGGAGCAGGTGGTTCCGGAGTCGGGAAGGGTCACCGGGCCGTTCCCCACGGACCGCTCCGCATCGCCCCGCTGCTCGTCCATGCGCATCCCCTCGCTCGTCGGATCCCGGCACCAGCCTGCCCGAGCCGCAGCGCGAGTCACAGGCGCACCCGGGGTTGCGGGTTCCGGACGGGGACACGCCCGACGGCCCGCACTCCTCCGCGCCGTCCACCCCCGCGGTGCGCGGTTCACCGCCCGCGTCGAGCTGCGCGACGCCGCGTCGCCCACGGTCGCAGCCCTCGACGGCCCCGCGGTGCACCCGGCCAGTTCACCTCACGAGTGGCGGTCAGGATCGGACGAACCCGCCAGGTCTGAACCGCCCGGCAGAACGCCGACTCCGCATCAAGCCACGTCAGCAGGCTGCCCGCCCGTGAGCTTCACCAGCTCTGCGTAAGTCAAAGGAACGACGGCGTGCGGGATGCCGCCGGCCGCCCACACCTCGTCGTAGGCCTCCAGCGCCCGATCCACCAGCGTCCGCACCGGGGCCGGGTGCCCGACCGGGGCCACCCCGCCGATCGCCTGCCCGGTGGCGGCCCGCACGAACTCCGGGGACGCCCGGCGCACCCGGGTCGCCCCGACCAGGGCCGCGACCTTGCCGGTGTCCACCCGGTGCGCTCCCGAGGTGAGCACCAGCAGCGG
>DATMDS010000133.1:0-11502 GCA_035557575.1 Pseudonocardia sp. | reverse complement strand
GTGCCGCCACCGGGGGAACCCGGCGCCGGGGCCGGCGGCGAGGGCAGCGTCCTGGTGCGCGTGTTCGGCTCGGCCGCCCAGGAGGCCGGCTGGGTGGCCGACCAGCTGCGCCGCGCCCACCTCGGGGCGGGCGTGCCGTGGTCGCGGATGGCCGTGCTGGTGCGCTCCACCCGGCGGTCGCTGCCGGCGCTGCGCCGGGCGCTGCTGGCCGCCGGGGTCCCGATCGCCGCCCCGCCCGACGAGCTGCCGCTGGCCCGGCAGCCGGCCGTGGTGCCGCTGCTGATGGTGCTGCGGTTCGCCGCCCGCCCGGACGAGCTGGACGCCGACGCGGCCACCGCGCTGCTCACCTCGTCGCTGGGCTCGGCCGACCCGATGCGCATGCGCCGGCTGCGCCGTGGGCTGCTGCGCCTGCAGGCCGGGACCGGTGGCGGAGCTGCCCCGGATGCCGATGCGGACGGTGCGGATGCGGACCGGTCCGGCGCGGACCCGACCGGCGCTGCCCGGACCGGGGCCGCTGCCGGACCCGTGGACACCGGTGTGGATCCGGCAGCCCGGCCCGCGGCCGGGTCGGAGCGGGTGAGCAGCGATCCGCTGCTGGTCGCGGCGCTGCGGGCCGCGGCCCGTGGACGCCCCGACGGGCTGGCCGAGCTGCCGGCGCACGAGGCGGCCCCGCTGCGTCGGGTCTGCACCCTGCTCACCGTCGCGGGTGCTGCGGTGCGCGACGGGGAGAGCGCCGAGGAGGTGCTCTGGCGGGTGTGGCAGGCCTGCCGGCTGGGCCCACGCTGGGCCGAGGCCAGCGCGCGCGGCGGGCCGGTGGGCGCCGCCGCGGACCGCGACCTGGACGCGGTGCTGGCCCTGTTCGACGCCGCGGCCAAGCACACCGACCGGCTGCCCGGAGCGGACGTCGGCGGGTTCACCTCCTACCTCGCCGACCAGCAGCTGCCCGGCGATTCGCTGGCCGCGCGGGCGCCGCAGGGGGAGGCGGTCGCGCTGCTCACCACGCACGGTGCCCGCGGCCGCGAGTGGGACGTGGTCGCCGTGCCGGCGGTGCAGGAGGGCAGCTGGCCGGACCTGCGGCTGCGCGGCAGCCTGCTGGGCAACGAGCGGCTGGTCGACCTGGTGGCCGGCGTGGCCGAGCCCGGTCGGGAGACGGTGTCGCGCGCGGCGCCGCTGCTGGCCGAGGAGCGCAGGTTGTTCTACGTGGCCTGCACCCGGGCCCGGCACACGCTGTTGGTGAGCGCCGTGGCCGGCGAGGACGAGCAGCCCTCCCGGTTCCTCGACGAGCTGGATCCGCTGCCCGCCGAGCAGGCCGACCGGCCGGTGCACCGGCCGAGCCGGGCGCTGGTGCTGGCCGAGCTGGTCGGCGAGCTGCGCCGGGCGGTGTCCGAGCCGGATCCGCCGGACGCGTCGCCGGACGTGGGCGGGCAGCGGGAGCGGCGCCGCCGCCGCGCCGCGGCCCAGCTGGCCCGGCTCGCCGACGCCGGCGTGCCCGGAGCGCACCCCGACGACTGGTACGGCCTCGCCCCGGTGTCGTCGACGTCCCCGCTGCGCGCGCCCGGCGAGCTGGTGCCGGTGTCGCCGTCGGACGTCGAGCGGATCGCCCGTTGCCCGCTGCGCTGGGTGCTGGAGCGGCACGGCGGTGGCGAGGTGGGCGCGCTGTCCGCGGTCACCGGATCGCTGGTGCACGCGCTGGTGCAGGCCAGCGCGGCCGGCGCCGACGGCGCCGAGCTGCAGGGGGCCCTGGCCTCGGCGTGGTCGCAGCTGGACGCCGGGGCGCCCTGGTTCTCCCAGCGCGAGCTGGGGCGGGTGCGCGGGATGCTGGCCGCCTTCGACGACTGGGTGCGGTCCAGCCGGGCCGAGGGTTTGCGGCTGGTGGCGGTGGAGCAGCCGGTGCGGCTGGACCTACCCGGCTCCGAGCTGGAACGGGCCGCCGGCGCGCAGGCCGGTGGGCTGCAGCTGCGCGGGCGGGTGGACCGGCTCGAGGTCGACGCGGACGGCCGGCCGGTGGTGGTGGACGTCAAGACCGGGAAGGTCGCGGTGAGCGCCCGGGCGGCCGCCGAGCATCCGCAGCTGGCGATCTACCAGCTGGCAGCGGCGCTGGGCGCGTTCGGCCGGCTGCTCGACCCCGGGGCCCGCCCGGGCGGTGCCCGGCTGGTGTACCTGGCCGACCAGAAGGCCGGCGGCCAGGTGAAGCAGCCCGTGCAGCCGCCGCTGGACGGGCCCGAACTGGCCCGGTGGGAGGGGGTGTTGCGCAGCTGCGCCCGGGAGTCCTCCGGTGCGACGTTCATCGCCCGGGCCGGTCCGGACTGCGACCGCTGCCCGGTGCGGACCAGCTGCCCGACCAGCGAGGCCGGCCGCGCGGTCCCCGAACCCTGATCCGGCACCCGGCCCCGGGTGCCGGCACGTGACGGTGGGTGCGGCTGTGGCCGCCGATGCACGTCCAGGACGGTCGCGCGCCGCGCGCTGCCGTTGGCACGCAGGTTCGAGCCGCCCCGCGCTGCCGCCCCGCCCGCATCCCGCGGGCCGAGACCGTGTCCCGTCGGGGTCGGGCCGAGGCCGCGTGGTACGAACGGCGGCGTCAGCAGGTCGCGCCCGAGGGAGAGGCATCGGTGGAGCTCACCCCGCACACGCTGGCCTCCGCGCTCGGCGTGCCACCGCCGACCGACGAACAGGTCGCCGTGATCGCGGCCCCGGCCCGCCCGGCGCTCGTCGTGGCCGGCGCCGGGGCCGGCAAGACCGAGACCATGGCCGCCCGGGTGGTCTGGCTGGTCGCCACCGGCCAGGTGCTGCCGGAGCAGGTGCTCGGGCTCACCTTCACCCGCAAGGCCGCCCAGCAGCTCGGTGCCCGGGTCCGGTCCCGGCTGCGCCGGCTCGCCGGCTCCCGGCTGCTGGACGAGCTGGATCCCGGCGGGCAGCGCCGGCGCGACGTGCTGGCCGGCGAGCCGACGATCGCCACCTACCACGCCTACGCCGGACGGCTGGTCGGCGAGCACGCCCTGCTGCTGCCGGCCGAGCCCGCCGCCCGGCTGCTCGGCCAGACGGCCGCGTGGCAGCTCGCGCACCGCGTGGTCACCAGCTGGGCCGAGGACCTGGAGGTGGACGTCGTCCCGGCCACGGTGACGGGCTGGTTGCTCGCCCTGGCCGGGGAGATGGGCGAGCACCTGGTCGGTCCGGCCGCCCTGCGCAGGCTGGCCGCGACAATGATCGATCAGCTGGCGACCGCGCCGCGCGGGAAGGGGCAGCGGGCCGAGCCGTCGCAGACCTACCGCCGCTGGATCGACGTGCAGCGGCTGCGCGGCGAGCTGCTGCCCCTGGTGGAGGCGTTCGCGGCGCGCAAACGGGCGGAGCGTGCCGTCGACTTCACCGACCAGCTGGCCATCGCCGCCCGGGTCGCCGCCGAGCATCCCGAGGTCGGCGCCACCGAGCGGGCCGGCTACCGCGCGGTGCTGCTCGACGAGTACCAGGACACCGGCTACGCGCAGCGGGTGCTGTTGCGGGCGCTGTTCGGGACCGTGCCCGGGGAGCCGGTGCGCCCGGACGACCCCGCGGTGACCGCGGTGGGCGACCCCTGCCAGTCGATCTACGGGTGGCGCGGGGCGAGCGCCGGCAACCTGCTGCGCTTCCGCACCGACTTCCCGTCCGTCGACGGCCCGGCCGCCGAGTACGGGCTGCTCACCAGCTTCCGCAACCCGCCCGAGGTGCTGGCGCTGGCCAACGTGGTCTCCGCGCCGCTGCGCGCCGGCGCCACCCCGGACGCTCCGGCGCCCGCGGTCGGCGAGCTGCGCGCCGGCCCGGGTGCCCGGGCCGGCGACGTGCGCATCGGGTTGCTGCCCGACGTGGCCGCCGAGCTGGACTGGATGGCCGACGCCATCGCCGAGCAGTGGGCCGCCGCGCAGCAGCGGGGCGATGCCGCCCCGACCTCGGCGGTGCTGGTGCGCAGGCGCGTCGACATGGACCCGATCGCCACCGCGCTGCGCGCCCGCGGGCTACCGGTCGAGGTGGTCGGGCTGGGCGGGTTGCTGGACACCCCGGAGGTGCGGGACCTGGTCTCGGCGCTGCGCCTGGTGGCCGACCCGCTGGCCGGGCCGGCCGCGGTGCGGTTGCTGACCGGCGCCCGCTGGCGGCTGGGTGTCGCCGACCTGGCCACGCTCTGGCAGCGGGCCCGGGAGATCGTGCCCGCTCCCGAGCCGCGCCGGGAGCCCGGCACCCCCGCCCAGCTCGCGCTCGGCGCGCTGCCCGCCGAGCACGCCGAGCAGGCCGGCTTGGTCGATGCCCTCGACGATCCGGGGCCGCCCGAGTCGTACTCCGCCGAGGGGTTCGCCCGGATCCGGCGGCTGGCCCGCGAGCTGGGCTGGCTGCGCGCCCGCGCCTCGGCGCCGTTGCCCGATCTGGTCGCCGACGCCGAGCGGGTGCTGCTGCTCGACGCCGAGACCGCGGCCCGCCCCGGCCCGGTCGGTCGGGCGCACCTGGATGCGTTCGCCGACGTGGTGGCCGACTTCGCGGCCGGCGCGGAGGTGGCCACGCTGCCGGCGCTGCTGGATTTCCTGCAGACGGCCGAGCGCGCCGAGGACGGGCTGACCCCCGGCGAGGTGGTGCTCGCCCCGGACCGGGTGCAGGTGCTCACCGTGCACGCGGCCAAGGGCCTGGAGTGGCAGGTCGTCGCGGTCCCGCACCTGGTCAACGGGGTGTTCCCGGGGCGCAAGATCGGGGGCACCTGGCTGACCAGCCCGGCCGAGCTGCCGGTGCCGCTGCGCGGTGACGCCGCCGACCTGCCCGGCTTCGGCCTGCCCGACGGCGGGGACCGCAAGCAGCTGGAGGAGGCGGTCAAGCGGCATTCCGAGGCCCTGGACGAGCGCCGGCTCACCGAGGAACGCCGGCTCTGCTACGTGGCGCTGACCCGGGCCGAGCGGGTGCTGCTGGTGTCCGGGCACCGCTGGGGCGCCGTCGGGGACCGGCCGCGCGAGCCCTCGCCGTACCTGGTCGAGTTGGCCCAGGTGCACCCCCCGCAGGTGTGGGCCGAGGACACGACCGAGCCTGATCCGTCCACACTGGAGTCGCTGACCGCGCTGTGGCCGGCGGATCCACTGGGCGCGCGGTCCGAACCGGTGCACGCCGGCGCCACACTGGTCCGGGAGGCGCTGCGCGATCTCGACGTCGGGCGCGCCGAGCGCGCCGCCGCGGCCGAGCCCGGCGCCCAGTTGGAGCTGCTGGACCTGGCCCGCCCGGACGAGCAGCGCCCCGGGCCCGGCTCGCCGTTCGCGGCTGCCCGGGTCGACGCCGCCCCGGACGACGAGGCCATGATCGACGAGGCCATGATCGAGGGGGCGATCCTCGAGGGGGAGGACCCGGAAGGCTGGGCGGCCGACGTGGAGGTGCTGCTGGCCGAGCGGGAGGCGTCCCGGCGGCGGCCGAACGTGACGCTGCCGGCGCAGCTGTCGGTGAGCCAGCTGGTGGAGCTGGCGGCGGACCCGGCCGGGCTGGCCGCGGCGCTGCGCCGCCCGCAGCCGCTGCCGCCGAACCCGCACGCCCGCCGCGGCACCGCCTTCCACGCCTGGCTGGAGCAGCGGTTCGGGGCTGCGCAGCTGCTCGACCTGGACGAGCTGCCTGGCGCCGCCGACGAGGGCGCCGCCGACGACGACGCGCTGGCCGAGCTGCAGTCGGCGTTCCTGTCCTCCGAGTGGGCCGACCGGCGCCCCGTCGAGGTCGAGGTCCCGTTCGAGACGGCCGTGGCCGGGATCGGCGTGCGCGGCCGGATGGACGCGGTGTTCGCCGACCCGGACGGCGGGTTCACCGTGGTCGACTGGAAGACCGGCGCGCTGCCCGACCCGACCCGGATGCCGGCGCTGTCGGTCCAGCTGGCCGCCTACCGGCTGGCCTGGGCCGCGCTCGCCGACTGCCCGCCGGAGCGGGTGCGGGCGGCGTTCCACTTCGTCCGGCACGGGGTGACGCTGCGGCCGGCCGACCTGCTGGACGCCGAGGGCCTGCACGGGCTGCTGACCTCGGTGCCGGTGGCCGGCTGACCGTCCGGGTCCGCGGCGCCACCGCCGCGCAGCGACCGGCCCTCACGGCGTCGCGTCGGCGTCCAGGAAGCTCTCCAGCTCGGTCAGGAACACCGACCACGCCGGCTCGTCGTGGATCAGCAGGTGGTTGGGGCTGTCCAGCAGCACCAGCCGGCTGTCCGGAATCGTCGACGCCAGCTCCCGGCCCTGGCTCAGCGGCACCCGGTGATCGCCGCGGCTCTGCACGACCAGCGTGGGGCAGCGCACCCGGGGCAGCAGTTCGCTGACGTTGACGTCGGCGAACTGGCCGAGGAACCGGCCGCCGTTCTCGCTGGAGGTGGTGGCCCGCAGCAGCTGGTTGAACGCGGCCCGCTGGGCCAACGAGGCACCGGGGACGAACTGTGAGGCGAACACCTCGAAGAACGAGTCGTCCGCACGCCGCCAGGCCACCCGGGCCAGGTCGATGTCCAGCGTCGCCTCGTCCTTCTCCTCCGGGGTCCTGGCCCGCACCATCCGCCCGCGGCTGTAGGCGCCGACCAGCACCAGCCTGCTGACGCGCTCCGGGTGCGCGGCGGCGTACGCGATGGCCACCGCGCCGCCCTGGGAGAGCCCGAGCAGTGGGAAGCGGTCCAGCCCGCACGCGTCCACCACCAGCGCCAGGTCCTCCACCCACTCGGTGAAGGTGAACGCGCCGACGTCCCAGTCCGACAGCCCGCAGCCGCGCTCGTCGTAGCGGATCAGCCGGTGCCGGCGCGACAGCGCATCCAGCCAGTGCCCCCAGACCAGGCTGTGGCGCTCCAGGTCGAGGTGGGTGAGCCAGTTGGCCGCTTTGACCAGGGGCGGGCCGGTGCCCAGTGAGGCGTAGGCGATCCGCACCCCGTCGTCCGAGCTGCAGTAGCGGATCTCCTGGGTCGCGCTCCGGGCCGGCTCCGCGGCGGCCACCGGCGCGCCGGGCTCGCACGCGACCGACACCGGCGCGACGAACTGGTAGCCCCGCCCGTGCACGGTCTTGATCACCTCCTGGCGGGCGCCGTCGTCGTCGACCGCGCGGCGGGCCGCCTTCAGCCGGGTGGTCAGCGCCGACTCGGTGACGAAGCGGTCGCCCCACACCGCACCGAGCAGCTCCTGTTTGCCGACCACCCGGTCGCGATGATCGATGAGGTAGGCCAGCAGGTCGAAGACGCGCGGCTCGATGTGCACCGGCGACCCCGCCCGGCGCAGCTCGAACCGCTGCCGGTCCAGCTCGAACTGTCCGAACGTGGCGACGGCGTGCTTCGTCATCGGCGTTTCCCCTGGCCCAGGCCGTGGCAACGCTGCCGAGCAGCAATGTGTTGGCGCGCCCCCGCCGAGGCGCGCCACCATCTCACCACGAGATGGTCAGCCGCTCGCCAAGGCCGCGGTGACCCACACGCTACATCCTCCCCAAGGAACTATTCGTCGCACGCCGCGGGGGATGCCATGACCGTCGTCAGCAGCCGGCTCGCCGAACCTCGCCTGCGGGTGCTGCTGGGCGGTCCGGACGACCGGGGCGCGGTGCCGAGCCTGGCCGCGGCCGCCGAGTGGTTGCTGGCGATCCACCACGGTACGGCCGGGCGGGGTCGGTTGCACGTGCTGGACGCCGGCAGCCTGGAACCCGTCACCGATCCGCTGCCGGTCGGTCCGTGGCCGCGCCGGGTGGCCTGGCATCCGGGCCGGCGGGCCGCGTTCGTGCTGTCCTGCGGCCCGCGCGGCGCCGTCCTGTCGCGCTGCATCCCGGACACCGGCGAGGTGCTCGACATCGCGCTGCGGGGCCGGCCGACCGGGCTGGCCGTCGACCCGGACGCCGACCTGGTCCACCTGATCGAGCCGAGGACCCGCCGGCTGCACCTGGTCGAGGCCGGCGACCTGGGCCTGCGGCACACCGTCGCGCTGCCCGCGGTGCCGCTCGAGGTCGCGATCGGCCGGCCCGGAGACCCGGTGCTGGTCACGCTGGCGCCGGGCCCGGCCTCGGCAGCCGACACGCTGGCCGCCGTCCGGCCCGACGGCGCGATCGAGCTGCACCCGCTGGGCCCGCTGCCGCTCGGTCCGGGGCCGCTGGCGGTCGGTCACGACGGTCTGGTCCACCTCGGCGCGGCCGGGACGCTCGACGGCGACCGGCCGCACCCGGTGCTCGCCGTCCACGCCCCGGAGAGCGGCGCCCGCCTCGGCGCCGCTACCACCGCGGCCCCCGTCCGGGCCCTGGCCGCGCACCCGCACCTGTCCCGGGTCTGGGCGGCCACCGACCGTGGCGCGCAACTGATCGACACCAGCAACCCGCACGTCCCGGTGCCGTTCGAGACGATCACCACCGGCCCGCACCCGGCCGCCGTCGCGGTGGCCGCCCACGGCGCCGTGTACGTCGGCGACGGGCAGGACGGCACGGTGACGCTGATCCAGCCGGATCCGGTCGAGCTGCCGCCGGAGGTGCTGAGCGGGTTGCTCGCCGCCGCCGGGCATCCGACGACCGCCGGGCTGGGCGGGGCGCTGCGCTCCTACCAGTGTTTCCACGGCCTGCCGATGACCGCCCGGCCCGACCCCACCACCGTCGAGCACCTGCTCGCGCCCGGCTGCGGCACCCCGGACCTGCCGGCCGCCGAGCACGTCGCGACCGGCCCGCGCTGGCGGCACACCACCCTCACCTACTACCTCGGTGACCTGCGCCTGCCGCGGGCCCGCCGCGGGTTCACCGGCGAGCTGGCCGATCGGCTGTTCCGGGCCGCGTTCGACGAGTGGAACGCGATCCTGTCCGAACGGGCGCGCCCGTTCGAGATCACCCGGGTCCCGGATCCGGCGCTGGCCGACATCGTGCTGACCGCAGGCGAGGACGCGGCGTTCCGCACCCCCGGCCGGGTCGGCGCCGTGCACGCCGTGACCCGGCCGGGCCCCCCGGCGCTGATCGTCGTCAACCCGGCGCTCGTCTGGGACGCGCCCGGCCTGCTCGGACCGGCCGGGTCGGGGGTCGACTTCCGCCAGGTCGTCACGCACCAGCTCGGGCACGCGCTCGGCCTGCAGCACCTCCGCCGCGACGACACCGTCATGCACCGCAACGCGCGCCGGCGCCGGGTGCCGCACCCGGCCGACCGGGCGGCCGTCCGCGCGAGCTACGGGCGGAAGCCCTACACCTCGGCCGTCGGCATCCAGGTGCGGCCCGGGCAGAGCCACGTCATCTGCCAGGACTGCGAGCAGCACCTGCTGGTGCACCACCCCACCGGCGACGGCGGTTGGTCGAGCACCCGGCTCACCGACATCGGCGCCCCGCGGGTGGCCAGGGGCGACGGCATCAGCGCGTTCCACGCCCGCGACGGCGTGCCCTGCTACCTCTACCGCGGGGCGGGCGACCACGTGCACCAGCTGTGGTTCGCCGACGGCGACTGGTGGCGGGTGGACCTGAACGACGACAGTGGCGGCGCGCCACCGGCCGCGGTGGCGCCGCACGGCTACCGCAACGGCGACGTCCAGCGCGTCGTGTACGCCACCGCGGACGGCCGGATCATCCGGCTGTCCCGGGCGCCCGGCGAGGCGTGGAGCTGGGAGGACCTCGGCCCGTCCGGCGGCGGGCTCGCCGGCAGCGTGGTCGGATACGTCGACCACGGCGGCAGCGACCCGTCCGGCAGCCAGGAGGTCATCGCCGTCACCGATCGCGACGGCGGCCTGCGGCTGCTGCGCGGGAGCGGGTCGAGCAGGAGCGGGGGCGGGTGGCGCCGGCTGGCACTGACCGAGGTCACGGCCGCGCCGCACCCGGTGCCGCTGGCGGCCGCCCCGATCTGGGGCATGGCCCAGCCGGGCGAGCCGCATCGGCTGTTCGCCCTGGACCGGCGGGGTCACGTCCGGATGTTCGACAGCGACGGCGGCTGGCACGACCGCTCGCTGACCATGGAGCTCGGCCTGCCCGCCGCCCGGTCGGTCGCCGGGCAGCGCATCTTCAGCGTCGACGACGTCGCCTGGGCCTGGGTGCTGGTCTGCGCGGACGTCGAGGGTCGGCTGTGGGAGCTGACCTCGTTCGGCGAGGGGTGGAAGACCCGCCGGATCGACGCCGGCGACCCGGTTCCGGTGGGCCCGCACCCGGTGTCGGTATGGCTGGACAACACCGAACGGCACATCGGCTACACCGGCACCGACGGCAACGTCCACCTGCTCTCCCGGTCCATCGGCGACGTCGGAGCCGCACGCTGGGACCGCCGCAACCTGACCCGGGACGCCGGGGTGATCTGAACCCGTGTGGGCGCTTCGTGCCCGGCGTCGCGGGCGGGGCGGCTATCGTCCAGCGTCGTGAGCAGTGATCGGCGCCGCCGGCGTGGCACCGACCTCCTGGTCGGACCGATCCGGATGCCGGAATCCGGCATCTCGCCGCAGGTGTCGTTGTTGCGCCGGCTGGCCATCGCCCTCGGCGCGCTGGCCCTGACCGCGCTGATCGTCTACTTCGGACGAGACGGGTACAGGGACAACAACTCCGACACGCCGATCAGCCTGGGCGACGCCTTCTACTACTCGACGGTGTCCGTCTCGACCACCGGCTACGGCGACATCGTTCCGGTCTCCCCGATGGCCCGCACCATGACGACGATCTTCGTCACGCCGCTGCGCCTGATCTTCCTGATCACCTTCGTCGGGACCACCGTCGAGCTGCTCACCGAATCGTCCCGGCAGTCGTTCCGGGTCCAGCGCTGGAGGAGCCGCGTGCGCAACCACACCGTCGTCGTCGGGTACGGCACCAAGGGCCGGGCGGCGGTGGAGACGCTGCTCGGCGACGGCGCCCAGCCCACCGACATCGTGGTCGTGGACACCGACCGCTCCCGGCTGGACGCGGCCTCGGCGCTCGGGCTGGTCACGGTGACCGGCAACGCCACCCAGTCCGGGGTGCTGCGGGTGGCGGGGGTGGAGCGGGCCACCGCGATCGTGGTCGCGACCAACCGGGACGACACCGCCGTCCTGGTCACCCTGACCGCCCGCGAGCTGGCCCCGAACATCCGGATCGTGGCTTCGGTGCGGGAGTCGGAGAACGTGCACCTGCTGCGCCAGTCCGGGGCCACGTCGGTGATCGTCTCGGCGGAGACGGCGGGGCGGCTGCTCGGCGCGGCCACCACCACCCCGGCGGTGGTCGAGGTGATCGAGGACCTGCTCACCCCGGAGGCCGGGTTCGCGATCAGCGAGCGGGAGGTGGAGGAGTCGGAGGTCGGTGGCTCACCGCGGCACCTGGCCGACATCGTGCTCGGGGTGGTCCGGGACGGCCGGCTGAACCGGGTGGACGCGGCCACCGTCGACTCGCTGGAGCGCGGCGACCGGCTGCTCTACATCCGCAAGGCCTCGGCGCCCGAGGAGGACTGAGCCACGCCGGGCGTGCCCGGGATCCTCAGCTCGAATGCGGCGCCGCACCGTTGTGGCGGCTCGACGCAGCGCAGGTCGCCGCCGTGGGCCCGGGCGATGCCGCGGGCGATGGCCAGCCCCAGCCCGGAGCCGCCGCCGTCGGCCGCGCGCGAGTCGTCCA
>DATMDS010000132.1:0-22042 GCA_035557575.1 Pseudonocardia sp. | reverse complement strand
CCGGCCGTCGCACCACGGCTGGGCGCGCAGCCAGGCCAGCGTGGCCAGGCCGTCCTCCCGCTCGTGCACGAACGGGCGGAACTGGCCGCCCGAGCCGAAGGTGCCCCGGGTGCTCTGCAGGAACACCTGGAGGCCGCGGCGGGCGGCCGGCACCGCGAACGCGAAGCCGACCAGCCCGGCCCGGCCGTACGGGCAGCGGATCAGCACCACCGGTAGCGGGCCGCGGGCTGCGGCGGGGCGGTAGTGGTCGCCGAGCAACACCGGCCCGTCCGGCATCGGGACGCCGACGTCACGCCGCACCCGGTAGGGGACGGCCGGGGTGGTGATGCCCAAGGACCGGTCGGCGAGCGCGCCCACCAGCCCGGAGAGGACCGTCACGCGGTCAGCGGACCTGGGACGTACGCTTCTTCTGCACCCGCCAGTAGCTGTAGACCAGCAGCCCCAGCAGCACCAGCCCGGACAGGATCAGGCTGGAGCCGGTCGGCCAGCCGCCCAGCGGCAGCGTCTTGACCACGCCCCACACCACGCCCGCGACGATCAGCGCGATCCCGGCCAGGATCGAGGCGGTCAGCCGCAGCGGTGAGGAGGCGCTCTGCTCGGCGGCCTGCATGGCCCGGTGCTGGATCGGGTCGATGTAGCGGTCCACCGCCGGGAACTCGGTGGACAGCGTCAGCAGCCCGCCGAGCACCAGCAACAGTCCGGGCCCGGGCAGCACCAGCAGCACGATCCCGAGCAGCACCAGCGCGCCCCCCACCACCAGTACGATCATCCGCTTGGCGGGGTGGGACTCGTTCGTGCTCGACATGGGCTGCTCCAGGGGTCCGGTCGGGGACTGAAGCCGTCACCCGCGTCCGGCCAACGTACGGCGGCCCGCCCGCGTTCCGCCCGTGGCAGCAGCGCCGCGGATCATGGGAGGTGCGAGCATGGGTGCATGCGCTACGTGGAACACGTCGCCGACCTGGTCGGGAACACACCGCTGGTCCGGCTGGGCGCCGTCGCCGACGGCATCGGAGCTGTCGTGCTGGCCAAGGTGGAGTACTTCAATCCCGGCGGCAGCGTCAAGGACCGCATCGCGCTGCGCATGATCGAGGCGGCCGAGCGCTCCGGCGAGCTGCGTCCCGGGGGCACGATCGTCGAGCCGACCTCGGGCAACACCGGCGTCGGGCTGGCGATGGTGGCCCAGCGCAAGGGCTACCGGTGCGTATTCGTCTGCCCGGACAAGGTGAGCGAGGACAAGCGCAACGTGCTGCGGGCCTACGGGGCCGAGGTCACGGTCTGCCCGACGGCGGTGCCGCCGGACCACCCGAACTCCTACTACCAGGTCTCCGACCGGCTGGCGAGCGAGATCGAGGGCGGCTGGAAGCCGAACCAGTACGCCAACGAGCACAACCCGGAGTCGCACTACCTCGGCACCGGGCCAGAGCTGTGGGAGCAGACCGACGGGAAGATCACCCACTTCGTGGCCGGGATCGGCACCGGCGGCACGATCAGCGGCGCCGGGCGCTACCTGAAGGAGGTCTCCGAGGGGCGGGTGCAGATCATCGGAGCCGACCCGGAGGGCTCGGTGTACTCCGGGGGCACCGGCCGGCCGTACCTGGTGGAGGGCGTGGGTGAGGACTTCTGGCCGACCACCTACGACAAGACGATCTGCGACCGGATCGTCGCCGTGTCCGACGGCGACTCGTTCGCGATGACCAGGAGGCTCGCCCGCGAGGAGGCGCTGCTGACCGGCGGCTCCTGCGGGATGGCCGTGGTCGCGGCGCTGCGGGTGGCCGCCGAGCTGCCGGCCGACGCGGTGGTGGTGGTGCTGCTGCCCGACGGTGGCCGCGGCTACCTGGGCAAGGTGTTCAACGACTCCTGGATGGCCGGCTACGGCTTCCTGCCGCCGGCGCCCGGGGCCACCGTGGGCGACGTCTTGCGCCGCAAGGACGGCTCGATCCCGGAGCTGGTACACGCCCACCCGAACGAGACCGTGGCCGACGCCGTGCACTACCTGCGCGAGTTCCACGTCTCCCAGATGCCGGTGGTGCGGGCCGAGCCGCCGGTGATGGCCGCCGAGGTGGCCGGGGCGGTGGTGGAGCGCGACCTGCTGGACGCGCTGTTCACCGGGCGCGCGCAGCTCTCGGACCGGTTGGAGAAGCACATGTCGGCGCCGCTGCCGGCGATCGGCGCCGGCGAGCCGCTGGACGAGGCGATGTCCGCGTTCGCCGAGGCCGACGCCGCGCTGGTGCTGGTGGACGGCAAGCCCGCCGGCGTCGTCACCCGCTCCGACGTGCTCGCCTTCCTGGGGAGCTGACGCCTGTGAGTGCTGAGCCGGGTTAGAACACGGCTCAGCACTCACGAGCGCGGCGGGACGCGGCCGACGGAGGAGGCCGCGTCCCGCCGCGCCAACGGCCGCGTACCGTGGCGCCAATGCGCGGCTTCGCCACCAACGCCATCCACGCCGGCCAGGAACCCGACCCGCACACCGGGGCGGTGATCACCCCGATCCACCCCTCGTCCACGTACGCCCAGGACGGGGTGGGCGGGCTGCGGGCCGGCGGCTACGAGTACTCCCGCAGCGCCAACCCCACCCGCACCGCGCTGCAGGAGTGCCTGGCTGCGCTGGAGGGCGGCCGGCACGGGATCGTGTTCGGCTCCGGGATGGGCGCCACCGACGTGCTGATGCGGGTGCTGCTGCGCCCCGGCGACCACGTGGTGATCCCGCACGACGCCTACGGCGGCACGTTCCGGATCGTGGACAAGGTGCTGGCGCCGTGGGGTGTGCAGTACACCCCGGTCGACCTCGGCGACATCGGGGCCCTGCGCGCCGCGCTGCGCCCCAACACCCGGCTGATCTGGTGCGAGACCCCGACCAACCCGCTGCTGGGCATCGCCGACATCGCCGCGGTCGCCGACGTCGCCCGCGGCACGAACGCCCGGCTGGTCGTGGACAACACCTTCGCCTCGCCGTACCTGCAGGCCCCGCTCGCACTCGGCGCCGACGTGGTGCTGCACTCGACCACCAAGTACGTCGGCGGGCACTCCGACATGATCGGCGGCGCCCTGGTGACCAGTGACGATGCGCTGGCCGAGGAACTGCGCTTCACCCAGAACGCCACCGGCTCGGTGCCCGGCCCGTTCGACGCCTGGCTCGCGCTGCGGGGGGCCAAGACCCTCGCGCTGCGGATGGAGCGGCACAGCGACAACGCCGAGCGGATCGTCGAGCTGCTCGCCGGCCACCGGGCCGTCGACCGGGTGTACTACCCGGGCCTGCCGGCGCATCCCGGCCACGAGGTCGCGGCCAAGCAGATGCGCCGCTTCGGCGGCATGGTCTCCTTCACCGCGGCCGGCGGCCGGGAGGCGGCGCTGCGGATCTGCGAGCGGACCGAGATCTTCATCCTGGCCGAGTCGCTGGGCGGGGTGGAGTCCCTGATCGAGCACCCGGCGGCGATGACCCACCTGTCGGTGGCGGACTCCACGCTGGCCGTGCCGGACAGCCTGGTGCGGCTCTCGGTCGGCATCGAGGACGTCGAGGACCTGCTCGACGACCTGCGCTCGGCTCTGGACGCCGCCGTCGCAGCGACCTGATCGGCGCCGGCGGCGGGGTCAGCTGCGGGACGGGGCGCCCGTCTCCCACGGCTGGCTCGGGGTCGGCGCCGGCTCCGGCACCACCAGGTCACCGGGCGCGATACAGCCCCCGACCAGCTCGTAGCCGTGCGCGCCGAGCTGGTAGTGCCCCGGGTCGTCGCAGCCGGCCTGCTGCACGGTGACCACCGCCACCGCGGCCAGCGCCCCGGCCACGATCAGCGGCGCGATGGCCCGCAGCCGTGTCATCCGTCCTCCCCTGCGACCGACCGCCAGGGGCCGATCGCGTCGTGCTGCCTCCGAGGCTACCGGTGTCCACCCGCGCGGGGCCTGGCGACGATGCCAGGATCCCTCACATGGTTCGCGTAGCCGCCCCCGACGGCGGCAGATCGGCACCGGTCGGGTTGGACGAGATCCGGGCCGCGCGGGAGCTGCTCGCCGGGGTCGTGTCCACCACGCCCGTCGCCGGGTCCCGGGCGCTGTCGCAGTTGTGCGCCGGGCCGGTGTGGTTCAAGTGCGAGAACCTGCAGCGCACCGGCTCGTTCAAGATCCGCGGCGCGTACACCCGGATCGCCCGCCTCGGGGCCGATCAGCGCGCCCGCGGAGTGGTGGCCGCCAGCGCCGGCAACCACGCCCAGGGGGTCGCGCTGGCCGCCCACATGCTGGGCATCCAGGCCTGCGTGTTCATGCCCGCGCTGGCCGCGCTGCCCAAGGTCGGCGCCACCCGCGGCTACGGGGCCGACGTGCACCTGGTCGGTGAGACCGTCGATGACGCCATCGTCGAGGCCCTCCGGTACGCCGAGCGCACCGGCGCGGTGCTGGTGCACCCCTTCGACCACCCCGACGTGATCGCCGGCCAGGGCACGGTCGGGCTGGAGCTGCTGGAGCAGGTGCCGGACGTGCGCACCGTGCTCGTCGCGACCGGCGGTGGCGGGCTGCTGGGCGGGGTGGCGGCCGCGGTGAAGGGGCAGCGCCCGGACGTGGCGGTGATCGGGGTGCAGGCCGAGGAGGCCGCGGCGTGGCCACCCGCGCTGGCGGCCGGCGCGCCGCTGACGCTGCCCGACATGCGCACGATGGCCGACGGGATCGCCGTCGGCCGGCCGGGAGACGTGACGTTCCCGCAGGTGGCCGGCCTGGTCGACGACATCGTCACGGTGTCGGAGGACGGCATCGCCCGGGGCCTGCTGCACTGCCTGGAGCGGGCCAAGCTGCTGGTGGAGCCGGCGGGCGCGGTGACCGTGGCCGCGCTGCTCGAGGACGCCCGCCGGTTCCGGCCGCCGGTGGTCGCCGTGCTGTCCGGCGGCAACGTGGATCCGCTCGTGCTGCTGCACCTGACCCAGCACGGCATGGTGGCCGCGGGCCGCTACCTGTCGCTGCGGGTGCGGGTACGGGATCGGCCGGGTGCGCTGGCCGAGCTGCTGGCCCTGGTCGGGCGGCTCGGCGCGAACGTGCTCGACGTGGCCCATTCGCGGATCTTCGAGAGCCTGCAGCTCGGCGAGGTCGAGGTGGAGCTGCGGCTGGAGACGCGCGGCCCGGAGCACCGCGCCGAGGTGGTGGCGGCGCTCGCCCGAGCCGGCCACTCCCTGGTGGAACCGTCGTGACGGGAGGCTGGTCCCCGCGGCCATGAGTGCCACGCCGGTGTGGCGGCAGCCGGGGATGCCGGCCCTGCTCGTCGTCTCGTTCGCCGGTTTCTCCGGTTACGCCGCCCTGATCGCGGTCGCGCCGCTGTGGGCCGTCCACGGCGGCGCGGACGCGGCCGGAGCGGGCCTGGTCAACGCCGTGCTGCTGCTCACCACGGTCGCGGTGCAGTTCCTGGTGCCGTGGCTGCTGCGCCGCCTCGGCTACGTCGCGGTGCTGGTCATCGGGCTGGCGTTCCTGGGGCTGCCCGCGCTGGGCTACGGCCTGTCCGACCAGCTGCTCCCGGTGCTGGTCATGTCGGCGCTGCGCGGGATCGGCTTCGCGATCGTCACCGTGACCGGGAGCGCGATGGTCGCGCAGCTGGTGCCGCCGGCCCGGCTCGGGTCCGGGATCGGGGTGTACGGGCTGGCGGTCGCGGTGCCCATGCTCGTGCTGCTTCCGCTGTCGGTCCCGATCGCCGACGGCATCGGCTTTCCGGCCACGTTCGCGCTCGGGGCACTTCCGCTGGTGGGGATCCCGGCCGCCGTCCCGCTCGGGCGCCGGATGGCCCGGCTCCAGCCGGCCCCGGACGCCGGGGTCGAGCGTGCGGGGAACGGGCCGAGCAGGCGCGAGCTGGCCGGGCGGCTCGGCCGTCCGATGTTCATCCTGCTGTCGGTGACGCTCACCGGCGGCGCGCTGATGACGTTCCTGCCGCAGTTGATCGACTCCAGCCGGCTGGCCGCGGCCACCCTCTTCCTGCTCTCGCTGTGCGCCGCGGTGGGCCGCTCGCTGGTCGGCGCGCTGGCCGACCGCACCGGTCCGAAGCCCTACCTCGCCCCGCTGCTGCTGCTGACCGCGGCCGGCATGCTCACCACGGCCTGGTGGGTGCGCGAGCCGACCGACGTGTGGGTGCTGCTGCTCGCGGTCGGCGTGGTCGGCATCGGCTACGGCGCCCTGCAGAACCTCACGCTGGTGGCCTCCTTCCAGGAGGTCTCCCGGGATCGGCTGAACCAGGCCAGCGCGGCCTGGAACGCCGGGTTCGACGCGGGCACCGGGCTCGGCGCCCTGGTCACCGGCTATCTGGCCACGCGGTTGGAGTTCCCGCCGGCCTTCGTGGTGCTCGCAGTGATCTCGGTCCTGGCGGTGGCCGCGGTGCCCGGCATCAGCGCGCGGGCCGACCGGGCGACCCGGCCACCGGCGGAGTGATCAGGACCGGAACGGCTTCGCGGAGACCAGCTGCACCTTCATGGTGCCGCCGTCGGGCAGCTGGTACTCGCGGGTGTCGCCGACGTGCGCGCCGAGCAACGCGGCGCCCAGCGGCGAGTTCGGCGAGATGACCTCCAGGTCGCGGTGGCTGCCCTCCTCGCGGGAGCCGAGCAGCACCGTCTCGGTGTCCTCGTCGCCGTCGTAGCGCAGCGTGAGAACCATGCCGGGGGAGGCGGTGTCGCCCTTGACGGGGGCGGTGCCGACCTGGGCCGTGCGCAGCAGCTCCTGCAGCTGCCGGATGCGGGCCTCCTGCTGGCCCTGTTCCTCGCGCGCGGCGTGGTAGCCGCCGTTCTCCTTCAGGTCGCCCTCCTCGCGGCGGGCGTTGATCTCGGCGGCGATGACGGGGCGGTTCGCGATCAGCTCGTCCAGCTCGCCCTTGAGCCGATCATGGGCCTCCTGGGTCAACCAGGTCACCTGCGTCTCCGTCACGGTCATCACTCCTCCACCGGTACAGGTCAATGCGCTACAGGCTCGGTGCCTGCGGGAGGAACGTCCAGCGGAAGTTCCGCCCGCGACGCGCATAGCCCCGAGATAAGGAAAAACACGACCCGCCTGCGGGCCGTGTGGGTTTCACGGTAACACGGGGCCGACCACTCGTCGCAGCTGTGCGACGAACGGTTGACCCGCCCGCAAAGTTCCGCGATCCCGTTGTCGCACTTCACGGCCTCGTCGCCGGTCCGTCAACCGGATGAGGTGCTGCGGCTTCCGGGATCGACCGCCCACGGTAGCGCGAAGGCCGGTCCGCGGGCGCGACCGGAGCGGGCAGCAGGGCCGTGACCGGGAAGCGGGGGCACCGGGAAGCTGGAGCGGGCGCCGGGCGTTGGGAATCGTGTCGGGTCCGGAAGCGTCGGGGTGGTCTGCCACCATCCCGGCAGCCGAGCGGCCCGTTGCGTGACCAGAACCGAAAGGACGCCCACCCGCCTCATGTCCCCGCAATCGCCCAACGTCGGTGGCCCGCTGCGGCTGATGACCGTGCACGCGCACCCCGACGACGAGTCCAGCAAGGGCGCCGCGACCTGCGCGCGCTACGTCGCCGAAGGCCACGACGTCACGGTGGTCACCTGCACCGGAGGCGAGGCCGGCAGCATCCTGAACCCGGCGATGGATCGCCCCGACGTGCTGGCCAACATGCCCGCTGTCCGGCGCGCCGAGATGGCGCGGGCCGCGGAGATCCTCGGCGTCCGGCACCGCTGGCTCGGCTTCGTCGACTCCGGGTTGCCCGAGGGCGACCCGCCGCCTCCGCTGGACGAGGGCTGCTTCGCGCTGGTCGACGACGAGGAGGCCACCCGGCCGCTGGTCGCGCTGATCCGCGAGTTCCGCCCGCACGTGCTCATCACCTACGACGAGAACGGCGGCTACCCGCACCCGGACCACATCAAGTGCCACCAGATCTCGGTGGCCGCGTTCGACGCCGCCGGCGACCCGGACCGCTGTGCCGACACCGGGGATCCGTGGCAGCCGCTCAAGCTCTACTACTCGCACGGGTTCTCCAAGGCCCGGCTGGTGGCCTTCCACGAGGCGCTGCTGGCCCGCGGGATCGAGTCGCCCTACGGTGACTGGCTGAAGAACTGGTCCGACGACCGGCCCGACCCCGGCCTGCGGGTCACCACCAGGGTGCAGTGCGCGGACTGGTTCCCGGTGCGCGACGAGGCGCTGAAGGCGCACGCCACCCAGATCGACCCGACCAGCAGCTGGTTCCGGGTGCCGACCGAGATCCAGCGCGAGATCTGGCCGACCGAGGACTACGAGCTGGTGCGCTCGCTCGTCGACGCCCCGACGCCGGAGGACGACCTGTTCGCCGGCATCGACGAGCACGTGGCGGTGAGCCCCGCCGTCTGACCGGCGCGTACGGTGAACGGACCGGTCGAGGCCTGTGGAGGGCGGTGCGGGTGATGCTGGTCGACGTGGGCGGGCTCGGCGCGGGCCCCATCGGGCAGGTGGTCACGGTGCTGGCCCAGCAGGCCCCGCCGCCGGGCCAGGGCCCCGAGTTCGGCAAGGCGTCCCCGGTCGGGCTGATCGTGGTGCTGCTGCTGGCGGTGGCCACGGCGCTGCTGATCCGGTCGATGTCCAAACGGATCAAGCGGCTGCCGGAGAGCTTCGACCCGCCCGCGCAGCAGCCGGAGGGCGTGGACGAGCAGCCCGGAGACGATGCCGTTCCCCGGTCCGGACGCGACTCCGAGGATGCCGGCGGCGGCCGCGCCTGAGCCGCCGCCGCAACGGCGGCCGCCCCGAGCTGCCGGCACGGCCCCGATCGAGCTGGCAGGGTGGACGGATGCCGAACCGGCTCGCGACCGCGACCAGCCCGTATCTCCTGCAGCACGCCGACAACCCGGTCGACTGGTGGGAGTGGTCGGACGAGGCGTTCGCCGAAGCCGCCCGGCGCGACGTGCCGGTGCTGCTCTCGATCGGCTACGCGGCCTGCCACTGGTGCCATGTGATGGCCCACGAGTCCTTCGAGGATGCGGGCACCGCCGCCCGGATGAACGCCGGCTTCGTCGCGATCAAGGTCGACCGTGAGGAGCGGCCGGACATCGACGCGGTCTACATGGCGGCCACCCAGGCCATGACCGGGCAGGGCGGCTGGCCGATGACCTGCTTCCTCACCCCGGCCGGGGAGCCGTTCCACTGCGGCACCTACTACCCGCCCACACCGCGCGCCGGGATGCCCTCGTTCGGGCAGCTGCTGGACGCGGTCGCCGCGGCCTGGCGGGACGACGGGGCCCGGGTGCGCGGCGCGGCCGGTGAGATCGCCGCCCGGCTGGCCGACAACGCCACCGTGGCGCTGCCGCCGGCCGCGCTCGGCCCCGATGCGCTCGACCGGGCCGCCGCCACCCTGGGTACGTCGTTCGACGAGCGGTTCGGCGGCTTCGGCGGTGCCCCGAAGTTTCCGCCGTCCATGGCGGCCGAGTTCCTGCTGCGCCACCACGAGCGCACCGGCTCCGCCGCGGCGCTGCACCAGGTCGTGGTCACGGCGGAGCGGATGGCCCGGGGCGGGATGTACGACCAGCTCGCCGGCGGCTTC
This sequence comes from Pseudonocardia sp., assembly GCA_035557575.1. Taxonomy (GTDB): domain Bacteria; phylum Actinomycetota; class Actinomycetes; order Mycobacteriales; family Pseudonocardiaceae; genus Pseudonocardia. The sequence goes on along the minus strand of DATMDS010000132.1, from coordinate 12,570 downwards.
GCCCGCTACAGCGTGGACGCCCGCTGGGTGGTGCCGCACTTCGAGAAGATGCTCTACGACAACGCCCTGCTGCTGCGGCTCTACGCGCACCTGGCCCGGATCACCGGGGCCGCGCTGCCCGGCCGGGTGGCCGCCGACACCGCCGGATTCCTGCTGCGGGACCTGCGCACGGCCGAGGGCGGGTTCGCCTCGGCCCTGGACGCCGACACCGACGGCGTCGAGGGCCTGACCTACGCCTGGACCCCGGCGCAGCTGCGGGAGGTGCTCGGTGGACCCGACGGCGACTGGGCGGCCGGGTTGCTCTCCGTGACCGCGGACGGGACGTTCGAGGACGGCAGCTCGACCCTGCAGCTGCTCGCCGACCCGGACGACCCGGCCCGCTGGGCGCGGGTCCGTGCGGCCCTGCTGCAGGCGCGCGACCGGCGCCCGCAGCCGGCCCGCGACGACAAGGTGATCACGGCGTGGAACGGGCTGGCGATCACCGGGCTGGCCGAGGCGGGCGCCGCGCTGGATCGTCCGGACTGGGTGCGGGCCGCGGCCGGCGCGGCCGAGCTGCTGCTCGCGCGGCACGTGGTGGACGGTCGGCTGCGGCGCTCGTCGCGCGACGGCGCCGTGGGCGCGGCGGCCGCGGTGCTGGAGGATCACGGGTGCCTGGCCGACGGGCTGCTGGCTCTGCACCAGGCCACCGGGCAGGCGCACTGGTTGGCCGCGGCCACCGAGCTGCTCGATCTCGCACTGGACCACTTCGCCGGGCCGGACGGCACCTTCTTCGACACCGCCGACGACGCCGAGGCGCTGCTGCACCGGCCGCGCGAGCTCACCGACAACGCGACCCCGTGCGGCAGCTCGGCGCTGGCCGCGGCGCTGCTCACGGCGTCGGCCCTGGTCGCGGAGCCGGCCCGGTACCGGGACGCGGCCGAGGCGGCGTTGCGCGCGGCCGGCTCGCTGGCCGAGGGGCATCCCCGCTTCGCCGGGCACTGGTTGACCGTGGCCGAGGCGCTGGCCACCGGCCCGTTGCAGGTGGCCGTGGTCGGCGGCGACGACCGCGGTCCGCTGCTCGCCGCGGCCCGCGCTCGCGCCACCGGCGGCACCGTCATCGTCGCCGGCGAGCCGGGGGCTGCCGGGGTGCCGCTGCTGGCCGATCGTCCGCTGGTCGACGGCGCCGCGGCGGCCTACGTGTGCCGCGGGTTCGTCTGCGATCGCCCGGTCACCACACCCGCCGAGCTGGTGGCCGCCCTGTCCCGCTGACCGGTGGCCCAGCCCGCCTACCCCTCGGGAGCGGTTCACGCCCCGGATCGGGGACGGCTCCGGGCCATCCCCGATGCCCGCGCCGGCGCCGGGACGCACGCTGGTCGAGCCGGCGGCGCAGCGCCGCCGGGCAGCGCTGCGCGGAGGTCTCGATGATCGGCTCCACTGTTCGTGTCGGGACCGCGGCCCCGGCCGCGGTCCGCTTCTCGGTGCTGGGCTGGCTGGCCGCCATCGCCGCCGGGGTGGCGGAGGCGCTGGTCAGGTTGGCCCTGCCGGAGCCGCCGACGCCGGCCGAGCTCGGAGCCCGGGGTGCCCTCTACGTGGCGCTCGCCGCCCTGGTGCTGGCGCTGCGCTCCGGGCGCAACGCCGTCCGCTGGGCGGTGACCGTCGTGCTCGGCGGCGTCGGGCTGCTGTCGCTGGTCGCCGAACCCGTCGGCTGGTGGCTGGCCGGTGGCTCGGTCGCGGCGTTCCTCGCCGCGGCGGACGGGCCCACGGTGCTCGTCGTCGCGCTGCGGGTGCTGCACGTCGGCGCCGTGCTCGCGGCCCTGGTGGCGCTGTACACGCCGTCCGCGAACGCGTTCTTCCGGGCCGCCGACCGGTAGCGGTTCGCCGCGGGCGAACGTCCTGCCGCTTCCGCTCTTACTGTGTAATCTCGTAATCGAACGCGGGACACACAGGATGGCGAGGTTCACGAATGTCAGGACGGATGCATCGCGGATGGCACGGGCCGGCACGTGGCCGCGGCCCCGGACGGGGCGGGTGGCAGCAGGCCGACCTGCCCGGCGCCGAGGACGCCTCGGCCTGGTTGCAGGGCCGGCTGCCCGACGACTGGTTCACCGAGGCCCCCGAGGTCACGGTGGACCGCGAGGAGATCCTCATCGTCGGCCGGCTGCCCGAGCTCGAGGGCGAGTTCCCGGACACCGAGGCCGGCCGGGCCGACCGGACCGCCGCCGAGGCGGGACGGATCTCCCGGTTCCGCGAGTCGACACGCTCGGAGCGGATCGAGATCGCCCGCCAGGCCGAGCACCGTTACCAGCGCAAGGTCGCGTGGGGCGTGCGGCTCGGCGAGACCGTCGAGCTGTTCACCGTGGCCTCGGTGCCGGTGATGACCCGGCTCCGGCAGCCGGAGCGGATCGTGCTGGACACCCTGGTCGACTCCGGGGTGGCGCGCTCCCGTTCCGACGCGCTGGCCTGGGCGGTGCGGCTGGTCGGCGAGCACGCCGACGAGTGGCTGGGCGAGTTGCGGGAGGCCATGGCCAAGGTCGACGAGCTGCGCGCCAAGGGCCCGACGACCGGCTGATCCGCCGGACGATCAGAACAGCACCAGCCAGATGGCGATGTGGTGGCAGATCGCCGCCAGCACCGTCGCGGCGTGGAAGAACTCGTGGAAACCGAACGTGGCCGGCCACGGGTTCGGCCACCGGGTGGCGTAGAACACCGCGCCGACGCTGTAGAGCAGGCCGCCCACCAGCAGCAGCACCAGGGCGGCGACCCCGCCACTGTGCAGCATGTCGGGCACGACGAAGATCGCTACCCAGCCCAGGGCCAGGTATATCGGCACGCCGACCCAGGACGGGGCGTGCGGCCACACCGTCTTCAGCACGATGCCGGCCAGCGCCCCGGACCACACCACGATCAGCACCCAGCGCGCGGTGTCGCCGGGCATGGCCAGCACCGCCACCGGGGTGTACGTGCCGGCGATGAACAAGAAGATCATCGAGTGGTCCAGCCGCTTCATCACCCCGTGGCTGCGCGGGGTGCGCCAGGTGCGGCGGTGGTACAGCGCGCTGGTGCCGAACAGGCCCAGCACGGTCACGCTGTACACCGACGTGGCGGCGGCCGCGGCCCCGCCGACCAGCGCGGCCGACACCGCGATCAGCGTCGCGCAGGCGGCGATGGACCCCGCGAAGGACCAGAAGTGCAACCAGCCGCGCATCCGCGGCTTGACCAGCGGTGCGCGACCCGACGGGGGAGCAGTCGGCCCGGCCTGCACGCGACCGAGGCTACGGCACCGCACCCCGCGGAGCTGGCCTGCGCGTACCGGCCGGGCACGGTGGGGCCGGCGGCCGGTACGTCGCCGGTGTGCCGCGTACCCTGTGGGCTCGTGGGCGTGCGCGACCTGCTCTACTCGGTGTACGAGCGCAAGTTGCGCCGGGAGCTGCTCGGTGCCGCCAGCCCGCGCCACGTCGCTCTGATGCTGGACGGCAACCGCCGCTGGGCCCGCGACGCCGGCTTCGTGGACGTCAACGACGGGCACCGGGTCGGTGCGGCCAAGATCGCGGATCTGCTCGGCTGGTGCGACGAGGCCGGCGTCGAGGTGGTCACGCTGTTCCTGCTCTCCACCGACAACCTCAACCGCCCGGCCGACGAGCTCGAGCCGCTGCTGCAGATCATCGGCGATGTCGTCGACGAGTTGAGCGAGCCGACCGCGCGGTGGCGGCTGCGGGTGGTGGGCGCGCTCGACCTGCTGCCCGCCGCGCTGTCGCAGCGACTGTCCGCGGCGGCCACCCGCACCCTCGGCCGGTCCGGCCTGGAGCTCAACGTGGCCGTCGGCTACGGCGGCCGGCAGGAGATCGCCGACGCGGTGCGCAAGCTGCTGCTGCAGCACGCCGAGTCCGGTACCTCCATCGAGGAACTGGCCGAGGTGCTCGACGTCGACCACATCGCGGCGCACCTGTACACGTCCGGGCAGCCCGATCCGGATCTGGTCATCCGGACCTCCGGCGAGCAGCGGCTGTCGGGCTTCCTGCTGTGGCAGTCCGCGCACTCCGAGTTCTGGTTCTGCGAGGCGTACTGGCCGGAGTTCCGGCGGGTCGACTTCCTGCGTGCGCTGCGCGACTACGCGGCCCGGCACCGGCGCTTCGGATCCTGACGGCCGGCCGATGACCGCGCCCGGCCGGTTCCCGGCGGATCCCGCCCCCGTCGGGGCGGCCGACCCACTACCCACCGGCCCGGTGCCCGCCGACCTGCTCGGGGAGTACCTGCTGCTGGCGCTGCGCCTGGACCGGCTGCTGCCCGGGCTGGTCGAGGCCACCGCGGTGGCGCCCGAGCTGCGCCTGCACGTGGCGGCCGAACCCCGGCCGTCGGCGTCCGACCTGGTCCGCAGCTCCGGGCGGCTGCTGGATCGGGTGGGTCGGGCCGGGCTCGATCCGCAGCGGCGGGAGTTCCTCGCCGGGCAGCTGCGCGCCGTCGAGTGCACCGCCCGGCGGCTCACCGGCCAGTCGGTGTCGTTCGCCCGGGAGATCCGCGAGTGCTTCGACGTGGCCGTCGCGCCGGGCGAGCCGGACCGCTACCGGGACGCGCACCGGGAGCTGGCCGAGCTGCTGCCGGGACGGGACCAGCTGGGCACCCGGCTGGCGCGCTACCGGGCCGGGCTGCAGGTGCCGCCGGACCGGCTGGAGGCCGCGGCCACGACGCTGGCGGCGCTGCTGCGCGGCCGGCTCGGTGCCCAGCTGCCGCTGCCGGCGGGGGAGACGGTGGCGTTCCGGGTCGTGCCGGACGCGCCGTGGGCGGCCCTGCACCACTACCGGGGCGGGTACCGGTCCCGGGTGCTGCTGAACGCCGGCGCCCGGCCGCGCCGCGACCAGATCGCCCAGCTGGTGGCGCACGAGGCCTACCCCGGGCACCACACCGAGCGCTGCCGCAAGGAGCTGGTGCTGGTCGGCGCGGGGCACGACGAGCACCGGGTGGTGATCGCGAACTCGCCGTCGAGCCTGATCGCCGAGGGAGCGGCGGAGCTGGGGCCGGCGGCCGTGCTCGGAGCCGGCTGGGGGTCGCTCGTCGCGGCCGCGCTGGCCGAGCTGGGGCTGGGCTTCGACGGCGAGTTGGCCGAGCGGGTGCAGGCCGCCACCTCGCGGCTGGCCCGGGTCCGGCTGGACACCGCGCTGCTGCTGCACGACGCGCGGGCGCCCGCGGAGCAGGCGGTCGATCATCTGCAGCGCTGGCTGCTGGTGGACGAGCGGCGGGCCCGGCAGCAGGTGCGCTTCCTGCAGCACCCGGTGTGGCGGGCCTACAGTGTGACCTATGTGGACGGCGCAGAGCTGCTGCGGCAGTGGTGGGACCGAGCGCCGGGGCCGGCCCGGCTGCGCAGCCTGCTGGACGAGCCGTGGACGCCTTGCGCCATCCGCGCCGAGCTGAGGGTCTGAGGTCGCGCATTCGGGCTGCTAAGTTGGACCGATCGGGCCACCGAGTCACATTCTGCGACGGACGGTGGCCAACGGTCGACAAGTGGTACGCCGTTGCGTTAATTCTCCGGTCCACTCCGATCCGGGACACCGCGTTTCTGTTGACCGCACCCGGGTGACCGCCGGTAGCGTTCACACCGGCGGGTCGTATCCGTTGCGAACCGCCCGGGGAGGGCCCTGATCGTGGTGTTACTACACCCGAGGGGGCCGGCATCCGGCCCTCGCGGGCGTTCGCGGCAGGAGTCGCGAAAGCCCGACCAGGCCCAGCCGGCCCAACAAGGGAGTGGGTGCGGTGCCGCGCCCACGAGGGAGCATCCCGGTGACTGAGCTCGCGAAGGCGCCGATCAACGCGGCCGAACGTCGTACCGCCCCCACCTCCGCATCCACCCGCTGCTACGTGCTCGACACCTCCGTGCTGCTGTCGGACCCCTGGTCGCTGACCCGGTTCGACGAGCACGAGGTCGTGCTGCCGCTGGTGGTCATCTCCGAGCTGGAGGGCAAGCGGCACCACCCGGAGCTGGGCTGGTTCGCCCGCACGGCGCTGCGCATGCTCGACGAGCTGCGCATCGAACACGGCCGCCTGGACGCGCCGGTGCCGATCGGCACCGCCGGCGGGACCCTCCACGTCGAGCTCAACCACACCGACCCCGAGGTGCTCCCCGCAGGATTCCGCACCGACGCCAACGACAGCCGGATCCTGGCCTGCGCGCTCAACCTGGCCGCCGAACGCCTGGCCGCAGGTCAGGGCGAGGTCGTGCTGGTCACCAAGGACATGCCGCTGCGCGTCAAGGCCGCGGCGGTCGGGCTGACGGCGGACGAGTACCACGCCCTCGACGTGGTCCCGTCCGGCTGGACCGGGATGTCCGACCTGGAGGTCGCCTCCTCCGACATCGACGCCCTCTTCCGGGACGGCGTGATCGACAACGAGGTGGCAAGGGAACTGCCCTGCCACACCGGGCTGCGGCTGACCGGTGGCGGCTCGGCGGCGCTGGGCCGGGTGACCGCGGACAAGCGGGTCCGGTTGATCCGGGGCGACCGCGAGGCGTTCGGCCTGCACGGGCGCTCGGCCGAGCAGCGGGTCGCGCTGGACGTGCTGCTCGACCCCGAGATCGGCATCGTCTCCCTGGGCGGGCGGGCCGGCACCGGCAAGTCCGCGCTCGCGTTGTGCGCCGGGTTGGAAGCGGTGCTGGAGCGCCAGCAGCACCGCAAGATCGTGGTGTTCCGCCCGCTGTTCGCCGTCGGCGGCCAGGAGCTGGGCTACCTGCCCGGCAGCGAGAGCGAGAAGATGGCGCCCTGGGCGCAGGCCGTGTTCGACACGCTGAGCGCCGTGGTCAGCCAGGACACCCTGGACGAGGTGGTGGCCCGCGGGATGCTCGAGGTGCTGCCGCTGACCCACATCCGGGGCCGTTCGCTGCACGACTCCTTCGTGATCGTCGACGAGGCGCAGTCGCTGGAGCGCAACGTGCTGCTCACGGTGCTCTCCCGGCTCGGGACCGCGTCCCGGGTGGTGCTCACCCACGACGTCGCGCAGCGCGACAACCTGCGCGTCGGACGGCACGACGGGGTGGCCGCGGTGATCGAGAAGCTGAAGGGCCACCCGCTGTTCGCGCACATCACGCTGACCCGCAGCGAGCGCAGCCCGATCGCCGCGCTGGTCACCGAGATGCTCGAAGGAGGCGCCGCCTAACCCGACACCGCCCCGCGCCCCTCTGCGCCCCTCCGCACCCTCCTCCACACCCGCGCCCGCCGCGCCCCTCCGCAGCCCCGCCCTCCGCACCCGGCCCCTCGACGCGAACGAACGGCACTTTCGCACGATAGGTTCGTGCGAAAGTGCCGTTCGTTCGGCGGGGTCGGGGGCCCGGGGCGGGGGCCCGGGGCAGGAGCGGGGGCCCGGGGCAGGAGCGGGGCGGGGGCGCGGCTGAGCTGGGGGCGGTGCGCCGTCAGCCCATGGACTTCTGGCCGTCGAGGGTCTCCCGGATGATGTCCGCGTGCCCGGCGTGTTGGGCGGTCTCGGCGATGATGTGCATCAGGACCCGGCGCGCCGTCCAGCGCGCGCCCGGCTCGAACCACGGCGCCGGCGGCAGCGCCTGCGACGCGTCGAGGTCGGGCAGCGTCCGGACCAGCTCGTCGGTCCGCTCCCCGACCTGCCGGTAGGCCTCCAGCAGCCCGGCCAGGGTCTCCCCGGGCAACATCCGGAAGCCGTTCATGTAGTCGGCGATGTTCGCCTCGTCCGCGGTGCCGTGCTCGCCGGTCAGGATGAAGTCGGCCCACTGCCGCTCGGTCGCGGCCACGTGCTTGATCAGCCCACCCAGGCACAGGGTGCTCGCGGTGGGCGCCTGCGCGGCCTGCTCGTCGGTCAGGCCCTGCACGGTGTGGCACAGGAAGTAGCGGTGCTTGCCCAGCATCTCCAGGATGTCCGTGCGCTCGCCGGAGATCGTGTTCTGCTCGGTCGTGGTCATCGGGGATCCCACCTTTCTGGTCGGCTGCTCTCGATCGGCTGCTGAGGACAACTCTACGAACCTCAGCGGCCACTTTCTGACCTCAATTGCGCGAGACTGGAGTCATGGCCAACACCAGCTCGCGGACGTTGCGGTTGCTGTCCTTGCTGCAGACCCGGCGCTACTGGCCCGGCTCCACCCTGGCCGAGCGGCTGGACGTGTCGGTGCGCACGCTGCGCCGCGACATCGACCGGCTGCGCGAGCTCGGCTATCCCGTCGACGCGCACCGCGGCGTCGACGGGGGCTACCAGCTGGCCGCGGGTGCCGCCTTGCCCCCGCTGGTGGTGGACGACGAGGAGGCGGTGGCGCTGGCGGTGGGCATGCAGGCCGCGGTGAACGGCGCGGTCGCCGGCATCGAGGAGTCGGCGGTCCGGGCGTTGACCAAGGTCGTGCAGGTGATGCCGCCGCGGCTGCGCCGGCGCGTGGACGCGCTGCGCGCGGTCACCGTCCCCGCCGTCTGGTCCAGCGCGGCGAGCTCCACCGCGGTGGTGGACCACGAGGTGCTCATCGCGGTCGCCCAGGCCTGCCGCGACGCCGAACGCCTGCGCTTCGACTACACCGCGCGCGATGCCGAGCCGAGCCGGCGGCACGTCGAGCCGCACCGGCTGGTGTCGCTCGGCCGGCGCTGGTACCTGGTGGCCTACGACCTGGACCGGCAGGACTGGCGCAGCTTCCGGCTGGACCGGCTCACCGACCCGCGGGGCACCGGCGCCCGGTTCCGCACCCGGGAGCTGCCCACCGCCGACGCCGCGGAGTTCGTCCGGCTCGGATTGCGGCGCCAGCGCGCCGGGCACGAGGTGGAGGTGCTCGTGCACGCCCCGGCGGACGCCGTCCATGCCCAGGTGGGCCGGTGGGCCACTGTGCAGCGGCTCGACGACGCCCGGTGCCTTCTCAGGATGTCGGTCGACTCGCTGGACTGGCCGCTGCTGGCGCTGGGCTCGCTGGGGGCCGAGTTCGCGGTGCACTCGCCGCCGGAGCTGATCACGCAGGTCCGCGAGTGGTCCGCCCGCTTCGCCCGCGCCACTGAACGCGATCCGGTCCGGTGACCAGGTCCGTCGGATCGGCACGACAGGGGTTATCCCGCATCGCCGCGCACGGTCATGCGGCCGAACCCGTAGTCGGCCACGGCTGCACCCGGCTGCTCCCGGATCCCGAGTCCCGATGACCGACCTAGCGTCGATCGGACACCTGACTCACAAAGGATTGGCCATGGATTTCGATCGGCTGTACATCCAGGACCTGCTGGACACCGCAACCCGAGGACACCTCGCGGAGCAGCACGACATCACCGCGGACGACGGCGCGGGTCTCGACGAACCCACCGTCACCACCCAGTCCCTGGGCGAGGAGGGCGACGACGCCGAAGGCGACATCCCGTTCGACGAGCTCCCCTTCACCTCCGGACCGGCCGACGTCCAGAACCCCACCATCACCACCCAAGCCCTCGGCGAAGAAGGCGACGACCCCGAGGCCGACCTCTCGTCCGACATCCCGTTCTCAGCCGGGCCCGACAACGACGACTCCGGCGATAACGACTTCGGCGATGACGACTTCAGCAATGACGACTTCAGCAATGACGACTTCAGCGATGACGACGTCTTCGGTGTCGCGTAACGCACCCGGCGATCCATCGCCTGGCCGGACCACCGCGACCCGCGGGATCATCGGCCGGCGCGACGACCCGCAGGTCGCGAGCGTGGCGCACAACCTGCGGCGGCGCGGCATGGAACCGGTCGTCCTCGACCTGTCCCGGTTCCCGGGCGACGGGTTGCTCAGCGTCCGCGACGGCGTGCCCACCGCCCGGAACCTCGACCTGCGGGCAGTGGCGGCCTGGTACGTCCGGTCGCTCCCGCTGCCGCTGCCGTTCCGGGTGCCGCACCACATCGACCCGGACGCATCCCGGTTGCGGTACGCGGCCGGGCGCGAACGGCGGTCGTTCCTGGCCGGGTTCGTCGCGGCGATGCAGGCCTCGGGTGCGCTGTTCGTCAACCCACCCGCGGTGATGGCGCAGCACTTCCGCAAGCTGGAGCAGCTCGACACGCTGCGCGCCGCCGGCGTGCCCGTGCCGGCGACGCTGGCCACCAACGACCCGCGGGCGGTACGGAAGTTCGCCCACGACGTCGGTGGAGCGCTGGTGTACAAGCCACTGGCCGGGGGTGGCCGGTGCCGGCGGGTGACCGGGGACGATCTCGAACTCGATCGGCTTCGGCTGCTCGCCCGGGCGCCGGTGCTGTTCCAGGCCGAGATCCCGGGCCGCAACATCAGGGTCTACATCGTCGGGGGCCGGGTGGCGGCCGCCTACGAGATCGTCTCGGACCAGCTCGACTACCGCGGCGCGGAGACCGTGGTGCGGCCGGTTCCGCTCGGCCCGGCCGAGGCCCACGCCTGCCGGCGGGCTGCTTCCGCCTGCGGCATGGCTTTCACGGGCATCGACGTGCGCCGCCGGCCGGACGGCAGCTTTGCCGTGCTCGAGTGCAACCCCTCGCCCATGTTCGCCGGCATCGAGAGCCGGACCGGGGCCGCGCCGGTCACCGACGCGCTGACCGACCTCCTCCAACGCGGCACCGACACCCGGGGCGGCGCCGTCCGCTGGCCGGACGCAGCCGCTGGCTGATCACGGTGGTGCCGCCTCCATGGCCGGCTTCTGGTGGGAGATCACGATGAGGACCCCACCGCGTCGCGTTCTGGGCGATGGCCGATCGCCTGCGCCGCGAGCTGATCCTCGACGCCCTCGGCATGGCCTTGCACCAGCGCAAACCCACTGCCGGGCTGATTCAGCACAGCGACCAAGGCGGGAACGGTTACTCTTCTGGATTTGATCCAGTCAGTTCTTCGTGGTGAGATCGCGTCGTGCAGAACCCCCAACAGGTTGAGCATCTCCTGCGCGATGCCGCGCTGCGCATCACCGCGCCGCGCAAGGCCGTGCTGTCGGCGGTGTACGACCACCCGCACGCCGACACCGAGACCCTGCTCGCGGCGACCCGGGCGCGACTGCGGTCGGTGTCGCACCAGACCGTGTACGACGTCCTGCGTGCACTCACCGACGCCGGGCTGGTCCGCCGCTTCCAGCCGGCGGGTTCGGTCGCCCGCTACGAGGCGCGGGTGGGCGACAACCACCACCACTTGGTGTGCCGCTCCTGCGGCGCGGTGAGCGACGTCGACTGCGCGACCGGCGGGGCGCCCTGTCTGACCGCATCCGACGACGCCGGCTTCGAGATCGACGAGGCCGAGGTCGTGTACTGGGGTCTTTGCCCCGCCTGCCAGTCCCCGCCTGCGCGTCGCTGAGCGCGCGCTTCGCACGAAACAGACGCGCCCTACGCACCAGACCGGCCGGCCCTCCAGGACCGGCGTCCCCCTTGAGGAAGGACTGACGTGCCCACCGATAGCGAGAACCCGGCCTTGGCCGACCCGAAGCCCCGCGACTCCTCCGCGAGCCCGCAGGGCACCGACAGCACCGCGAGCACGAGCGAGAGCGAGAACCCGGCCCTCGCGGGTCCCAGCTTCGACGGGGATGGACGGCCGCGGACCAACCGTGACTGGTGGCCGAACCAGGTCGACCTGCAGGTCCTCAACAGGACCTCGCGCGCCTCCGACCCGCTCGGCGAGGACTTCGACTACAAGCAGGCCGTCTCCCAGCTGGACTTCGATGCCGTCAAGGCCGACATCGTCCAGGTCATGCGCACGTCGCAGGACTGGTGGCCCGCCGACTGGGGCCACTACGGCCCGCTGTTCATCCGCATGTCGTGGCACGCCGCCGGTACCTACCGCCAGCTCGACGGCCGCGGCGGGGCCGGTGACGGCGCGCAGCGCTTCGCCCCGCTCAACAGCTGGCCGGACAACGGCAACCTCGACAAGGCCCGCCGCCTGCTGCTGCCGGTGAAACAGAAGTACGGCCGCAGCCTGTCCTGGGCCGACCTGCTGGTGCTCGCCGGCAACGTGGCCCACGAGGACATGGGCTTCGAGACCTTCGGCTTCGCCTTCGGTCGCGAGGACGTGTGGCAGACCGAGGAGGTCTTCTGGGGTCCGGAGGACACCTGGCTCGGCGACGAGCGCTACAGCACCGACGGCCCGCTCGAGCTCGAGGGCGACCTCGGCGCCGTCACCATGGGCCTCATCTACGTCAACCCGGAGGGCCCGAAGGGTCAGCCCGACCCGCTCGGGTCGGCCCACGACATCCGGCTGACCTTCGGCCGGATGGCGATGAACGACGAGGAGACCGTCGCCCTCATCGGCGGTGGCCATACCTTCGGGAAGACGCACGGCGCCGGCGACCCGAACCTCGTCGGCCCGGAGCCGGAGGGCTGCCCGGTGCACTCCGGCGGCCTCGGCTGGAAGAACCAGAACGGCACCGGCAAGGGTGCCGACACCATCACCAGCGGCCTCGAGGGCGCGTGGACCCCGAACCCCACGCAGTGGGACAACGGCTACTGGGACACGCTGTTCGGCTTCGAGTGGGAGCTCACCGAGAGCCCCGCCGGCGCCAAGCAGTGGAAGCCCAAGGAGGCCGAGGGTCAGGAGCTCGTGCCCGACGCGCACATCGAGGGCAAGATGAACCCGCCCATGATGGCGACGAGCGACCTCGCGCTGCTCGCCGACCCGGAGTACCGCAAGATCGCCGAGCGGTTCCGCGACAACCCCGA
>DATMDS010000131.1:0-2309 GCA_035557575.1 Pseudonocardia sp. | reverse complement strand
GCTCGCAGCTCGCCGGGGACCAGGCCTTCCAGTTGCACGACACCTACGGGTTCCCCATCGACCTCACCCTGGAGATGGCTGCCGAGGCTGGCCTGTCCGTCGATGAAGACGGCTTTCGCACGCTGATGGCGCAGCAGCGGCGGCGGGCCAAGGCCGACGCCGCAGCCCGCCGCTCCGGGCACGGGGACCTCAGCGAGTACCGCACCGTGCTCGACGCGCACGGTCGCACTGATTTCCTGGGTTACACCGATCTCACCGCCGAGGCCCGGGTGGTTGGCCTGCTCGTCGACGGTACCGGGGTACCGGCAGCGGGCCAGGGCAGCGCGGTGGAGGTGGTGCTCGACCGGACCCCGTTCTACGCCGAGGGTGGTGGCCAGCAGTCCGACGCCGGCCGTCTGATCGGCGACGGGTTCGCCGTCGAGGTGGCAGACGTGCAGTCCCCGGTGGACGGCCTGTCAGTGCACCGGGGGACGGTGGTCTCTGGTGAGATCCGGCTGGACGCCCCGGTTGCCGCCGAGGTGGACGTCACCCGACGGCAGGCGGTGGCGCGGGCGCATTCCGCGACGCATCTGGTGCACGCTGGTATCCGAAGGGCGCTGGGCACCAGCGCCGCGCAGGCCGGCTCGCTCAACGCCCCGGGCCGGCTGCGCTTCGACTTCACCTCGCCGGGTGGCGCGGTGCCGCCCAGCGTGCTGACCGACGTCGAGGACGAGGTCAACGAGGTGCTGCTGCGCTCGCTACCGGTCACCGCCGACGTGATGTCGATGCAGGCCGCCCGCCGCGACGGCGCGATCGCGATGTTCGGCGAGAAGTACGGCGACGCGGTGCGGGTTGTCACCATCGGGGACTACTCCAAGGAACTCTGCGGCGGAACTCATGTCCACAACTCGGCCGACATCGGACTGATCAAGCTGCTGTCGGAGGCGTCCATCGGCTCCGGGGTGCGCCGGGTGGAGGCGCTGGTCGGCCTGGACGCGTTCCGCTTCCTGGCCCGCGAGCACGTGCTGGTCGCGCAACTCGCTGAGCAGTTCAAGGCCCGGCCCGAGGAGCTGCCTGAGCGCATCGGTGTGATCACCGAGCGGCTGCGCGCGGCCGAGCGCGAGCTGGAGCGGCTGCGCGCCGCCGCGGTGCTCTCCTCGGCGGGCGCCCTTGCTCAGGGAGCTGAGCAGATCGGCGCGACTGCCCTGGTGGCGGCCGAGACCCCCGAAGGGGTGAGTGGCCCCGACCTGCGAGCGCTGGCGACCGACGTCCGGAGCCGGCTCGGCGAACGGCCCGGGGTGGTGGCGCTGTTCAGCGTCGACCCTGCGGCGAGCAAGGTCTCCTTCGTGGTGGCCACCACCGCCGCCGCTCGACAGCGGGGGCTGGCAGCGGGTGCGCTGGTACCGGTGTTCGGGCCTGCGGTCGGTGGTCGCGGTGGCGGTAAGCCGGATCTGGCTCAAGGTGGCGGTACTGAGCCGGCGGGGATCCCGGCCGCGGTGGCGGCCCTGCGCACCGAGCTCGCTGGCCGCAACGGCGCATGACCCCTGCCGCCGGACCTGGTCGCCGCCTCGGCGTGGACGTCGGGGAGGTGCGGGTTGGGGTGGCGCTGTCTGATCCATCCGGGATACTGGCGACGCCGTTGGTTACCCTCAACCGCGATCGGTCTGGGGGCAGCGATCTCGCGGCGCTGGCCGCGCTGGTTGTCGAGCACGAGGTTGTGGAGGTGGTGGTCGGGCTCCCGCGCACGCTGGCCGGGCGGCACGGTGCAGCGGCGCGCGCGGCGCAGGATTACGCCCGCAGCCTGGCAGGGCGGATCGGTGCCGGCGTCCCGGTCCGGCTGACTGACGAGCGCCTCACCACCGTCTCGGCTATCCGGGTGCTCGCCGGCAGGGGCGTTCGCGGCCGCAAGCAGCGGGCGGTGGTCGACCAGGCGGCAGCGGTGGAGATCCTGCAGAGCTGGCTGGAGGCACAGCGGGCCGGTGGTGGCGCGTGACTGACGACCTCGGGCTGTTCCGGGACACTGTTGACGATATGGAGCTATCCAACTCAACGGGGCGGCCCGGTGGGCGGCGGGAGCGACGCCACGCCCTGGAGCGGCGCCGTCGCCGTATCGTCCTCGGCACCATACTGGTCGTGCTGGTGCTGGCGGCCGGGGGGGTCTTCTCCGGGATGCGCCAGCTAGAGGCGTTGCGCAAGACGCCCGACTTTGCCGGCGCTGGCGGTGCGGCGGCCGTCGTGCAGGTCGAGAACGGCCAGAGCCTCAGCGCGATCGGGGCCGCCCTGGTCCGACGCAACGTGGTCGCCAGCGTCCGGGCCTTCACCCTGGCTGC
>DATMDS010000130.1:0-6161 GCA_035557575.1 Pseudonocardia sp. | reverse complement strand
GGGTTCGTCGGATCCGAACCGGCGCGACACCTCGTCCAGCAACGCGCTGATCCGCTCGGCCAGCACGCTGACCTGCTGCTTCTCCAGCAGCACGCTGATCGTGCGGGCGTCCTCGATCGCCTGCAGGTAGAACGAGCGATCTCCGGGCTCGCCAACGGTCCCGGCGACGAAGCGCTCGGGCTGGCGGAAGACATGAATGACTCGGGACATGACGCTGTCGAGGGTAGGCCTTTCGCGGCCGGCTGGCACGCTGTCAGCCCGTGGTGCCGCCCACCACGGCGTCGGAGCTGGCGGCCTTTGTCCTGCTCCGGCGCTTGGACTTGGGCGGGATCAGCCCGGCGACGTCACCGCCGAGATCATTGATCCGGGCCACGAACGGGCGGGTCTCGGTGTAGATCACCACGCTGATCGAGCAGTTGTCGACGATGATCCGCTGGAAGTTGTCCAGGTGGGTGGCCAGCGCGTCGGCCAGCACTGCCTTGATCACGTCACCGTGGCTGCAGGCCAGCCACACCGCCCGCGGCCCGTGCTCGGCCGCGATGCGGGCGTCGTGCCGGCGTACGGCCGCGACCGCGCGAGCCTGCATCCCGGCCAGCCCCTCCCCGCCCGGGAAGACCGCGGCCGAGGGGTGTGACTGGACCACCCGCCACAGCGGTTCCTTGGACAGTGTCTTGAGCGCGCTGCCGGTCCAGCTGCCGTAGTCGACCTCGGACAGCTCCGGCTCGACGGCGGGCACCAGGCCGCGATCGGCGGCCAGCGGGGCCACGGTCTGCTCGCAGCGCACCATCGGGGAGGTGACGATCTCGGCCAGCGGGACCCCCGCCAAGCGCCGCACCACGGTGTCCGCCTGGGCCGTCCCGGTCTCGTCGAGCTGCACGCCCGGGGTTCGGCCGGCCAGCACCCCGGCGCCGTTGGCCGAGGACTTCGCGTGGCGGAGCAGGATCAGGGTGGGCACATTCGTGGAGCCTACGTGGCCCTTTGCCAGGCGCTCAGGTCGCCGACAGCCAGCCGGCCCCGAGCGCCCCGAACAGCACCAGCCCGAGCACCACCCGGTAGGCCACGAACACGTAGACGCTGTGCCGGGCGACGAAGCGCAGCAGCCAGGCGATCGAGGCGTAACCCAGCACGAACGCGATGACCGTGGCCACGATCATCTGCAGCGGGGTCGGGCCGTCACCGGCGAACACGTCGGGGAGCTGGAACAGACCCGACGCCACCACCGCCGGGATGGCGAGCAGGAACGAGTAGCGCACGGCCGCGGTCCGGGTGAACCCGAGGAACAGCCCCGCGGTGATCGTGCCGCCCGACCGGGAAACGCCCGGGATCAGGGCCATGGCCTGTGCGAAGCCGAGCAGGATCCCGTCCCGCACGCTCATGTCGCGCAGCTCGAGCCGCTGCCGGCCGATCCTCTCGGCCAGTCCGAGCAGCAGCCCGAAGAACACCAGCGTGGAGGCGATCAGCCACAGGTTGCGGGCCGCGGTCTGGATCTGGTCCTCGAACAACACCCCGAGCAGGCCGATCGGGATGGTGCCGAGGATCACCAGCCAGGCCAGCCGGTAGTCCGGGGTGATCCGCACCATCGGGGTGCGGAAGCCGCGGAACCACACCGCGATCAGGTGCCCGATGTCCTTCGCGAAGTAGATGATCACTGCAAGCTCGGTGCCGAGCTGGGTGACCGCAGTGAACGCCGCGCCCGCGTCCCGGCCGAAGAAGACCGCGGACACGATCCGCAGGTGGGCCGAGGAGGAGATCGGGAGGAACTCCGTCAGTCCCTGGACGACGCCGAGGACGAGTACTTCGAGCCAACTCACTGCGCGGACCGTACCGGTAGTCCCTTCGGCGCTCCCGAATAGGCTGGACGTGTGCAGCGGCGGCGGGTGGGTGCCAGCGGTCTGGAGGTGTCGCGGATCGGGCTGGGCACGATGACGTGGGGCGAGAGCACGCCACTCGACACGGCGACCGCCCAGCTCAGCGCGTTCGTCGAGGCCGGAGGCACCCTGGTGGAGACCGCCGACGGCTACGGCGACGGCGCCGCACAGCAGGTGCTGGGCGAGGTACTGGCCGCTGCGGTGTCCCGCGAGCAGCTGGTCATCGCCGGCCGCTCGATGCTGCCCGGTGGCGCACTGGGCGACGGGGCGGCGCGCGGGGCGCTGCTGGCCGGGCTGGACGCGACGTTGAAGCGGATCGGCACGGATCACCTGGACCTGTGGCAGCTGCCCGGCTTCGACGCGAGCGTGCCGCTGGAGGAGACGCTCTCGGCCGTACAGGTGGCCGTGCTGGCCGGCAAGGTGCGCTACGCCGGGCTGGTGGCGCCGCGGGGCTGGCAGCTGGCCACCGTCGCCGAGCGGGCCCGGTCGCTGGGCAACATGATGGTGCCGGCGTCGGCGCAGGTCGAGTACTCGCTGCTGGCCCGGGACGCGGAGAGCGAGCTGCTTCCGGCCGCGCTGCACCACGGCATCGGCCTGCTGGCCTGGGCCCCCCTCGGGCGCGGCGTGCTCACGGGCAAGTACGCCGACGGCACCCCGGCGGACTCGCGGGCGGCATCGGCGGCGCTGGCGTCGTACGTGGAGGCCCGGCGCAACGAGCGCTCGGCCCGGATCGTGCAGGCCGTGCTGACCGCGGCCGACGGGTTGGGCACGTCGCCGCTGGCGGTGGCGCTGGCCTGGGTGCGGGACCGGCCGGGGGTGGCGGCGGCGGTCGTCGGCGCCCGCGACGTCGCCCAGCTCGCCGCGTCGATGTCCGCGGAGACGGTCGCGCTGCCGCCGGAGATCCGTTCCGCCCTCGACGACGTGAGCCTGCCCGGATAGGGCGGTCCCGCAGCTCGTCGCAGGGACCTGGCCCCACGCTGCCGGCGCGCCTATCGTGTGGGCATTCACCCGCCCGTTCACCGATTCGTGTGAACCCGGGCGGGACGGCGAGCTGGCGGGAGGTGAGCCGGTGGAGCGAAGCGGCCTGACCGGCACGGTCGAGGGAGACGCGATCGACGGGGATTGGGAGTACCGCCCGGTCCAGCTCCCCGGGGAGGTGTCCCGACTGACTGCGGCGGTGCGACTACAGATCCAGGCCGAGTTCGGCGGCTGGGAGCTGGCCCGAGTGCGGCTCTACCCGGGCGGGGTCCGCAAGATCGTGCTCCGGCGCCGGCGCAGCTCGCGGATGCTCCCGGAGCTCTCGATCTGACCTCAGTGGTCGGACCAGGTGACCGGCGGCGGGGCCGCCCCGCCGGCCGGCCCGGGCACCCCGCGGAAGCCGTAGGGCGCCGGTTCCCGGCCGGGCTGGCAGAACCAGCACTCCCCCGGCTCCCCGCGCTCCAGCACCGCCTCGATCGCGTGCGCGACGTCGTCCGCGGACAGCAGCGGGAACTCCCCGAACTGGTCCCGCGTCCGAGCGATCAGGGGCGTGTCGGCGAACCCCGGACAGACCGCGTTGACCCGGATGCCCTCGGCGGCCAGCGTCGGCGCAGCGGCCCGCACGTAGCCGACGACCGCGTGCTTGGTCAGCGTGTACAGCGCGTCCCCGGGCATCGGCACCAGCCCGGCCAGTGACGCGGTCGCGACGATGTGCCCACCGCCGGCCCGGCGCAGGGCCGGCACCGCCGCGGTCAGGCCGAACACCACGTGATCGACGTTGATGCCCATGATCCGCCGGTAGCCGGCCAGATCGAGCTGCTCCAGCCCGGACTGTCCGGCGGTGGTTCCCGCGTTCAACAGCACCACGTTGAGCCGCCCGAAGGCGTCCTCGGCCACGTCCACGGCCATCGTCACCAGGTCCGGGTCGGACAGGTCGCCCGGCAACGCGAGCCCTCCCACCTCGGCCGCCAGCGCGCGGGCGCCCGCCTCGTCCCGATCGGCGACACCGACCACCGCACCGGCCGCGGCCAGCCGGCGGACCGCGGCCGCCCCGATCCCGGATGCGCCCCCCGTGACCAGCGCCGCCTTCCCGCGCAGCTCCATCAGCCCATCCTCCTGATCAACACTTCCGCAGGAAGCGATCGAGCACCCGGGCGCCGAAGCGCAGCGCGTCCAGGGGCACCCGCTCGTCGATGCCGTGGAACAACGAGGCGAAGTCCAGGTCCGGCGGCAGCCGCAGCGGGGCGAACCCGAAGCAGCGCATCCCCAGCTCGGCGAAGTGCTTGGCGTCGGTGCCGCCGGAGAGCATGTAGGGCACGGTGTGGGCGCCCGGGTCCTCGGCGCGCAGCGCGGCGGCCATCGCGTCGACGAGCGGCCCGTCGAAGGAGGTCTCCAACGGCGGCAGGTCGGTGACCCACTCCCGGGTGACGTCCGGGCCGAGCAGCTCGTCGACCTCGCGCAGGAACGCCTCCTGGCGGCCGGGCAGCACCCGGCAGTCGACCACGGCCTCGGCGCTCGACGGGATGACGTTGGCCTTGTAGCCGGCCTTGAGCATGGTCGGGTTGGCGGTGTCGCGGACGGTGGCCCCGACGATTCGGGACAGCGGCCCGAGCTTGCGCAGCGACCCCTCCAGATCGTCCTCGGGGAAGTCCAGCCCGGTGAGCCGCGACATCTGCTCGAGGAACGCGCGCACGGTGTCGGTCAGATGCAGCGGGAAGGTGTGGTTGCCCAGCCGGGCCACCGCCTCGGCCACCTTGGTGACCGCGTTGTCGTCGTGCAGGAACGAACCGTGCCCGGGCTTTCCGTGGGCGTTCAGCCGCATCCAGGCAATGCCCTTCTCGGCCGTCTCGATCAGGTAGACCCGCTGGTCCTCCCCGACGGTGAGCGAGAATCCGCCCACCTCCCCGACCGCCTCGGTGCACCCTTCGAAGAGATCGGGCCGGTTGTTCACCAGCCATTGCGCCCCGTAGGCGCCGCCGGCCTCCTCGTCGGCCAGGAAGGCGAACACCAGGTCGCGCGGCGGCACCACCCCCTCGCGCCGGAAGCGGCGCGCGACGGCGATGATCATCGCGACCATGTCCTTCATGTCGACAGCGCCGCGCCCCCACAGGTAGCCGTCCTGCACGGCACCGGAAAACGGGTGCACCGACCACTCCGAGGGCTCGGCCGGGACCACGTCGAGGTGCCCGTGCACCAGCAGCGCCCCCCGGCTCGAGTCCGCCCCGGGCAACCGGCAGAACACGTTGTCCCGTCGCGGCGCCCCGGACTCCACCATCTCGATCTCGAACCCGACCTCGGAGAGCTTGGCCGCCACGTACTCCGCGGCCTCCCGCTCCCCGGTCACGGTGTCCGGGTCACCAGTGTTGGTGGTGTCGATCCGGATCAGTTCGGACGCCAGCTCGACGACCTCGTCCTCGGCTGCTTGAATCCCGTCGCTGGTCACGCGGGCCTTCCTACCACCGCGGCCGGGATATATCGCGCGCGGTCCGGGGCGGCCCCCAGATCCCGCGTTGCTGCATCGGTCGATCCGCGGCTCGATCACGTCGCGGCAGTGGTCGGCCGTGCCGCCGGGAACCAGCTCGCCATCACGACTCTTCGGGTAGGTCGGCCTGTTGGTGAGGTGGTCCTTCGCGACGGCCGCTCGCTCCCTGACCCCCGAGAACGTCGGGATCAGCCCACCGCGATGTACGGCTCGATTATCTGCACACTCCTTCCGCTGCCGGCCGTCGAGGGACCCGGCACAGCAGGTGACGGACCTGCCGGGGGCGCGCAACCGGCGCGGGCGGTGAGCTATTCTCGTGCGGTCGCGGCCGGTCCGCGTCAGGTCCGAGTGGCGGAATGGCAGACGCGCTAGCTTGAGGTGCTAGTGCCCTTTAACGGGCGTGGGGGTTCAAGTCCCCCCTCGGACACGCACACTATTCACCCGCAGGTTGGCGGTCACGTCGACGATCGCGTTCTCGGCGTCGTATCGCAGGTCAAGCCGCAGCTCGCCGTACAGCTTCGCCAGGCCTTCCGGGTCCGCGTCCGACAGAGCGGCGCCCACGTCGCCCAACGAATCAATCATGGCGTAGACCTCGGCGTCAGTCAGCGCGGTCGGCTCCGGAGCGCTGTCCAGCTCGGCTCGCGCGGCCGTCCGCTCGGCCTGCGTCTGGTTCATACGCTCGACCAGGGCCGTCGGGTCAACGCCCGCTTCGATGGCCGCCGCGAACTTGCGCAGCTTGGCTTCCGCGGCCGATAAGCGCTTCTTCGCCTGCTCCTGCCCGCCACGTTCCGCCGTGGGCTGATCGTCGATCAGCTGCCGGATAGTGCGATCCA
>DATMDS010000129.1:0-19147 GCA_035557575.1 Pseudonocardia sp. | reverse complement strand
AGTGGCGCGAACAGCCACAGCGCGGTGCTCAGACCCATGGAGACCGCGGCCAGCCCGGCGAGGATCATTCCGCCGGTGACCACGACCCGGGTGCCCCACCGCTCGGCCACGGCGCCCCAGACGAACTGCCCGACCGCGTAGGCCGCGAGGTACAGCGCGTCCAGGTTGCCCAGCATCTGCTTGGTGAGCGCCAGGTTGACCGTCGGGTCCTCCAGGATGCCGACCTTGGCCGCGGAGAACGCCGAGCGCGGGAAGTAGAAGGCGGCGTAGGTGATCCAGGAGACCGCGAACACCTGGATCTGCCAGTGCCGCAGTGACCTGGCCGGGGACTTGCTGGTCCGGATCCGCGTCTCGCCGGTGCGGAATCGTGTGGACACGTTCATGACCGTGCTCCTTCCCGGCGTGGCCGGCTAGACGGTGCTGGCCGCCGTGGCGAGCTCGGACCGGTGCTGGGCGAGCCAGGTCGTCGCGACCCAGAACGCGTCGTAGTTGTGCACGCGGCCGGAACCGCCCTCGCTCGCCGGGACCAGGTCCGGCTCCGGCACCGTCCGGTTGATGAAGAACGGGATGTCCCGCTCGCCGAGCGCCCCGTGCGACCGCAGGGGGGCGTCGAGCTGGCCGAGGTCGTGCCAGGCGGCGAAGCGGCCGAGGGCGGTCGTCTTCTCGGCCAGCACGACCAGGTCGCCGATGCGGTCGGCCGGCAGGTCGTAGCGCTCGGCCGCGGTGGCGCGGTCCAGCACCTGAGCGACGCCGTCGAGCGCGGCGAGCTCCGCGCCCACCCGGTCGCCGTCGGCCCCGACGGGCAGGTAGACGCTGGCGAACGAGCCGAGCGCCCCGTGGTGCACGGTGTAGGGGTCGGTGATCGGCAGGATCACCCGCAGGCCCTCGGCGGTGCCGCCGGCCGCGGCCAGGATCCGCTCCGTCTCCTCCTCGACGAAGATCACCCGCGGCGAGCCGTCGGCGTGCGACTTCGGGCTCATGCCGTGGTCAGCGGTGATGACCACGACGGCGCCCAGCGCGTCCAGCTGCGCCGCGTAGCCGTCGACCATGGCGTAGAACGCGTTGGCGGTCTCCGAGCCGGGGGCGTGCTTGTGCTGGATGTAGTCGGTCAGCGACAGGTACATCAGGTCGGGACGGCGCTCCTCGAGCAGCCGCACCCCGGCGGCCAGCGCGAACTCGGACAGGTCCTGGGAGTACACGGTGGGCAGCGGCAGCCCGACGAACTCGAGTACGTCGCCGATCCCGTTCTCGGCCACCGTCGCCTCGTCGGCCTTCTCGGCCGAGAAGCAGATGCCGCGCCGGGTCGGGGCGCGGCCCGGGGTGCCGTCGTCGTGCGGGCCGTCCTCGACAAGGCCGGCGCCCAGCAGCTGGCGCAGCTTGTTCTTGGCGGTGACCACCGCGACGTCCAGGCCGGCCTCGTTGGCCGCGGCGAACAGCGTCGGGACCCGCAGGAACCGCTTGTCGTTCATCAGGACTTCGGTGCCGGTGGCGGCGTCGTAGATGTAGTTGCCGCTGATGCCGTGGTACCGCGGCGGGCGCCCGGTGGCTATCGACACGTTGTTCGGGTTGGTCAGGGCCGGCATCGCGCAGTGCGCCGGCCACGAGCTCAGCCGGCCGCTGATCACCGAGGACAGCCACGGCATCCGACCCGCCCGCATCGCCTCGACGTGGTAATCCGGCTCGCTGCCGTCGATGCAGATGACCACCACCGGCTCCGGTGATGCGGCGTAGTCGCGTCCGTTGACGCTGAAGGACCTGGGGGACATGAGCGCTCCTCGTCGATGGCTGGCGGGTTGCAGCAATCGTGAGCGGGAGCGGCACGCCCGGGAACGTGGCAAACAACTATGGGGCCCATAACCCGCGCCGGGCCACGGACGTTCGCCGCGACGTGGCGGACGCGGCGACGCACAAGGTGGGTCGGGGACGCGCTTCTTCGGTCACCTGCCCACCGTCTCGCCACAGCGACCGGCGGCCCACTACGCAGATCTGCGTGCCTGGCGCGGCTACGCAGAAGTACGTATTCGCCTCGACCCCGCGTGGGTGAGAGAAAGACAGTGGGACAAAGGTCACGGTCGCGACGCGACGGCCCACCCCGAGGAGCCCCCATGCAGCACGAACAGATCATCCGCGGCCAGGTCGTCGAGGTGGAGGAACTCGAGGATCTGGTGGCGGTGATGCCCGGCGACTCCGACCGGCGCGCCGAGGTACTGGTGCCCGAGGAACAGCGGGCGGAGGCCGTCGGCCCGGACTCGGATGCCCGACAGCTGGCCGCGTTCGAGAAGGCGGGCTGGATCTTCGCCCGGCCCTCGACCCGGCTTTCCGGCGCCGCTGAATCGCGCACCGAGGTCGACGGGGTCGCGGCCGTACAGCGGGTGTTCCGCAAGGCGAACGGCCGGCTCGCGCTGGGCACCGACAAGATCTCCGTGCGGCTGCGGGACGAGCTGTCCGAGGCCGAGGTGGGTGACGTGCTGAGCAACCACGGTGTGACCGCGGTGAAGCGGCTGCGGTTCGCGCCGAACCTGTTCGAGGTGCGGGTGGCGCCCGGCGCGGACTTCCTGGAAGTCTCCCGGCACCTGGCAGAAGACGCCGCGGTCGAGTTCGCCGAGCCGGAGTTCATCGAGCACATCCCTGGCCGTTACACCCCCAGCGACCCGCGCTACGCCCAGCAGTGGCACCTGAACAACACCGGTCAGCTCAGCGGCACACCGGGCGCGGACATACGGGCCGAGCGTGCCTGGGACCTGACCAAGGGCAGCGGGGTCACCGTCGCCGTCGTCGACAACGGCTTCAACGTGGGGCATTCCGACCTGGCCGCGGCGGTCGTGCCCGGCTCCGGCTACTTCGCCTCCGACCCCAACGGCGACACCGTGTTCCGCAACACCTTGGTGAGCTACCCCGAGGTGATGGAGCCGCTGAACTCGGCGGGAACGATCTTCGG
The DNA here is from genome assembly GCA_035557575.1 of Pseudonocardia sp. GTDB lineage: Bacteria > Actinomycetota > Actinomycetes > Mycobacteriales > Pseudonocardiaceae > Pseudonocardia. The sequence continues at coordinate 16,209 of DATMDS010000129.1, read as the reverse complement.
GCACGGCACCTTCTGCGCAGGCATGGCGCTGGCCCGGGCAGACAACGGCATCGGGGTGTGCGGGGTGGCACCCGAGGCCGGCTTCCTGGCTGTCGCGTGCCTCGGCGACCAGGTCGGCACGCAGGCCACCCTGGCCCGCGCCATCGCCTACGCCGCCGACCCGAGCCTGGAGGTCGAGGGGTTGTCCGCGGCCGATGGTGCCGACGTCATCTCCTGCAGCCTCGGCCCGAACGACGCCGACTGGGACATGAGCCAAACCTTGCAGACCGCATTGGACTTCGCCGTCACCCACGGGCGCGGTGGCCGCGGCACTCCGATCTTCTGGGCGGTCACCAACGGCAACTTCGAGATCCGCCACGACGAGGTGTGCTCCTACTCCGCGACGATCGCGGTGGGCCGATCCACCCGCAACGACACCGAGCACGGTTGCGGGTCCGGACCGGAGCTGGACTTCCTGGCCAGCGGGGTCGACGTGCTCAGTACCGCGACCGGTCCGAGTGGCAATGCGGTCTACGGGATCTCCACCGGCACCAGCTTTGCCGCCCCGACCGCGGCCGGGGTGGGCGCGCTGGCCCTGGCCGCGAACCCGGACCTGGGCTGGCAGGAAGTACGCGACCTGATGCGCCGCACCTGTGAGCGAGTGGGCGGGGTGACCTACGACGCCAACGGGCACCACGACGACTACGGCTACGGCCGGGTGGACGCGGCAGCCACCGTCGAGCAGGCGATCGACCGGCCCCCGGCGTCGTTCCAGCAGGTCTGCCAGATTCTCGATGACTCGATCGGCGGGCCGGGAGTCGGTATCGCCGTGCACGGTGCGTTCTGGCGCGGGCTGACCCGCGATCAGTTCGTGGCCAAGAAGGTGCTGGGCCTCGACCTCGTGGTCGTCGGGAACGGCGCCCAGTCGAACCTGGTGCGGGCCTTGCGTGGCGAGCCGCCGTTCGGCGCGAACCTGCCCAACCCGCCGGCGGGAGCCAACTTCAACCGGATGCCGACCGGCCGGCCGCCGGTACCGGCCGCGTCCATCGCGGTCATCGAGCAGTGGATCAACGCCGGTTGTCCCGAGGATCCGCAGCAGCCGGCCGTGCTGTCCTGGCATCCCACAAACGCGCCCGAGGCCAGCTCGCGGACCGACGACATCTGGTTCCGGACCCCGGAGCTGGGCTGGGCGGTCAACAGCAACGGTCAGATCCTGCAGACCACCGACGGCGGAGGCAGCTGGACCGAGCAGTTCCACGGGGTCGGCGTGTACCTGCGGTGCGTCGGGTTCGCTTCCGACAGCCGCGGCTGGGTCGGCACCCTGACCGGCGGCGACCAGCGGCTGCTGGAGACCAGTGACGGGGGCGCCCACTGGTCGTTCGTGACCGGTCTGCCCGCGCTGGCCCCAGGGGCCGTGTGCGGCCTGTCGGTGGTCGACGAGAACGTGGTCTACGCCTCCGGCACCAACTTCCCGAACGTGCCGGCCCGGATGATGCGGACCATCGACGGGGGCGCGACCTGGACCGGCTGGGACATGGGCGAGCACGCCACCCTGCTGGTCGACGTGTTGTTCACCGACGCCGACCATGGCTGGGTGGTCGGCGGCAAGGCCGCCCAGAACGGACCGACCACGACCCGGGACCAGGTACGGGCCGTCGTGCTGCGTACCGAGGACGGCGGGGCGACCTGGACCAACACGTTGGCCGGCATGGAGGCGCAGCTCCCGCTGGGCGAGTGGGGCTGGAAGATCCACTTCCTGAACCAGCACACCGGCTTCGTCGCGTTGGAGAGCTTCACCCGCGGTGCCGTCCTGCGCACCGACGACGGCGGCCAGACCTGGACCAGGCTGGACATCAACGACCAGCAGGGCAACGTCAACCTGGAGGGTGTGGGGTTCATCGACGGGCAGACCGGCTGGGTCGGTGGCTGGGGCAGCGCGGACTTTCTGGGCGGCTTCAGCAGTGCGACCACCGATGGCGGGCAGACCTGGACGAACGCCAACGAGATCGGCCGGTTCATCAACCGGTTCCGCTTCCTCGGGGATCCGGTCACCGTGGGCTACGCCTCCGGCCTCACCGTCTACAAGTACAGCGCCGAGCCGCCGGTCCGGGCCGCCGCCGCGGCGCTCGGTAGACGGGTGCTCGGTACACGGCTGATGGCCAGCAACGCCCCGCTGCGCAGCGGCCGGCCGCTGCGACTGCCGGCGACCGTGCCGGACGGAGCCCAGCGGCTCATCGTGGCCGCCTGGAGCCGGTTCGGCGAGGAGTTGGGATTGTTGGTCGACGAGTCCACGCCGGCGGCCGGGCCGCGGGAGGTGGTGTGGGAACCACCGGCCGACCTGCCGAGCGGCGCGGCGGTGCTGATCAGGGTCACCGTGGACGACACTTCGGAGAGCCGCATCGTGCAGCTCATCTGAGCACCGTCAGGGCCGGGTGCCGACCGGGTCGTCGACCGAGCAGCGGGGCCACCACCCGGTCAGCGGCCGCCGTGGAGCTCGTCTGCGGCGGCGTCTGCGCACCGGGGGTGCCCGGTCCGGCGCCGCCAGAACTCGGTGTCCCATCGGCGGCCTTGGGTGTAGTAGTGCGCGCGCAGCCGCAGGTAGTCCTGAAACATCCGGGCGGCGTCAGTCACGTGCTCGCGCTGCGCGTCGGCGGTGCCGGACAGCATCTGCTCGGCGGCTCGCGCGCCGCTGATCCCGGACCGCAGCGCGGCGCAGATTCCCTCCCCGGACAGCGGGTCGAAGGTCATCGCCGCGTCGCCGACCGCGACCCAGCCCGGACCGGCCGGCTCGGCCAGCCGGCTGGTCCCGGCGGCCACCACACGCACCGCCGGTGGGTCGGCGACTCCCGCCCACTCCCCTGACGCCAGCTCGGTGCGGCCGAGCCGATCCCGCCAGAATGCGGCGAGCGCAACCCTGCCCCGGGGGATCAGGTCGGCGTCGGTCAGCAACGCCGCCACCACCCGCCCGCCCGGCAACCGCCCGGCGTACCACCAGCCGACCTCGTCGGCCTCGATCAGGGTGATCACCCGCACGGGGCCGGCCGGCGGCGGACAGCGACCGATCGCGACCAGCCCGACCAACGTGTCGACGCCCAGCCGCGGCACCCCCAGGGCGCGCGCCACGATCCGGGACCGGCCGGTGGCGTCCACTACGACCGGTGCGGACGTCGTCGGCAGCCAGCCGGACCCAGTCGATTCCATCCGGAGCCCGCCGGTTTCGGCCCGCCGTGCCGCACGCACCGTCACGCCGCGGATCACCTGGCCGCCACCGGCCCGCACGGCGTCCAGCAGCATCTCGTCGAATTCGGCCCGGTCCAAGTGCCAGCCCGGCCCGTGCGGGTGAAAGGTCAGGTCGACGTCGGCCGCCTGCGGGCTGCCCCAGCGGCAGCGCACCGTGCCGGCCTGGAGGTGTCGCTGCGCCGAGAAGCGCTTGAGCAACCCCAGGCCGGCCAGCAACGGCCGTGCCGCCGGCGGCAGCACCTCGCCGGGCCGGTACCGCGGTTGAGTGGATTGTTCGAGCAGCAACACCGAGCAGCCCGCGCGCAACAGTGCCAGCGCAGCGGCGCAGCCGCCCGGTCCACCACCCACTACCAACGCGTCGGCCTGGCCGGACCGCCCGGCGGCGGGCATGGTCAGTGCACGCTGCCGTAACCGATGGTCAAGCGGCGGGTGGCGAACGGCGCCGGGGTGGTGGTGACCAGCTCGCGTAACCCAGCCTGCGCCCCCTCGGCCCGGACCGGCTGGCCGGGGGGCGGGCATCCGGCGGTGACCCAGTTCCGGATCACGGCCACGTCGGCGGCCGGCAGCACACGGTCCATCAGCCCGCCGAGACTGACCACCTCGGTGAAGAACGGGCTGGTGTCCACCGCCCCCGGAGTGATGAACGTGCTTCGGGCCAGCGCAGCCATCAGCTCCTCCGGCGGCTGGCCGAACCATTCCCGCACGGTAAGCGTGGTCTGGTCGGCCCGCGGCAACCGGAACTGGTCGTGCCGGGGCTCGGCGGCGGCTCGGGCCGTGTGCTTGATCAGGACCTGCTCCACCTGGCTGCCGATATCGGTGGGGTCGGTCGGGTCCTCGGTCGACGGGTCCAGCGACTCGATCCAGTCCAGGATGACGTTCTGGTCCTCCTCGGTGAACACCTTGTACATCGGCCCGGTGAAGCTGATCAGTTCCCGGAAGAACCGGCTGCCCCGCGGGTCACCCGGGTCGACCCAATCGGCGGTCACCAAGGCTTTCATCAGCGCGGGCGGGTCGTCGAACAGCTCGTTGAGCAGTCGGTCCCCGAGCCGCACCGTGCCATGGCTCTTACGCGCCGCCGGGGCCTTGCGGGTGATCATCGCGGTCATCTGCTGTTCCGCGTAGGTCTTGCGCTGATCGGGCAGTTTGCCGTCGAACAGCAGCAGATGCATGGCCAGGTCGCCGCCGAAGGTACCGGTGGTGGCCCAGGTCACGTAACCGCTCCAGATGCGCTGCCAGTGCGCCTGAACCGCGGCGTCACCGCCCTTCTCCCGCACGTCGTCCAGATAGAGCTTGATCGCCTGCTTGGCCAGCGCGCCGTGCCCGGACGCGATGTTGTCGATGGCCACGTGCAGCCGATAGAACTGAGGGTTGATCCGCCGGCCTTCGAGCAGGCGCACCATCGGGGTGAGCGTCGGGGTCGCCTCCCACTCCAGGTAGAGGGTCATGCCGAGCAGCTCCGGCAGGAGATCCTGCGGAAACAGCCCGACGCTCATCTGGAACACCGCGTCCTCGAACCCGGACGGGAGCAGGTCGCTCTCGATGAACTCGCGCGACGTCACCGGCGGCAGATAGATGTTCACGCTGCGCAGCAGCGTCTCGTACACGTTGCAGTGGTTGAGCTCGGTCCGGCCGTTGCCGGCCTCGTCGGCCCAGATCGCGAACAGGTTGGCCTGCACCTCGTTGCACGGACCGGACTTGAGGATGTTCTGCAGCCACGCCCCGTCGACCAGGTTGAACGGCGCCTTCTGCCGCAGGTTCTCGATCACGGCGGCGTCGGAGAACCGGCCGACCTGCAGCTGCGAGTTGAGCACGCCGGTGTCCAGCCAATGCTCGTCGAACATGCCGGTGACGAAGTCGTCGTAGATCCACTGCATGCGTCGGTCGAATGCCGCGGCCGAGTAATCGAAGCGCGCGTAGTGCGGGTCCGAGGCATAGTCCGCGGCCGCTAGGAAGCCGGTGGCCAGCTCGCGCGCCTTCGGCGTGAAGTCCGGGTAGTCCTCGATGTTGACGAGGATGTGGTAGTACTCCGGCATCGTCAGGTTGTCGTACTTCATTGTCTCCGTCTCCACGAAAGCTGGCTGGCCGAGCAGTTCGAAGGGGGTCCGGTCGGGCCGGTGGCTGACCACGACTCCGAGGCTCGGCCAACGGGTGACCATGGCGTTGTCTCCGGCCGGGGAGCGGTCGGGCAGGGTGCGAGCCCAGCCGACACGTTGCTCCCAGACCCTCGCTCGCTCATCCCTGAGCTGGCGGTACTGCGGGCTGTTCGGGTCGAGCTGGGCGAGCTGCCGATCGAGGTCGATCAGCCGGTCGAACTCGGTCGATGTCAACACATCGTCCGGGCGCTGCCAGGGCCACCAGTGGTACCGGCATTCGTAGAAGTCCGCCTGCCAGGGCACCGCCATCCGCTTGGTGACATCCCCCGGCCCCAACACCGTGTGGTCGAACCGGAACGGTTCGGCGTACGCGGCGGGGTTGCGCGTCACCCAGCTCGCTTCGATCCCCGGAAAGAACCCGCCGCCGCTCGCCGACTCCAGCGCAGCCCGGTCCAGGCCGTCCGGGGTAACGGCGCCCCGATCGGCCCGGTCGGCCAGCGGCAGGCCGGGGCGCACCGCCTCCTCCTGGCCGGTCCAGTCCGCCTCGAAGTCACCGGCCGCCCAGCGGGCGAGCAGGTCGTACTGCAGGGCGGTCAGCGTCAGCCAGCGGCCGGGCACGCCGGACTGGGCGTCGCCGTCGTCGCCGGAGGACGAGGGCATGTAGGTGTACTCGGCCTGCTGCACGGCGGTGGCGCGCTCGGCGGCGGACGCCGTGCCCTCGCGCACCTTGGCCAGCAGGTGCGGGTTGCGCAGCACGCGGAACACCCGCTCCCGGGCCGGCCGGGCGGCCTCATCGGCGCTGGCCAGCTCGAGCAGCTTGCGGGGGAAGAAGCCAGCTCCGGCTGCCTGCGGGCCGTGCCCGTCCAGAGCGCGCTGGTTGACCCACTGCAGCGACACCGCGCGAGCCAGCACCGGGTAGATGTCAGCGGTGAACGACGGCCGTTGCGGTACCGGCAGCCAGCCGCGGGCCACGGCCACTTCCCGGGCGACGTCGTAGAGCGTGACGAAGTTCGGGATCGCGGGCGCGAAGTCTGGCGGCCCGACCAGCACCCACGCCGGTCGCGCGGTCAGCTCGGTGCCGTCGGCGAAGGTGACCCGCGCGGTCACCGGGCCGTCCGACGTGTCGTCGAACCAGCGGTCGTTGTTGGCGTAGTTGGTGACGGGGCGATCGGGCTCCGCCGCCCCGGAGCGGCCGGCCCCACCGAGCACCAGCAACCGCCCGGAACCGTCGGTCCTGATCTCGCCGAGGTCCACCGGCAGGCCGAGGAACTGGCCGCCGTCCAGCCCGACCGATCCGTTGGGTCCGGTCACGGTGCGCGGCCCCGGGTCGATCACCAGGGAAGCCCGGTCGGTGATGTCCTGGTTGCGAGCCCGGCCAGGCCGGCGTTGGTCCAGCGGCAGGTCCTCCCCCTGCCGGCCCTCGAACCGGTCCCATTCGGCCTTCTTGTTGGCCAGGTGCACGGTCCAGCTGATCGACGCGTCCACCGCGGTGATCTCTTGGATGACCTGACCGGTGGAGTCGTAGGCGAAGACCCGGAACCGGGCGGCCTGCCGCTTCATCTTCGGCGTCAGGTAGTTCCCCTCGGCGACGTCTTCCTTGTAGCCGCCTTCGGGCGGGTCGAACACGCCTGGGACCTCCGGCCCCACGAAGTAGTGCTCCAGGCTGTTGCCGACTCGGGCGACGCCGATCGCCGGATGCACGCTGAGGTAAGCGGGGTGAAGATCCGGCATGGGTAACACTCCCTGTCAGGGCGTCAGGTCTGCGGGGCACGCCGAGGATGGACTCCCATCGCACACCTCCGGCCGGAGTGGCGATATACGCAGATCTCCCCATGGGAACCTGCGCCACGGCCCTCGACAATGGGGCGCCGAGGCGCCGGGGCCGGTCCACGCGTCACCGACGAGGAACAGCTCGGCGGACGGTCCGGCGGCGCACCCGACGACACGCCTCGTGGGGCCGGGACCGGTCGACGGGCAGGCCCGTGCACGCGCCCCGCCGTGCCCGTCGGCCGCCTCGCTGTCCTCATCGCTGTCCTCATCGCTGTCCACGGGGCGAGTGGACCGGTTCGTCAGGTGCGGATGTCCTCCCGCCGCTCCAACGGCACGAACAGGGGCGCGCCGGTCGCCTCGACGTCCGGCGCGGCCGCCGCCAGCGGGTCGGCGTCGACGTACTGCGACAGGTCGTAGCCGGTCGCGTCGGCCAGATCGCGAACGGTGATCTGGAACGTCCGGTACGCGCCGAGCACGAAGCCCTCGTTGGCCTCGGTCCGGTCCCGCTTCTCCAGCAGCTCGCGGATGAGGTCGCCCTGGCTGAGCAGGTACGCGGTGGCGTGCAGGCGTTGCCGGTCGGCGTCGACCATCACGACCAGCTTCCAGAACTCCCGGGGCAGCAGCACCCCCGGCTTGATCTCCGCGTCGTCCAACCGGTTCACCGGGCCGGTGAACACGCACGCCTTGAACCCGCTGGTACGGGCGTTCTGCAAGATGTAGTCCTCCAGCCCGAGCCAGAGCTCCTTGCCCTGGTTCATGTCCGAGTGCTGGGGCGCGGCGTTGGTGTAGTGGAACGTGTCGAAGTTCGCCTGCTCGGCCAGCGCGCTCGGGGCGCCCACCGCGGCCGCCGGGTCCCAGTTCGGGTCCTGCCGGCGCACCAGGTGCCCGCGGTCGATCTCCGGGTCGTCGTAGTCGGCCCGGGTCAGCTGGACCTTCCCGGGCAGCCGCGCGTCGGCGAACCACCGATCGTTGCTGCGCTTGATGTTCACCAGGCTGCCGCCGTCGATGTTCACGGCGGTTATCAACGGTTGCCGGCGGGACGCGGAGAAGCGAACCCCGAAGTGCGTGTAGCGCAACTCGCCCGCTCGCCCCGCCACCTCGTCGCTGGGCTGGGCCAGGTCGGCCGCGGTGGCCGCGTCCAGGCCCGGCCACGGCGCGCTGAAGCCGGCTCCGAGGAACTCCGGGTCGTAGCCGCCGCGGTCGGCCAGCTCATCCGGGCGGTGCACGCCGTCGGCCGCCTCGATGTCGGCCGGCGCCACGACGTCCGGGTCCAGCCTGAACGGTCCGACGACCAGCGGCCGGTCGGAGTCGATGAGCGCGCGCAGGGTGGCGGCGCCGACCGCTGAGTTCTCCCGGCCGTAGACGCCGGCAAAATGCAGGCCCACCACCTTGCGGTCCTCCAACCGGATCAGCGGGGACCCAGAGTTCCCACCGAGCGTGGTGCAGTCGTGCCGCAGCGTCGTACGGCCGGTGAGCTTCTGCATGACCTTCCCGGGCGCGAGCCGCTTCACCTCGTACAGGTGGCGGAAGTACCGCTCCTGATCCTCGACGCTGTTGCGGTTGTCGAACGCCGGATAGCCGATGATCACGACGAGCTGGTCCTGGTCGGCCTCGTCGTCGGCCAGTGGGAGCGCGGCGGGCAGGTCGTCGCCGACGATGCGCACCAGCGCTATGTCCGGTGCGGCGTCGTCGGCCAGGTAGACGATCTCCTGGACGCCGAACGGCCGCGCGTCGCCGCTGATCGACCCGGCCTCCCGCTTGAAGTCGACGTTCATCCCGTAGCGCACCCCGGACACCGGAGAGCGCAGGAACATGCCGGTACCGCTCGAGGTGCGCCGAGCCACCTCCTTGGCGACGTGCCGGTTCGTCGCGACCACCCGGGTGTCCCCGTCCTCGTGCACGACCCACCCGGTGCCGCCCCAGGGCATGAAGTGGTTGAGGAACTCCACCCGGCCGACCGACCTGACGAACGGCTCCACTCCCTTGATCTTCGCGTCGGTGCCGGCGGGGAAGTCCACGAGCGGCTCCAGCACCACCTCGTCGTTGCGGATCAGCAGCGGTGGGCGCCCGACCTGCCGCACGATGGCCTCCAGCGCCCCGTCGGGCACGACGCTTTCCAACGGCTGTCGGTCCAGCCGCACCGCCTCGGCGTCCGCCTCGCTGATCTGGGCCGCCGCCGCGTCCGGTATGGCGCCGTCGGCGATCGCCTTCCGGACCGCCTCCTCGAGCGCGGGCGAGCCGTGCACCCAGCTCATGACGATTTCGAGATTCTGGTCGGGCATCTGGTTTCTCCCTGGCTAGAGCTGTCGATGTGCGATCAGGACCGCCAGCGCCGGGACGAACGCGCTGGGGACGTGGTAACGGAGCAGCACGCCGGCCGCGTCCGGCGCGCCGTCGGGGACGTCCTCGGGAACGCCGTCGAAGGCGGCCGCGCGGGCCCGGTCGAGCGACCCGCGCAACCGGCGGCCGAGCTCGGCGAGCAGCGGGTCGGGATCCCCGTCGCCGGAGTCGGCGCCGGCGAAGACGGCGAGCTGACGGCGGCTCTCGGCGATCGGGTCGGCCGCGTCGAGCAGCTGGGCGACCCGGTCGGCCATCGTGAGGTCGAGCGGGCCCGACGGCCCCCGCCACTCCGGCGGGGCCGACCCGAACGACCAGAGGCCGGCCGCCGTGCGGCGCCAACGCTCGGCGCTGCGGGCGATCAGCGTCAGGTCCGGGTGGTGCAGCACGAAGGCCGCGGCGCCGAGCCATTCGGCCAGCAGCCCGAGTGCGGCCAGGCCGTCGATCGTCTCGCCGGAGCGGGGCAGGACGGTCCACGGGCCGGTCCGTCGCGGGGGTAGGCCGCCGAACTCGCCCAGGCGTTCGGCCACCGCTTCCGCGTGGCCGCCGATCGCCGGGTCGTCGCGGACCCGGCTGAGGGTGACCGCCACCTCGACGTAGGGCGTGAGGACGGCCAGCAGCCGGGCCCCGAGCGGGCCGGTCACGGCTCCGTCGTCCCACCGGGGCAACGGCTCGCTCACCCGCCGGGCGAGCCGGAACGCGGCGACGCCCAGCTCGGCGGTGGCCGCGTCCCGGTCCGGCTCCGGCGCCCGCAACCCGGCCGCCGCGCCGACGCTGTCGTAGCCGCGCGCGGTGCTGACCGGCCGGGCCACGCCGGCCCGGTGCAGGACGAAGCCCAGCGCGCCGTCGCTCAGCTCCGCGCGCAGGCCGTGGCCGGCCGAGCCGGCGACCAGCCCGGCCAGACCCGGGTCGGTCGTCATCGAGCGCACCAGCTGCCGGGCCGCCAGCTCGGCCCGCATCTCCGTCCGCGGCGCGGCCAGCACCGGGGGCAGCGTCGCGAGGTCGGCGTCGTCGGGTTGCCGCCGGTCGCGCTCGTCGAGCAGCCGCCTCGCCGCGGACCAGTCACCGCAGCGCCAGAGCAGGGCGCGGACCACGTCGGCGGTCCGCGACCGGGCGTCGAACACCGCGTCCCGCAGGACCCGCGCGTAGAGCAGCCGGCCCTCGATCCAGTCCCCGCTCCCGACGATCGCCTCGAGCTCGCCGGTCACCGCGTCCAGGTCCGCGGCCCCGGCCGCGCGGTCGCCGCGGGCCAGCGATGTGCGCTCGCCGCGAACCCGCCGCACCACGTCCTGCGCGGCCGGGGGCAGCTCGGCGATCGTCTGCTCGTCGAACCGCCGCAGGTCGCCCGGGTCGAGGGCGGGGACCGCCGGGTCGCGGCGCATCAGCTGGAGCCGGTGGTAGGCGGCCTCAACGTCGCTCCACGGCTCCGGGCGCCGGGCGAACCAGTCGGCGGCCGCGCGGTCGATCCGGGCGCACTGCGCCGGTCGGGAGTCGTAGAGCAGGCGCAGCAACACCTGGCGCACGTCGGCCCGGTGGGTGACGAACCCTTGGGCCTGCGGATCGGGCTGCACGAGCCAGTGCTGGCGGGCCAGCTCCTCGAACATCGAGACCGCCTGGGCCGGCTCGATCCGCCGACGCAGCTGGGGGCCGAGCACCTCGGCGATGACCTCCGCGTTGATCCGCCGGACGACGAGGCCCGGGAAGGCCAGGTCCTTCAGCACCGGCTGGTCGATCCGGGAGAGCAGGAACCGGTAGAGGTAGGCCACCGCCAGCTCCCGCCGCCGGACCATCCGCCGCAGCTCGGCCGCGCCGGTGTCCTGCACGACGGCGGCCGCCAGCCGCAGCACCAGCGGGTTGCCGTCGGCGATGTCCTGGACCGCGACGGCGCTCGCCGCCGGGACATCCAGCCGGCTCATCAGGGCCTCGACGCTGGTCGGTTCCAGCCGCTCCAGCGCCAGCCGTCGCCCTACCCGGCCCGGTGCCCTGTCCAGCGCGTCCCCGCGCCCGGCGGCGATGACCGAGAGCGGTATCGCGTGCGTCCCGACGAGCTGGTCCAGCCAGCGGAACAGGCGTTCCGGGTGGCTCTCCCCACGCCCGCGCAGCACCTCGAGCGTATCGAGCAGGACCAGCAGCGGCCGGCCCGCCCGCCGCAGATGGTCGGCGACCTGGCCGGCCAACAGGGTCGGTACCTCCTCGCGGGCCTCGCCCTTGACCGCCGGCCCCGAGGCCGTGCCGGCCAGCGCCTCCAGCCGCGCCTGCCGCAGGTCGTTGGCCGGCTCGCCCAGCTCCGCGGCCACCTGCCGGGCCAGCTCGACGGTGAGCCCGATCCAGTCCCGGACCTCCAGCCCGGCCCGGTCGAAGTCCAGGCGCACGACCACCCACGGCCGCTCGGTGGCCCGCCGCACGGCCTGCTCGAGCAGCGTCGACTTGCCGATGCCCGGCAGCCCGCTCACGAACAGGGCGGCGACGGGCGGGACGCTCCTGGGCGTTCCGAGCCAGGTCGCGATCTCGGCCAGCTCCGCGGCCCGCCCGACGAAGCCGTCGGCGAGCAGGCCGGCTCCTCGCGCCCGGCTGTCCTGCCGGGTCATGGCGGCCCGGAGAGTGCCGAGCAGCTCCGTCGCGGGGGCCAGCTGCCCGGCGCGGTCGAGGGCGACCGCGGCGCGCTCCATCTCCTCCCGCGCACCGCCAGCGATCAGCTCGTTCAGGCTCGCCACATCGAACCCGCCGGTGCCCTGCAGGGCGTCCAGGAGATCGCGGGTCTCGGTGTGCAGTGGCCCGGCCCGGCGCCGCCAGTCGACCATCTCGCCCAGCTCGGCGGACAGGGAGTCCAGCACCGAGCGCCGGTCCGGTCCGCGCATCAGCCAGCTGCCGGACGCCCGGCCGGCCCGGGTGTCGCACACGGACGCGAGGTCGGCGGCCAGCGCGACGACGGCGTCGGAGTCGTCCGTGTCCAGATCGGGGACGACGCCGAGCGCCTGCTCGGGGTCGAAGTGCCCGGAGAGCGCGGCGAACCGGCGCAGGACGACGCTCTGGTCGTCCCGGACCGGGTGAACGGGGCCGGTCACGGTGCGCCCCGCTGGGCCAGCACGGCCAGGTCCTCGCGCAGCTCCGCGGCCACAGCCGGGAGCTCCGCCTCCGGGTACATGCCGTTGAACTGCACTCGGCCGAACAGGACGCGGTCGGCGATGGCGTCCAGCACCGGGCGCACGACGGGCTGACCGGTGAGGTCCTGCGCGGCCAGCGCGAGCAGGTCCAGCACGTCGCGGCGCAGGAAGCCACCGACGAACTCGACGACCAGCCCGGGGGTCCCGACGGCCGCGGCGTCACCGGGCGCCTGGAACTCCTGCCCCGGAAGCGGCAGCGTCTCGAGACCGGTGATCACCAGGCGCAGCCGTGGCTGCACGAGGGCCGCGGCCACGAAGCCGTCGAGGACGAGCCGGAGGTCCTCGGAGACCGTGACCGACGGGTTGTCCAGGAAGAACCAGACCGTGCGGCCCGTCGCGGCCGCGGCGGCGTCGACGGCGGCGGCCAGCCGTGCGGCCCGGTCCCGCGCGGTGCCCTCGGGCGCCGCAGTGCCCGGAGCGACCCCCGGCTCCGGCGGCAGCGCCGGCAGCGGCAGACCGGCGACCCCGACCCGTTGCCGGATGTCGTCGACCGCGTCCGCGACGAGCTCGTCGAACGGCAGCCGGACCAAGATGTGGTCCACACCGCGGCGGTCCAGCAAGTGGCGCAGGATGTCGTGGGTGAACCCGAGAGAGGCGGTCTCCCCGGACACGACGTCGGTGCGTTTGACCCGCACCCCGCGCACCGGTCCGGCATCGTCGCCGGCCGCGGCCAGAGCCTCGAACAGCAGCGCGCGGCCGATCACCATCGGGCCGCCCACCGTCCCGTCGAGCGACCAGAGACGCGTCGGCGCGACATCGGCCGCGATCCCGGGCCGCAGGTCGTTGAGGAACCGGACCAGGGGGACGAACCGGCCACCCTTGCGCAGCCGGCCCTGATGCAGACCGGCGAACTCCAGGTTGCGGTCGAAGCACGCACCGCCCGACGAGCCGCCGACGGTCGAGATGTCGTGTCGCCAGCGGGCCGTGACGTGCGGGATCTCCGACGTCCGACCGAACCCGAAGCCCTCGTCCTGACCGTCCGGGTAGTGCACGAGCACGAGGGCGCTGCGGGGGGTGGGCGCGACCGCCGCGGTCGGCAGCCGGACGTGGCCGAGGTGGGCGGCGGCCGGGCGGCGCATCAGCAACGCGGCGACATCGTTGCGTCCGACCACTTCCTGGTCGTGCCGGGGCGCCAGCTCCCGGTACTCGTCGTCGCCGCACAGGGACTCGAACGACGGCGGGATGACGACGTCCTGCCGCGAGCCGTCGGCCAGCTGGATCTGCACCGAGGGCGACGGCTCCTGCGGCGAGCCCGGGGGGCCGACGGCGATGACGTGCCATGCGGTGAGGACCAGGCTGGGACCGATGAGGCAGCCCGACCCGACCACGCGGTTGTCGACCAGGACCCGGCAGCGGAACGACTGGGCCTGCCCGGTGAACTGGCTGAGCCGCTCGGCCGGGATGTGGTCGAGGAACCCGTTGGTCGCGACCGCGACCAGCGGCACCCCCCGGGCCAGCAGGGCCGCGACGAAGGCGTCCCGGACCTCCATCGTCCGCAGTTGCTCGACCCACAGCTCCGACAGGTCGCGCCGCAGCAGGGCGGCCGCGGCGCGCAGGGAGTCGACCGTGATCGGCGGGTTCTGACCAGCTGCGGCGGCCTGCACGGCGACCAGAGCCGCGGCCGCCTTGTCGGGGTAGTCCTGGATGGCAGCCATCAGGTCGGTGTCGGTCACCACTGGCGGCGTGTCCATCGGGCTGCCTCGGCCGGCCTCGGGTCAGGCCGTCAGCGCGGCGACGGCGGACCGCACCGGCTGGCTGGCCAGGTACTCCAGCCCACCGTGATGGCTCGGGCTGTCGTTGACGACGAGGAAGTCGGTGGTGCGGTCGGCCGGTGCGTACTCGGGCCGGATGGTGGGGTCGAGGGCGACCAGGTCCCGGCCGTCGGCGACGTTGCGCCACTGCAGCACCCCGTCGGGCACCCGCAGCGGCTGGCTGACCAGATCCTGGACCTCGGTCACCGCGAGCGGCGACCCGATCGTGACCAGCAGCGGGACGTCGTGGGCGGTCCGGCTCAGGGTGTCGTAGGCAATGATCGACCCGAGGCTGTGCCCGATGACGACGGCCCTCCCGTCGATGGCGTCCAGCCGCTTCCGCAGCCTGTCCCGCAGGGCGTCGCCCGCGCCGTCGAAGAAGTAGGCGTACACGTCGGCGAAGGTGCGCTTGACCAGGGCGCGGAAGATCGCGACCCGGGCCGCCCGAGGCAGCGGGAGCGCCTCGGCGGTGACGCCGGAGTCCCCGTTCGCCAGGGCGTCGGCCACATAGGCCATCTCGGTCAGCCATGGGTCGAGCCGCGCGGTGGCGCCGCCGGGCAGCTCGAGACCCGTTCCCTTGATCTCGGCGAGCGTCTCCGCGATGAGCTCCGCCGGCTCCACCTCGTCCCGGACCTCGCCCGGGTCGGCCTCCGGGATCTCCGGCAGCTCCGGACCGCCGTCCGTGGGCGGCTGCGGGTGCAGCAGATCGGACCAGTACGCCATCACCGACCGATCGCCGGCCGGCGCGCCGAACAGCGCGATGTCCCAGCTCTCCTTCAGCGCGGCCGCGGCCGGCTGGACTCCGTTGCCGTGGACGTACACCACCGTCGGCCGTTGCACCATCACCCCTCCTGACCGAGCGGCACCTCGACGGGCCCGTCGGGTGCGTCTTCAGTTGTCAGGAGGACCGGCGGCCCGAACTAGATACAGCGCGCCATCCGATATCGACGGACGGTGAGCACCCGCAGATGGGCGGTGGCTACCCCGACCGTCGCGACCGGGCTCGCGGGATCTCCTGCGCGAATTCGACGACGAGCAGCATCGCCGTCATCGGTGAGGACTCAACGCCAAGAGGGGTCGGACGGCGTCGTCCTTGCTGGTCGATGTGCTGGCCAGTGTCGCTGCGTGACGCCGAGTACCGGCGCTCGTGATGCCGCTCGTGGTCTACCACTCCATGAGGTACGACGGCGCGCCACACCAGGGGCAGTGCGAGGGCTGCACCTTCAACCTCTGGCACATGCAAGACGCCGTCTACCTCAACGCCCGCGGCGTGTCATTCGCCGTCCTCAGCTCCGGCCCGTGGGACGAAGTGGCCTCCTACGTCGAGTTCATGGGTTACACCCAGCCCTGGTACTCGGTGCGGGGCGTGGAGGCGCCCCTCCTCACAGAAGAGGGGCACATCATCTGTTTCCTGCGCGACGGCGACCGCGTCTTCCTCACCTACTCCACGACCGGCCGGGGCAACGAGCCGGCCGACACGTCCTTGGGCCTGCTCGACATGACGCCCTACGGCCGCCGCGAGGCGTGGGAGGACAACCCCGAGGGCTGGCCCGAGCCCGCTCAGGTCGACTCGCCGATCGGTGGGCACGGCGCGCAAGTCTGCTGGTACTGGCGCGCGGACGCGAACGGCAACGCCACCTGGGGCCCGACCAGCCGTCCCGTACCGCAGTGGACCCGCCCAGGCGCGACCCCCGTGGAGACCCTCGGTCGCTAGAGCCACCACCACTGACGCGCCTGGTGCCGGATCTACGCGGGCGCGGAGTCGTCCGACGGCGCCGGTGCCAGCCGTGCGAGTACCCGCCGCGCCAGGTCGAGGAGCAGGTCCGTGGGCGGTAGCGGCCCCGCTCGAGGCGGTAGATCCAGGTCGAGGGTGAC
>DATMDS010000128.1:0-9743 GCA_035557575.1 Pseudonocardia sp. | reverse complement strand
GTCGAGATCCTCGGGTCCCGCAACCGATACTGTCAACAACCTCGGACACGTCGCACCTGGCCGTGTCACTTTTGGAAGATCGGATGAACATGACACATGGCGGCTGGGCGAGCGACGTCACGAGCCGGGTCCTCGGTACCGGTTCGAGCACTTTCTCGCTCGTCCCGGTCACCCTGGCGGACGGGCGGGCCGTGGTCTTCGGCATCGCGAATGACGTGATCCGACGCTGGGATCCGGTCGACGGCAGCGAGGCCGGCCCGCCGATCTTCCCCGCCCAGCCGCCGTCCCATTCCGGTGCCGTCGTCGACCGCACCGGGAAGCCGTGGATCGTCCTCGCCTACCCGACGAACGACGGGACCTTCACCCGGGTGCACTTCATGGACGCGGCAACCGGCCTCGAGAGCCGGCCGCCGCTGACCGGTCCGCAACTGGTCGGTACTCGCTTCTGGACGCTGCCGCTCCCCGACGGGCGGGTGCTGCTGGCCGTCAACCGGGACTTCGTCGGCAATTCACCGACGCCCGACGGAGACCCCAGCACCTTCTACCACACCACCACCCAGCTGTGGGACCCGGAAACGGGCAGCCCGGTCGGGCCGCTGCATCAGCCCCGGTCCCAGGACGAGGTGAGCCCGCGCGGGACGGTCGTCGTCGACGGCAAGGTCATGCTGATCGACATCGCCTGGCCGCACCGGCTGTGGGACATCGCCACGATCGAGGCCGGATCGTGGACGCCCGCCGTGGAGTTCACGTTCGAGCGGGGTGCCGGCACACCTGCGATCGTGCCCCTGGCCGATGGGCGCGCGGTCGCCGTCGCCGGGGTGAGCACATCCGCCGTGGGCGGCTCCACCCACCTCGTGGCGGTCGACGTGCACGACGGGAGACCGATTGTTCCGCCCGCCGTGCTCCCCGCCTTCGTCTCCCAGGTCGTCCGGATTCCGCTGGCGGACGGACAGGATCTCGTGGCCGTCGTCGGCGACGACCGTGCGGTGCGGCTCTTCGACCCGAACACACTGGCCCCCGTCGGCCAGCCCTTGACCGGCCACGCGGGCAGCGTCGACCAGGTCGTCCCGGTCCGCGTGCCGGACGGGCGGGTACTGCTGGCCACATCGGGTCGTGACGGCGTGGTACGGGTGTGGGAGCCGGCCAAACCCCCGCCGACCGCCGTGCAGCTGAGCGGCCACGACGGTGCGGTGCTCGCGCTCGCCGCGCCCACCCTGGCCGACGGGCGGGTGCCGCTGGCCTCCGGCGGCCGCGACAAGACCATCCGGCTGTGGGATCCCGCCACCGCCACCGCGGTCGGGGTCCCGCTCACCGGGCACACCGGCCCGATCCTCGCCCTCGCCGCCACGCCCACGTTGTTGGTCAGCGGCAGCGCCGACAACTCCGTGCGCTGCTGGGACCCCGGCACCGGCGCCCCCATCGGCAGCCCGCTGACCGGACACACCGGCCCGGTCCGGGCGCTCGCCACCGCCACCCCGCCCGGCGGTGGCGCCCTCATCGTCTCCGCCGGTACCGACGCCACCGTCCGCCGGTGGGATGCCGCCACCGGCGCCCCCGTCGGGCCCGCCCTCACCGGACACACCGGTGCCATCCACGCCGCCACCGCCGTCGACGTGGCGGGCACCGTGCTGATCGCGACCGCGGGCGACGACGCCGCCATCCGCCTCTGGAACCTCGCCACGGGCACGCCCGCCGGCCCTCCCCTGACCGGCCACACCGGCCC
The DNA here is from genome assembly GCA_035557575.1 of Pseudonocardia sp. Lineage (GTDB taxonomy): Bacteria > Actinomycetota > Actinomycetes > Mycobacteriales > Pseudonocardiaceae > Pseudonocardia. The sequence continues at coordinate 8,020 of DATMDS010000128.1, read as the reverse complement.
GATCCGCGCTCTGGCGTCGATCACCGTCAACACCGTGACGCTGCTCGCCTCCGCCGGCGACGACACCACGATCCGCCTCTGGAACCCGGCCACCGCCCAACCCGTCGGCACCCCACTGACCGGCCACACGAACACCATCCGTGCGCTCACCGCCTTTCCCCGCCCGCACGGGCCCACCCTGCTGGCCAGCACCGGCGACGACGGCGGCCTCCGCCTGTGGGACCTCACCGCCGCGTCCCCCGTCGGCCGGCCCGTCCCCGGGCCCACCGGCGCCGCCCGCGCGGCGATACCCCGCACCGTCGGCGCCGGCGCCACCCTGCTGGCGATCGGCGCGGACGACACCCTCGCCCTGTGGACCATTCCGTAGCCGATCGTCGGGTGAGGCTGACCCGACTGCACTATTGCCACGGCCGCGGAGATGGGCCGAACGGCCCTGTCCTAGGGTGCTCCACAGAGCGGAGGGCAGCGTGGAATTCGAGGACGCGGTGTTGGTTCGGCTGGCCGATGAGACCACCCGGCCGACCCTGTTCGACCAGGCCTCGCTGGCCTCGGTCATCGCCGCCGGTTACGACCTCCCGGAGCTCGAAGGCCCCTACGCCGCCCTCTTCGACAGCGTCGAACTGGCTGTGGATCTCTCGGCGCGGGTGCAGGTCAGCGGCAGTGTCCGGCGGATCGACGAGGCGCTGCCCTACGAGATCGACCTGCGCGCCGTCGGCCTGCGCGACGACACGCCGAGCGTCACCGCGCTGTGGCGCGGCGCGGTCACCGCGCGCGTCCACCCCGCGGGTGACCCGATCACCTCGGTCACCTCGAACTGGCGGCCGGACCGCGGCCCGGACGTCGCCGGTGATCTGCGGGTCGTCCTGGCCGATCCGGTGGCGACATCGCCCCAGGTTCGACGGCTGCCCATCACGGCGGTCGTGCTGGCCCGCGGATCCGGCTTCCGCCTGACCGCGTTGCTACGCGAGACCTCGATCGTCCGCGAGCGTCTCTTCGAGGCGGGGCTCGAGGCACCCGCCGACCCACAGCTGCGGCGCCGGCAGGCGGCCGTCGTCGCCTGGCTCCTGCCCACATCGATCTTCGATGACGCCGCGTGGCCGGTCCCGGACGGGACCGATCCCGCCCACCTGCCCGCGGCTCGGCGGGCCAACGCCGGGGTGTGGCTCGCCCGTCATGGAATCGCCCTCGTCCCGACCACGGTCAGCTGAACCCGGAGGCCTCATGTCCGTTTCGGTCGCATTTCCCTTCGTCACAGTGGTCACGGATACCTCGGCCCTGCGGCCGGCGGTGCAGCGGGCGCCGGGCGTGCTCGCGGTCGTCGGCCCGACCGGAACGGCCGCGCAGGGCGGGTCGGTCGCCGCCGACACCCCGACCCGGGTCGCCGATGGGGAGGAGGCGGCCACGTTCTTCTCCTCGACATCGCGGGGGACGACGGCGTCCAACCCGCTCTACGACGCGCTCAAGCTGGCGCTGATCCAGACGCCGGCACCCAACACGGTCTACGGCGTCCGGGTCGGGGACAGCGGGTTCGCGTCCGCGCTGGCCGCCCTCGAGGCGGCGGACGACGTCACGATCGTCACGCTCGCCGGGGTCCACCCGGAACGGACCGCGGGCGAGACCGACCCGTTCGCCGCGGCCGCGTTGACGGCGCTGGTCGCCCTCAAGGATCACGTCGAGACGATGTCGGCGGCGGGCAACAAGCGCATCGGGGTGGCGATGATCGACCCCTCGTTCCCGCGCGGCAACACCTACACGGACGCCCTGAACACCGGGGCCGCCTCGTTGGCCAGCTCCCGCATGGTCCTGATCGCGGCCCGCGGCGCGGTCGGGGATGCCGGGGTGGCGGCCGCGGCCGCCATGGCGGGTTACCCGCCGTCGGTGTCGATGGTCCTCAAGCAGGTCAACGGCGTTCAGCTGCCGTTGGCCGGGCAGTTCGGGCCGGCCGAGATCCGGGCGCTCTCCGAGAAGGGGTTCGTTCCGATCATCGATCCCGCCCTGATCAGCGGCGAGACCCTGCATCTTGCGGAGGGACGCACCTTCAAGCCCGGGGACCCGCTGCAGTACATCGACACCGTCCGGACCCTCGACGACATCGAGTTCCGGCTCAAGGCCGGGCTCATCGGTCTGGTGGGCGATGCCCGGATCACCCGTTCCGGGCTGATCACGCTGAAGGCCCGCATCGAGGGGATCCTCGGCGTCGTGCAACGGGAGCAGGCGATCGACGGCTTCCGGATCCAGATCCCGGTGCTCGACATCCTGTCGATCCCGGAGGACGCCCGCACCCCGGCCGACCGCAAGACCGTGAAGGACGCCCGGGACGCCCGTGCGGTCGCCGTCCTGCTCGAGGTCACCCTCGGACCGGCAACGCATCGCGTGGACGTGCAGCTCTTCGTCAACTGACCCACCGCCTACCCCCGAAAGGAGCCGGCATGCCCGACTGGAGATCACGACTCGCGGTCTCGTGGGAGAACGACAAGGGGATCCACCAGATCGTCCCCGTCGACTCCTTCTCCCCGACCTTCTCGCTCGGCGCCGAGGTGCTGAACTCCATCGAGGCCACGCACATCGGCGTCGTCTACACGCCGTCCACGATCACGTTCTCGCTGTCGGTGAAGGCCATCGGCGACTCGGCCGCCCAGCTCACCACGCTCGCCCTGAACGGCACCCGGTTCAACGTGATCCTGCAGGAGGCCGAGGGCGGCAAGGACTGGTCGTTCGACAAGATCGTGCTCACCGACTGCATCATCACCTCGGCGGCGCCGACCAACGCGACGATCTCCGGCGCGCCCGCGTCGGTGTTCTCCGGTTTCAGCCTGTCGGCGACGGTCGACCCGAAGTCGGGCGAGCCGGTCACCATCGGCTGAGCCCGTGACCGAATCCCCTGGCTCCGAGGACATCCACGGCGCAACCCGCGTGCACCGCACCGGGATCGCGCTGGTGCACGCCGGTGAGCTCGTGTTGCCCGCGGCCGGCAGCGAGGCGGAGCTGGAACCGGCCGCGGCCGACCCGCGGGCCGTCGTCGAGTACCACTTCCCGGTGGTGATCGAGGTCAGGGAGGCGCGCGCGCCGGACGTCGGGGCGGTGGCCCGGCGCGCCGCCCGGATGCTCGTGCAGGGGCTGCGCGACTGATGCCGCTGCGCGTGATGCACCCCGTGCGTGTCGTGATCGACTCGACGATGCTCGATCCGGCGCGGGCCGGCGTGCTCGCCGAGGCCGTCGAGGCGGGGGTGACCCGCGCGGCGCGGGCCGGCCGCGACCGCGTGCTGGCCACGCTGCCCGCCGGCACGCAGATCACCGTGGCCGCACCGGAGACGAGCTGGACGGGCGCGGCCGCGCACCTGAGCGCCGACCGCAAGGCCGCGGTCGAGGGGGTCATCGCCGCGGCCATCGCCAGGGCGCTGGACGCGGCGGGCATCGCCGAGGGCCGGTGGGAGCGCGCTTCGCCGACCGGCGACCGGCGGGTGGCCGAGGCGGTCGACGAGGGCCGGTTCAGCGCGCCGCTGCGCCGGTACGTCGTCCCGTCCTATCGCGGCGGCCACGAGGCGGTCCCGGTGACCGGTGGCGCGGACCGGGAGCACGAGCTGGAGCCGGTGTCGGTCTGGGCCTCGGTCACGACCGAGAACTTCACCGAGCGGTTCTGGGTGGCGCTGAGCGAACGGGAGCACCTGTGGCCCACGTCGGGGCTGCTGGGCGCGCTTTTCCAGCGGGCGGACGGGAACTACGGCGTCGGGGCCGTGCGGTTCCCCGACCAGACCGTGCTGCCGGACTTCTCCTTCGACCGCCACCTGTTCCCGCGGTTCGAGGACCCGGCGGCCGGTGGTCGCCGGCTCGATCTGGACCCGAGCCAGGTCTACCGGCTGCGCTACTCGGGGGACGGATCCGACGCCGGCTGGGTGATCCCGGCCCATTACCGGGACGGCTTCCTCGCCCGCGCCGCACAGCGGCATCCCCGGCTGCCCGGGCAGCACCCGGACGATCACCGGCGATCGCTGATGGCACTCGTGGAGGACGGCCTGCAGGCCCGGGTCGCAGCCGCGGGGAAGGCGGGCGTGACGTCCTTCCTGTTGCTGTCGGCCGGGAGCTTCAGCACCCTGCTGCAGCTCGTCGGCCAGCCGGACTGGGTCCGCCCCGGGCTGGACCTCGTGCTGCTGCCGCTGTCCGACCGAGTCCGCCCGCGGACCGCGGACCAGGAGGACGGGGCGGGCCTCCCGGCCGACGCCGGCGACAGCACCGGCGGCGCCCCGGCGGCCGGATCGGGCACCGCGACAGCCGACCCCGGCGGGGCCGGCGCCGCTGGACCGCCCGCGGACGGGTCCGGCCAGGCCGGGCAGGACCCCCGGACCGGCACGGTCTGGCCGGCGATCCCGCTCCGCGGCGACCCCCTGTTCTGTGCGCCGTTCCTCGGTGAACCCGAGGCGGCGGTCGCGGCCGACGGCGCCGTGCTGCTGGCCTGGATACGCCGGCTGGCCCGGCAGTTGCAGGTTCCGGAGTGCGAGTTCGCCGGGCAGTTCGCGCTGAACTGCGCGGCGGTGATCGGGGCGCGGGCCCGCTCGGTCGGGGTGCGCGCGATCCAGAGCGCCGACACCACCGACGTGAGCGTGCGGGTGGACGGCTCGGGCAACAACGGGTACGTGCACGTCCGCCCCGGTGACTCGGCGCAGCTCGCGGACCTGAGGTTGCTGGCCCGGATCGGGGCGGAGCTGCACGAGTTCGCCCGCGCGGTGATCGACCGCTACAGCCGGGCACCCACCGGCGAGCAGCTCCGGGCGGCCGGCTCGGCCGGCGGCTGGGAGCTGCGGTTCCTCGAGGCGCTGGCCGCGGCCCTCGGCGACGCGTTCGAGGTGGTGTTCAGCGAGACCTGCCGGGTCCTGTTGCTGGCGCAGCTGCGTTCCTCCGCCCGCGGGATCGCCGGGCGGCAGCAGGCTTTCGCCGCGACCCTGACCGTGTTCACCCAATCCGTCGACGCGTTCGGTCCGCGGATCGTCCAGTTCAGCGCGCTGCGGCGGGCGTTGGAGCACTCGATCCAGATGCGCCGGACCGGCACCGTCCGCGAGGTGCTGAACACGACCACGGCCCGTCCGGTGCCGGTCGGCGAAAAGCACGGCGACGCGGAGAACGACGACGCCCCCATCCCGGCCGAGCCCCAGTTCGAGGGCGGCCGGATCGAGATCGCCGCCCCGCTGCAGGACTACCCCGAGGCGGTGCTCGCGGTGATCGGGAACCTGCGGGTCAGCGGGTCGCGGGCCCGGCGCACCGTCGACTTCATGGGCCGGACCTGGACCGTCGAGGACCTCGGCGGGGAGATCAACAAGCGCCGCTCGGTGCTCAACCACACCGACCCGCTGTTCTTCCAGATCGGCGACATCACCGAGGTCTTCAGCGGGTCGGGCGACGACCACGACCGGACCCGGAAGTTCCTGGCCGACCTGCTCGAGGACATGGCCGCGGCCAACGAGGCGATGCGCCGCAAGGCCTCGCACGAGGCCGATGGAGCGGAGTTCGCCGTCGGCGCGGCCCAGTACGTGCGGCAGGTGGGCGGCACCGACTGGCGTGGGCTCACCTTCGAGCTGCACGGCCTGCACCTGCTGGCCGACGAGCAGCTCCGGCCCGTCGTGGGCGGCGACCGGCTGTACGCGGAGGGGCTGAACCGGGCGTTGCGGCACCAGGCCGACCTCGACGACGTGCTCGGCCTGGCCGCCGGCGCCGGGGTCATCGTGCTCGGCCTGCTCTGCGCCCCGCTCGGCGCGGTGGCGGCGTCGGCGATCACCGGCCTGGCCGGGATCGGGCTGGCCTGGCACGACGTCGACGAGGCGATGCAGAAGACCGAGGCCTACCGTTCCCTCGACGTGGATCCTGCGCTGCTGCAGCGCTGGGAGGACGTGCAGGCGGCCCAGATCACGGCCCTGCTGAGCGTGGCGTTCAGCGTCTTCGACGTCGGGCACGTGGGTAAGGCGGCCCACGAGCTGGTCGGCGCCGTCCGGCTGCTGCCGAAGGCGGTGGAGCGGGCGGGCATGACCGGAGCCGCCCGCGAGGCGTTCGCCGCCACCCGGCGGGCGGCGCTGAAGAACCTCTCCGCCGAGGTGCTCCAGAAGGCCGCCCGGGAGGCCGTCCAGGCGGGCGCGGTGGCCGCGGTGATGGGCGAACTGCTGCCCCGGGTGATCAGCCCCGCGCTCGTGCCCTGGCTCGAGGAGCAGGCGCGGCTCAACGGCTCGCTCACCCCGGTGGAGCAGGACGATGTGCGCCGGATCCTCGCCGAGCTGAAGAAGGACCAGCGATGACGATCTCGGCGCAGGCGCTGCGGGAGACCTTCCACGGGTGGGCGCAGCGACAGCACAGCACCATGGAGTCCCTGGACCGGGCCCTGAAGTTGGTCTACAAGGACCGGCCGGGGGCGCGCACGGCCGAGGAACTCGCCTTCCGGGTGCTCGTCGCGGCCGCCAACCGGCACGACGCCCGGGTCGCCGGCTGGCTGCGCGAGGTCGACGAAGCGCTGGCCCGGCTGATGGAGGACCTCGACGCCCTGCGCGCTGGCGAACCGCGCGGGCGCGATCCCCGGCTGCGCGCGGCGGACCTCAAGGTCCTCGCGGACTCGCTGGACCACTTCGCCACGTTCGAGGACTCGGTGAAGTTCATGACCGACGGCGAGGCGGGCGAGCTGCGCACCTCGCTGGCCGAGGACGTGCGCGCCGGCGTGGCCGCCGCGAACGCGCCGGGCGCGCCGCCGGCACCCCCCGCGACCCCGCATGTGCCAGCCGCACCGACGCTGCGCGGCCTGCTCGACCGGGAACACACGATCCTCGCCGACGCGGACGCGATCCTGGCCGCCTACCGGCGCGGCGAGACCTTCGAGCCCTACCTCGAGCAGCCGCGCCGGGTGCGCACCGGCCGGGACGTCGACACGCGGCTGGCCCGGCAGATGGAGCTGTTGGAGCGGGCCAGGAACGAGTACCGCTCGGCATCCGGCGACCCGGTCGCCGCCGCGGCGGCGCTGGAACGGTTCCGGCGCCTGGTCAGCGAGAGCGGCGAGGTGCTGCGCGAAAGTGCGGTGCGCGCCTTCGAGACCTCGCCGGCGGCCGACCCGCTGCCACCCTCGCGCCGGCCCGTCGGTCCGGCGCGGCCCGGCTCGCCCGGCGCGCGGCTGCTCGACGCGGAGGCCCGGATCCGGGCGCTGGCCGCCGAGGTCCGGCGCCCCGCCTCGCTCGGCGCCGCCCGGCTGTTCGACGCCTTGCAGTTCAGCGAGACCGAGGCGCGGGCCAAGGGCACCCTCGGCGAGCCGCTACGCCGCAGCCACACCGAGGGAAAGCTGCTCTCGGCGAACGAGATCCGGACCCTGCCCACGGATCCACCGTGGCTGGCCGATGTGCTGGCCAACCATCTCGAGGGCTACCAACGGGCGCACCTGGTGGGTCCGGGGTTCGGCGCGGAGGAGGTGCACGGGGTGATGCTGGCGCCGGAGGGCGTGAACCAGACGGTCCAGAACCGCGGCATCGAGAAGTTCCTGCGGAAGGCGGCGAGCCTGCAGCCCGGCAGCACCTCGGTGACCATGCGGGCGAAGGGCCGGCGGCTGCTGATCCCGCTGACCGGGGGCCGGTTCGACCACGTCGACGTCGTGGTCTCCGTGCACTACCAGGTCCACCGGCCCGCCCCGCTACCGCCGCTGGAGTTCGAGGTCGTGGTGAAGCCGAACGGCCAGTGGAACGTGACGCGCAACGACCTGCCGGTGGGTGCACCCGGCGCGGGCGTGCCCACCAGCGGGAACAGGTGATCGCATGACCGGGACCAGCTTCCTCGCCTACACCAGCGGCGTGCCGTCGGCCGTGCTCTCGGACGGGATCCTGGTCATTCCACTGTGGGTGGTCGGGACGATGTCCATCAGCGAGACCTACGCGCTGCCACCGGTCGGCTCGACCGGGCACCGCGCGGTGTCCTCGGTGCACGACGACACGCTCACCCTCGGCGCGTCGCTGGTCGGGCCCGAGCGGTACGGCTGGAAGCTCGGGCTGGAACAGCTGGCCGAGGC
>DATMDS010000127.1:0-42576 GCA_035557575.1 Pseudonocardia sp. | reverse complement strand
CGGTCGCGCCCAGCTTCTCGATGCCGTAGTGCGCGCCGAGCCCGCCGGTGAACAGCCCGTATCCGTAGGCGTTGTGCACCTTGTGCCCCGCTCGGCCGCCCGCCGCGCGGATCGAGCGGGCCATCACCGTCGCCCAGGTCTCGATGTCGCGCTCGGTGTAGCCGACCACGGTGGGCCGGCCGGTGGTGCCGGACGAGGCGTGGATGCGCCGCACCTGCTCCTGGGGCACCGCGAACATGCCGAACGGGTAGTTCTCGCGCAGGTCGGCCTTGATGGTCATGGGGAACTTGGCCAGGTCCGCCAGGTCCTGGCAGTCGTCGGGGTGCACGCCGTGCGCGTCGAAGCTGCGCCGGTAGAACGGCACGTTGTCGTACGCGTGCCGAAGTGTCCACCGCAGACGCTGCAGCTGCAGCGCGCGCAGCTCGTCGACCGACATCCGCTCCTCGGGGTCGAGCAGCTCGGCCGGTGGTGCCTCGCCCAGCCTCCGGTTGATCGCGGTGCTCACAGCCCGTCCTCCGTCCACGTCCATGGTGAAGGGCATCATGCCTCCCGCTTGGCCACCAGGGTGAGCACGTCGTAGCGGGCCACCGACTCGCCGTCCTGCCGGGTCACGTCGGCGTCCCAGCGCACCTCGCCGTAGTCGGCGGTGTCGCGCGGGGTGAGCTGCTTGCAGGTCAACGTCACGGTGAGCTCGTCGCCGAACTTCACCGGGGTCAGGAAGCGCAGGTTGTCCACCCCGAAGTTGGCCAGCACCGGGCCCGGATCGGGGTCGACGAACAGGCCGGCGGCCAGCGAGACGATCAGGTAGCCGTGCGCCACCCGCTCGCCGAACAGCGGGTTGGCCGCGGCCGCCTCGGCGTCCATGTGAGCGTAGAAGGTGTCGCCGGTGAACTCGGCGAAGTGCTCCACGTCCTCCTGGGTCACCCGGCGCGGCCCGGCCACGACGGTGTCGCCGGGGCGCAGCTCCTCCAGGTGCTTGCGGAACGGGTGCACGTCGGTCTCCCGGCGCGCCGAACCGGGAACCCAGCGGCCGGTGATCGCCGTGAGGGTGTCCGGGTCGGCCTGGATCGCGGTGCGCTGCATGTGGTGCAGCACCCCGCGGATGCCGCCCATCTCCTCGCCGCCGCCGGCCCGTCCAGGTCCACCGTGGACCAGCGCGGGCAGCGGCGAGCCGTGCCCTGTGGACTCCTTCGCGTCCTTGTCGTTGAGGATCAGCAGCCGGCCGTGCCACGGCGCGACCCCGAGCACCACCTCGCGGGCGAATGCCGGGTCGGCGGTGACGACCGAGCCGGCCAGGCTGCCCTGGCCGCGTGCGGCCAGCTCGATCACCTGCTCGGTGTCGGTGTAGGGCATCAGCGTCGACACCGGGCCGAACGCCTCCACCTCGTGCGGCTCGGCGCGCTCCGGGTCGGCGACCAGCAGGATCGGGGAGACGAACGCGCCCCGCTCGGGGTCGGCGTCGACGACCTCGACCTGCTCCGGGTCGCCGAAGGCAATACGGCCGGCGGCGGCCAGCGCCTTGACGCTGCGCCGCACCTCCTCGCGCTGCTCCAGGCTGGCCAACGGGCCCATCCGCACGCCCTCGGCGGCCGGGTTGCCGACCGTGGTCCGGGCCAGCCGGGCGGACACGGCCTCGGCGACGGCGTCCAGGTGCTGCGCGGGCACGAAGGCCCGGCGGATCGCGGTGCACTTCTGCCCGGCCTTGACCGTCATCTCGGCGACCACGCCCTTGACGTACAGATCGAACTCGGCGCTGCCGGGGACCGCGTCCGGGCCGAGGATCGAGAGGTTCAGCGAGTCGGCCTCGCCGGTGAACCGCACGCTGCGCCCGACCAGCACCGGGTGGGTGCGCAGCCGGGCCGCGGTCGACGCCGATCCGGTGAAGGCGACGCTGTCCTGCTCGGTGAGGTGGTCGAACAGGTCCCCGATGCCGCCGGCCACGAACTGCACCGAGCCCGCGGGCAGGATCCCGGACCCGACGATCAGCTCGACCAGCTTCGCGGTCAGGAACGCGGTCGGGCTGGCCGGCTTGATCAGCGACGGGACGCCGGCCAGGAATGCCGTCGCCAGCTTCTCCAGCGGCCCCCATACCGGGAAGTTGAACGCGTTGATCTGCACCGCGACCCCGCGCAGCGGGGTGCAGATGTGCTGGCCGACGAAGGTTCCGCCGCGACCCAGCGGCTCCAGGGCGCCGTCCACGTAGACCGTGTCGTTGGGCAGCTCACGGCGGCCTTTCGAGGCGTAGGCCAGCAACACCCCGAAGCCGCCGTCCACATCGAACTTCGAGTCGCCGAGGGTGGCGCCGGTCCGGGCGGACACCGCGTACAGCTGCTCGCGGTGCTCGCGCAGGTGCAGCCCGAGGGCCTTGAGCAGCGCGGCCCGCTGGTGGAAGGTCAGCTCGCGCAGCGCCGGCCCACCGACCCGGCGGCCGTGGTCCAGTGCGCCGGCGAAGTCGACGCCGGCCGAGGAGATCCGGGCGATCTCCTCCCCGGTCACCGCGTCGTGCAGGGGCCGACCCTCGTCGGTCGCGGTGTGCCAGCCCCCGGCGACGTAGCTGCGCAGCATCGGCGTCGATGATCCGCTCGCCTCGCTCATGTGCTCCCCCTCAGACCCGTTCCACCAGCATGGCCATACCCTGGCCGACCCCGACGCACAGCGTGGCCAGCCCGCGCCGGCCGCCCTCGCGGCCCAGCCGGTTCAGCAGCGTGACGGTGATCCGGGCTCCCGAGCAGCCCAGCGGATGGCCCAGCGCGATCGCGCCGCCGTCCGCGTTGACGATCTCGGGATCCAGGCCGAGCCGGCGCACGCAGGCCAGGCTCTGCGTCGCGAACGCCTCGTTCAGCTCCACCGCGTCCAGCTCACCGACCGACCAGCCGGCCCGGTCCAGCGCCTTGCCGGTGGCCGGCACCGGGCCCAGCCCCATCACGTGCGGCGCCACGCCGGCGCTGGCGCTGGTCACGACCCGGGCCACCGGCTGCAGGTCGTGCTCGCGCACCGCGCGCTCCGAGGCGACCACGATGGCCGCGGCGCCGTCGGACAGCGGCGAGGAGTTCCCGGCGGTGACGATGCCGTCGGTCCGGAACACCGGGCGCAGCCCGGCCAGCCGCTCCGACGAGGCGTCGGCCCGGGGTCCCTCGTCCGCGGTGACCAGCACCGGGTCGCCCTTCCGTTGCGGCACGGGGACCGCCAGCAGCTCGTCGTCGAACCGGCCGTCCTTGGCCGCGGCCACCGCCCGGGCGTGGCTGCGCAGGGCGAACGCGTCGGCGTCGTCGCGGGTGATGCCGTCCAGGGCGGCGACCTCCTCGGCGGTCTCGCCCATGGACAGCGTGACCGGCCCGACGGTCTCGGTGTGCTCCGCGGGCACCGCCCGGTCGTGCTCGACGAACCGCGGGTTGGTGAACCGCCAGCCCAGCGAGGTGTCGACCACCTCACCCGGCTTGGCCCACGGCGCGCCCGGCTTGGCCATCACCCACGGGGCCCGGGTCATCGACTCGACGCCGCCGGCCACCACCACGTCGGCCTCGCCGGCCCGCACGGCCTGGGCGGCGCCCGCGATCGCGGTCAGGCCGCTGGCGCACAGCCGGTTGACGGTGTAGCCGGGCACGCTGTGCGGCAGCCCGGCCAGCAAGACGGCCATCCGGGCCACGTCGCGGTTGTCCTCACCGGACTGGTTGGCCGCGCCGAGCACCACCTCGTCGACCGCGTCGGCGGGCACGCCGGCCCGGGCCACCGCCTCCGCCACGACCAGCGCGGCGAGGTCGTCGGGCCGCACGGTGGCCAGCGCTCCGCCGTAGCGACCCTGCGGTGTGCGCACCCCGCCCAGCAGGAAGACCTCGCCCATGCTGCTCCTCGACCCACGTTGGTGACGAACGATCGTTCGGTTGTCTGGCACGTTAGCATGACCCGGTGAGCGACGACAGAGCCGAAATCGTGACCGGGCCCGCGGTCCGGGTGGACCGCGACGCGGCGGACCCGGCGGTTGCGGTGATCACGCTGAACCGGCCCGAGCGGCGCAACGCGCTGACCGTCGAGCTGAAGGAGGCGTTGGTCGCGGCGGTCGCCGAGGTGGGGCAGGACGCGGGTGTCCGTGCCGTGGTGCTGGCCGGCTCCGGTAGGGCGTTCTGTGTGGGGCAGGACCTGAAGGAACACGCGCAGGCGCTGCGGGCGCCCGGCGGCGCGGTGTTCGACACCGTGCAGCGGCACTACAACCCGGTGATCCAGGGGCTGGCCACGATGCCCAAGCCGGTCGTCGCGGCGATCAACGGCGCGTGCGTGGGGGCAGGCCTCGGCTTCGCGCTGGCCTGCGACCTGCGGGTGGCCGCGGCCGGGGCGAGCTTCGCGACCGCGTTCGCGGCGATCGGGCTGACCGCCGACTCCGGGCTGTCGGCGACGCTCGCGCACGCGCTGGGTGCGGCCCGCGCCGCCGAGCTGCTGCTGCTGGGCGAGTCGTTCACCGCCGAGCAGGCCGCCTCGTGGGGGTTGGTGCGTTCGGTCGTGCCGGCCGAGCAGGTGCTGGACACGGCGCTCGAGCTGGCCCGCACGCTGGCCGCCGGGCCGACGTTGGCCTACGCCGAGATCAAGAAGGCGCTGGCGCTGGGTGCGGTGGCCCCGCTGGCCGAGGTGCTGGCGGCGGAAGGCGCCGCCCAGGGTCGGCTCGGCCGCACCCGGGATCACGCCGGCGCGGTCGAGGCGTTCCTGGCCAAGCAGAAGCCCACGTTCGAGGGCGCCTGATGGCGGGCGACGGGACGCATCCGACGAGTGCGACGCCATGGTTGTTCGATCATGTCCGGACGACCGTGGTGTCGCGCTCGCCGCGCGGCTCCGGTCACGCCCCGGAGGGGGCGGCGTGAGCGCCGACCCCGCGCCCGGTCCGGAGCTGGCCGGCATCCGGAACCGGACCCGGCGGGCGCGCGGGGAGGCCGGTGCGCGGCGCCCGGTGTACGACGCGGCGTCGCTGCTCGCGGTGGCCGTGGCCGAGTTCAACACCCGCGGCTACGACGCCACCTCGATGGAGCACCTGTCGCAGGCGGCCGGGATCACCAAGTCGTCCTTCTACCACCACGTGAGCGGGAAGGAGGAGCTGCTGCGGGCCGCGCTGGAGCGCGCGCTGGACGGGCTGTTCGCCATCCTGGCCGAGCGGCACGCGACCACCGGGCGGACCGTGGACCGGCTGCGCTACATCGTGCGCCGGCAGGTCGAGGTGCTGCAGGCCGAGCTGCCCTACGTGACCCTGCTGCTGCGGGTGCGCGGCAACACCGGGACCGAGCGCTGGGCCCTGGAGCGGCGGCGGACCTTCGACGCCACGGTGGCCGAGCTGGTCCGGGAGGCGTCGGTGGCCGGGCAGGTGCGGGCCGACGTGGACCCGGCGGTCGCCGCGCGCCTGATCTCCGGCACGGTCAACTCCATCGTCGAGTGGTACCGCCCGGGACGGCCCGGCGCGGCCGGCCTGCCGGAGGACGTCGTCCGCTCGGTCTTCGAGGGCGTGCTGCCCCGCGAGTAGCGCGGTCGGGGTTGCGCCTCCGGACCCGGTGCGCCATCATCAGACGAACGAACATTCGGTTAGAGGGAGGCGTAGGTGACCACTGCCGAGCACGACCTCACTGAGGACGATCTTCGCGCGGTCTTCGAGGAGACCATCGCTGCGGACCAGCGGATCGAGCCGCGGGACTGGATGCCCGACGCCTACCGCAGGACGCTGATCCGGCAGATCGCCCAGCACGCGCACTCCGAGATCATCGGCATGCAGCCGGAGGGCAACTGGATCCTGCGCGCGCCGAGCCTGCGCCGCAAGGCGATCCTGCTGGCCAAGGTGCAGGACGAGGCCGGCCACGGCCTGTATCTCTACGCCGCCGCGGAGACCCTCGGGGTGGACCGCGAGGAGCTCACCGAGAAGCTCATCGAGAACAAGCAGAAGTACTCCTCGATCTTCAACTACCCGACGCTGTCCTACGCCGACGTCGGCGTGATCGGGTGGCTGGTCGACGGCGCGGCGATCTGCAACCAGGTGCCGCTGTGCCGCTGCTCCTACGGGCCCTACGCCCGCGCGATGATCCGGATCTGCAAGGAGGAGTCGTTCCACCAGCGGCAGGGCTACGAGCTGCTGCTGGCCATGGTCAACGGCACCGACGCGCAGCGCGAGATGGTGCAGGAGTCGACCAACCGGTTCTGGTGGCCGTCGCTGATGATGTTCGGACCGCCGGACGGCGACTCCCCGAACAGCCAGCAGTCGATGGACTGGGGGATCAAGCGGCACACCAACGACGAGCTGCGCCAGCGCTTCGTGGACATGACGGTGCCGCAGGCGGCGGCGCTCGGCGTGACCCTGCCCGACCAGGGCCTGGTGTGGAACTCCGCGCGCGGGCACCACGACTTCTCGGAGCCGGACTGGACCGAGTTCAAGGCCGTGATCGCCGGCTCCGGCCCGTGCAACGCGCAGCGGCTGGCCCACCGGCGCCGGGCCCACGAGGACGGCGCCTGGGTGCGCGCGGCGGCCCAGGCCTACGCGGCCAAGCACGCGCCCCGCAACGACGCCCCGCGGACCGGCAGCGTGGCCCGATGATCCCGAGCGACGGCGAGTTCACCGCGGAGGGCGGTCACGGTGCGGTGCCGACCCAGGGCGTCGAGACCGGCACCGGCGAGCCCCAGCGCGGCAGCTGGCCGCTGTTCGAGGTGTTCGTGCGCGGCAAGCGCGGGCTGAACCACGTGCACGTGGGCTCGCTGCACGCCGCCGACGCCGAGATGGCCCTGCACAACGCGCGCGACCTCTACACCCGCCGCAACGAGGGCGTGTCGATCTGGGTGGTGCGCGCCGACGACATCACCGCGTCCAGCCCGGCGGAGAAGGACCCGTTCTTCGCCCCGGCCGGCGACAAGGTCTACCGGCACCCGACGTTCTACGCGATCCCGGAGGAGGTGCCGCACCTGTGAGCTCGGCACATTCTGGGCACACCGAGATCGGCGAGCACGATCCGGGCAACGCCTACCAGTCGCTGGCCGACACGGTGGGGCACGACGACCCGCGTTGGGCCTTCGGCACCGGCGTCGAGGACGTCCAGGCGGAGATCACCTCTCCGGTGCCCGACGGCGTCGACCCGGCGGACCTGGCCGCCTACTGCCTGATGCTCGGGGACGACGCGCTGATCTGCAGCCAGCGGCTCTCGGAGTGGGTGAGCAACGCCCCGGAGCTGGAGGAGGACGTGGCGCTGGCCAACACCGCGCTGGACCTGCTCGGCCAGGCCCGGATCCTGCTCGCCCGGGCCGGGCACGTCGAGGCGACGGCGACGGCCGGCTCCGCCGAGCGGGACGAGGACGCGCTGGCCTATCTGCGCCCCGAGTCCGAGTTCCGCAACGTCGCGCTGGCCGAGCTGCCGGACAACCTGGACTTCGCCCGGGCGATCGCCCGGCTGCTGCTGTTCTCGACCTGGCGGCTGGCGCTGCTGCAGCGGCTGCTCGACTCCCGCGACCCGGTGCTGGCCGCGGTGGCCGGCAAGGGCGTCAAGGAGCTGGCCTACCACCGGGACTACGCCGCCCGCTGGACGCTGCGGCTCGGCGACGGCACCGACGATTCCCGCACCCGCATGCAGGCGGCGCTGACTGCGGTGTGGCCGTACCGGGAGGAGCTGTTCCGGACCTCGGAGGTGGAGCGCCGGCTGGCCGCAGCGGGGGTGGCGGTGGATCCGGGCAGCACCCGCGACGAGGTCGACGCGGTGCTCGACGAGGTGCTCGGGCGCGCCACCCTGACCCGCCCGACGATCCCCGCGGTCGGCACCATCGGCGGCCGCGGCGGCCGTCACGGCCTGCACACCGAGTACCTCGGGCACGTGCTCGCGGAGATGCAGAGCCTGGCCCGCCAGCACCCGGGAGCGACATGGTGAACCACTCGGCCGTGAGTGCTGCGCCGTGCTCTAGCACGGCGCAGCACTCACGAGCGCGGAGCGCCGTCGCTGAGGTCGTCGACCCGGAGCTGCCGATGCTCACGCTGGACGATCTCGGCGTGATCCGGGGCGTCGAGGTCGACGGGGACGCGGTCACCGTGACCATCACCCCCACCTACTCCGGCTGCCCGGCGATCGAGGTGATGCGCGACGACCTGCACGCGCGGCTGAGGGCCGCCGGCTACCGCGAGGTCGAGGTGCGCACCGTGCTCTCCCCGGCGTGGAGCACCGACTGGATCTCCGCGGCCGGCCGGCGCGCGCTGGCCGAGCACGGCATCGCCCCACCGGACCGGATGGGCCCGCGGGCCGGCGGCCCGATCCCGCTCACGCTGAGCGCGCCGAGCGCCGTGGTGCGCTGCCCGCGCTGCGGCTCGCCGGCCACCGACGAGCTCTCCCGCTTCGGGCCCACGGCCTGCACCGCGTTGCGCCGGTGCACGGCCTGCCGGGAGCCGTTCGAGCACATGAAGGAGATCTGACATGACCGGCGGGGTGGCGACCGAGGTGCGGACGCCGGACGCCCGCGGCGGCTTCCACACCCTGCGGGTGGCCGATGTCGAGCGGCTCTGCGACGACGCCGTGGCCGTCACCTTCGACGTGCCGCCCGAACAGGCCGAGACGTTCCGCTACCGCCCCGGGCAGTACCTCACGCTGCGGCTGCGGCGCGACGGGCAGGAGGAGCGCCGCTCCTACTCGATCTGCGCCCCGGCCGGCGCGCTGCCCAGGATCGGGGTGCGCCGGGTGGACACCGGGATGTTCTCCGAGTGGCTGGTCAACGAGCTGCGGCCCGGCGACGAGATCGAGGTGGCCCCGCCGTCCGGGTCGTTCACCCCGGAGCTGGCCGCGGGCACGCACCACGGATTGATCGCCGCCGGGTCCGGGATCACCCCGGTGCTGTCCATCGCGGCCAGCGTGCTCGCCGCGCACCCGGACACCCGGGTCACCCTGCTCTACGGCAACCGGCGCACCGACACGGTGATGTTCACCGAGGAGATCGCCGATCTGAAGAACGCCTACGGTCCGCGGTTTCACCTGCTGCACGTGCTCTCCCGCGAGCCCATGGAGGCCGAGATCTTCTCCGGCCGGCTCGACGCGGACAAGCTGCGCACCCTGCTCGGGGCCGTGGTCGACACCTCCGGTGTGGACCACTGGTGGCTGTGCGGCCCGCTCGGCATGACCGAGGCCGCGGTCGAGGTGCTCACCGGCTTCGGGGTGGACCGCAAGCGGGTGCACCGCGAGCTGTTCTACGTCGACGAGCCGCCGCCCGAGCTGCACCGCCCGGACGCCGCGGTCGAGGGCGAGACCAGCGAGGTCACCGTGGTGCTCAACGGCCGCGCCACCACGCTCGCGCTGCCCCGGGCGGAGACCCTGCTCGACTCGGCCCAGCACGTCCGCGGGGACCTGCCGTTCGCCTGCAAGGGCGGGGTGAGCGGCACGTGCCGGGCCAAGGTCACCGACGGGGACGTGACCATGCGTCGCAACTTCGCCCTGGAGGACGACGAGGTCGAGGCCGGCTTCGTGCTCACCTGCCAGACCCTGCCGGTGTCGGACGCGGTCACCGTCGACTTCGACGCCTGACCCCGCCGGGCCGGCCGCCCGCCCTGCGAGTCACGGCCAGCCGGTGTGCGGGGCCGGGGCCTCGACGGTCAGCACCTGCCCGGTGCGGCCACCGAAGGGATCGGCCGGGTTCCACTCGGCGGCCATCACGAACAGCGTCCGTCCGTCGGGCCCGCCGAGCATGCACGCGAACGATCCCCGGTCCAGCTCGACCCGGTCGAGGATCGCACCACCCTCGGCCACCCGGACGCAGTCCCGCTCACCCTGTGACGTCCACACCGCGCCGTCGGTGTCCATGCAGATCCCGTCCGGGCCGAGCCCGTCCGCCCACACCCGCCGGTTGCCGAGTCCGCCGTCGTCACCGATGTCGAACGCGGTGAGCGTTCCGGTGAACGACTCGGAGATGATCAACGTTCGGTTGTCCGGACCGACGACCATGCCGTTCGGGAACGCGATGTCGCCGGCGACCTCGCGGGCGACGCCGTCCGGGGTGATGAGCGCGATGTAGCCCGGCACGAAGTCCGACCGGTGGTGCAGCGGGGTGGTGTCGCCGGCCGCCATGTCCTTCATGGCCCGGTCGATGAAGCTCAGGAAGTCGAAGTCGGCGCCGTTGACGTAGACGTTGCCCCGCCCGTCGACGGTGATCTCGTTGAACCCGCTGGGCAGCCCGCTCAGATCGGCGTGCCCGACCAGCGATCCGTCCGGCTCCCGGCGCAGCAACCGCTGCCCGCACTGCGCGGAACCCGGCACGATCAGCAGCCGGCCGTCCGGCAACCAGTCGATGGAGTGCGGCGCGACGGCGGGATCCTCCAGCACGACCTCGGCGCGGCCCGCGACGTCCACGGCGACGATCTGGTTGGTGCCCCAGTTGCAGAACCAGAGCCGGCCGTCGTGCCAGCGCGGGCACTCACCGATCCCGAGGCCGTCCAGCAGCACCTGTGCTCGCAGCATCCGGTGACGGTAGTGGTCGGCCGATCAGGATGGTGGCGCTGCCGTCGGCTGCCGTGGCCGGGCGGGCGGCGAGTCCGTGCCGGGCGAACTCGGACAGCGCCGCGGGCGCCTGGTCCGCACCGGTCTCGGTCAGCAGGTGGCCGCCCGGACGCAGCCACGTCGCGGCCTCGGCGAGGACGCGGCGCAGCACATCGAGCCCGTCCGCGCCGCCGTCCAGGGCCGAGCGCGGCTCGTGCTCGCGGGCCTCGGGCGGCATCAGCCGGATCGACGACGTGGGCACGTAGGGCGCGATCACCACCAGCACGTCGACCCGGCCGCGCAGCGCCGCGGGCAACGGCCGGTACAGATCACCCCGGTGGACGTGGCCGGCGGGCAGGTTGCGCCGGGCACAGCGCACCGCGGCCGCGTCGATGTCGACGGCGTGCAGCTCGACGCCGGGCACGGCCGCGGCGACCGCCGCGCCGACCGCCCCGGATCCGCAACACAGGTCGAGCACCACCGCGCCGGGCCGGGCCAGCGCGATGGCCCGGTCGACCAGGAACTCGGTGCGCCGCCGGGGCACGAACACCCCGGGCTCGACGGCGATCCGCAGGCCGTGGAACTCGGCCCAGCCGACGATGTGCTCGAGCGGCAGCCCGGCCGCCCGCCGCTCGACCATGTCGGTCAGCTCGTCCGAGGTGCGGGCCGCGCCGCGCAGCAACCGGGCCTCGTCCTCGGCGAAGACGCAGCCGGCGGCGCGGAGCCGGGCGACGACCGGGTCGCCGGCCGGTGCCGGGGGATCGGTCGACGACACCTCACGGTCGTCGGTGGCTGCGGGGGACACCGTCTTCTCCGCGTCGGGCACTGCTGGTCAGCCCTCGATCTGTGGGTGGTGCGTGGCGAACCACTCCACCCAACGCCGCTGTCCGCCGGTCTCGACGGCCCGGGGCCGGTAGTTGCGGCGGGTCCAGCCGACGGCGTCGGCGGCGGGATGCCCGGCGAGCACGGCCATGCAGGCGATCACGGTTCCGGTGCGACCGATCCCACCGCCGCAGCCGACCTCCACCCGCTCGCCGGCCCGGGCCCGCCGGTAGGCCTGCACGATGAGCGCCGCCGCGTGCCCGCCGTCGCGCGGGGTGCCGAAGTCCGGCCAGTCGATCCACGCCGACGGCCAGTCGGGGGACCAGGGTGCGCCCCGGCCGAGTGCGGGCAACCGGCGCGGTCGATCGGGTGGTCGTCCGAGGTAGAGGCCGAACTGCGGCAGCGGTCCGGCCGGCAGCGGTTCGCGGCGGCCCCGCCCGCGCAGCGAGGTCCCGTCGGGCAACGCGATCGAGCCGGCCAGTTCGTCCTGCACCCTGCGCATTGTCGCGGCCCCCGCGACCGATGCCCACCCGGGCCGGTCGTCGACGAGCCGTGCCGGGCACCGCCCGCGGGCCGACTCACCCCGGTCTCGAACCCGGACAGCCCGAGCACCAGCAGCGGGAAGGCCAGGAACGCGGTGCCCAGCGCGCGGCCGAGGCCGCCCGAGCCGAGCACGGCGTCCACCCAGTTCTGCAGGACCACCGACTCGCCGATGCCGTGCACCAGCCCGGCCACCACGACGACGGCGTTGAGCAGCAGGAACACCACCACCAGCACCGCGACCCCGACCGCCTCGCTGAACCCGGCCAGGAACACTTCGGCGCTCGCGGGCGCTGGTCATCGGTACCGTCCTTCCGTCGATCCTGGGCGAAGCATCGCCCCCGCGCGGTGCTCACGCATCGGTTGCGCCGGGATACTGGGGCGGTGACGCAACCCGCCGCTCCGGAACCGGACGACAAGGACTGGACGTGGACATTGCTCCGGGCGTGCCCGGAGTGCGGCTTCGACGCGGGCGCCGTCCGCGGGCAGGACGTGCCCGGGATCGTGCAGGAGGTGATCGCCCGTTTCGGGCGTCGGTTGGCCGATCCCGACGCGGCGACCCGGCCGCAGCCGCAGGTCTGGTCCCCGGCCGAGTACGCCTGCCACATCCGCGACGTGTGCACCGTTTTCGACCAGCGGTTGCACGCCATGCTCGCCGAGCACGACCCGCTGTTCGAGAACTGGGACCAGGACGCGACGGCGCTGGAGAAGCAGTACTGGCGCCAGCAGCCGGCTGCCGTCGCCACCGAGATGGCCGCAGCCGGTGCTGAGATCATCGCCACCATCCGCGGAGTGGTCGACGAGCAGTGGATGCGGCCGGGACGCCGCTCGAACGGCTCGATGTTCACGGTCGTCACGCTGGTCCAGTACCTGGCCCACGACCTGGCCCACCACGCCCACGACATCGGCTGCGGGCTGCGCGAACAGCCGCGGTGAGGCGGGACCGGGCCGCTGCGCCGGCGCAACGGATCGGCGATACCAAGAGCCGCCGTGAGTTCGTTCCGGCGGTACGTCGGACCCGGTGGTGATGGGTGTCACGGTGGCGGTACCGACCCGGATGCGCTGGAGGCAACGATGCCCGTCCACCCCGAAGCCCAGCAGCTGCTCGACGCGCTGCGGGCCGCCGGAATGCCGCCGTTCGAGGCGATGACGGTGCCCCAGGCCAGAGAGGCGACCAAGGGCTTCCTCGACCTGCAGGGCGAGCCGGAGACCATCGCCGTGGACAACCGCACGATCCCCGGCCCGGCCGGCGACCTCCCGGTCCGGATCTACACGCCCGACGGCTCGGCCGGACGCCCGCTGCTCGTCTACTTCCACGGCGGCGGCTGGGTGATCGGGGATCTGGAGACGGTCGACAAGCCGCTGCGCTCGCTGGCCCTGCGCAGCGGCGCGGTCGTGCTGTCGGTGGACTACCGGCTGGCCCCAGAGCACGTCTACCCGGCGGCCTTCGACGACGCCTACGCCGCCACCGTGTGGGCGGCCGAGCACGCCGCCGAGCTGGGCGCCGACCCCGCGCAGGTGGTGGTGGGCGGCGACAGCGCCGGCGGCAACCTGGCCGCGGCCGTTGCGCTCGCCGCCCGCGACCGGGGCGGCCCGCAGCTCGCCGGCCAGCTGCTGATCTACCCGGTCACCGACTTCGACTTCACGACCCGGTCGTACGTGGACAACGGCGAGGGCTACCTGCTGCAGCGGGCCACGATGCAGTGGTTCTGGGCGCACTACCTCGGCGCTGCTGACCTCGGCAAGGATCCCTACGCCGCGCCGCTGCGCGCCGACAACCTGGTCGGGCTGCCCCCCGCGTTCGTCATGACCTGCGAGTTCGACCCGCTGCGCGACGAGGGCGAGGCGTACGCGGCCCGGCTGCGGGACGCCGGGGTCGCGGTCAGCGCGCGCCGCTACGACGGCATGCTGCACGGATTCCTGTGGACCCTCGGGGCCACCCCCAGCGGCGCCGTCGCCTTCGACGACCTGAGTGCCGCGCTGCGGGCGATGACCGGGCGCCGGGAATGACGGCCCAGCAGGAGTACCAGGTCGCGATCATCGGGGCCGGGCTCGGCGGGCTCGGCATGGGAATGCGGCTGACCCAGTCCGGTCAGCACTCCTTCGTGATCCTGGAGAAGTCCGACGAGGTCGGCGGCACCTGGCGGGACAACACCTACCCGGGAGCCAGCTGCGACGTCCGCTCGCACCTGTACTGGTTCTCCTTCGACGCGCAGCCGGACTGGAGCCGGGTCTACGCGTTCCAGCCGGAGATCCAGGCCAACATCGAGCGGCTGGTCGACCGGCTCGGGCTGCGCCGGCACATCCGCGCCGGCACCACGGTCACCGGCGCGCACTGGGACGGATCCGGCTGGGTGGTCGAGATCGAGGGCGGCGAGCCGATCCGGGCCCGCGCCCTGATCACCGCGTGGGGGCAGCTGAACCGGCCCACGTTCCGCGACATCCCGGGCCGCGAGGAGTTCCGCGGCGAGTCCTGGCACTCCGCGCGGTGGCGGCACGACGTCGCCCTCGCCGGTAGGCGGGTGGCCTGCATCGGCAACGGGGCGAGCGCCGTGCAGTTCATCCCGGAGATCGCGCCCGTCGTCGAGAAGCTGACCGTGTTCCAGCGGCACGCCAACTACGTGGTGCCCCGGCTGGACCGGCCCTACGAGCCGGAGGAGCGCAGCGAGTTCCTGGAGCAGCCGGACAAGCTGCAGGCCAGCCGGGATGCCATCTACTGGGAGCACGAGGGCTGGATGGGGGCGATGAAGCAGGGCACCCCGGTGGCCGCGGAGTTCACCGCCGCCGCCCGGGCGCACCTGGAGGCGGGCATCCCCGACCCGGAGCTGCGGGAACGGCTCTGGCCGGACTACCCCATCGGCTGCAAGCGGATCATCATCGCCGACACGTTCTACCCGGCGATGGCCCGGGACAACGTGGAGCTGGTGACCGAGAAGATCGAGGGCGTGGAGCCGGGCGGGGTGCGCACCTCCGACGGCGTGCTGCACGAAGTGGACGTCATCATCTACGCCACCGGGTTCGAGACGCTCTCCTTCAACGCGGCGATGCCGATCATCGGCCGCAACGGCACCGCGCTGGCCGAGGCGTGGCGGCACGGTCCGGAGGCCTACCTGGGCATGACCGTGGCCGGCTTCCCCAACTTCTTCATGCTCTACGGCCCGAACACCAACCTCGGCCACAACTCGATCATCGCCATGCTGGAGTGCCAGTTCGGCTACGTCCTGCAGGGGCTGGCCCTCATCGAGGAGAAGCAGGCGGCGATCGACGTCCGGCCCGAGGTCCAGCGGCGGTTCAACGACGAGCTGCAGGCGGAACTGGCCGACTCGTCGTTCGCCGGCAGCTGCAACAGCTGGTACAAGACCGCCGACGGGAAGATCACCAACAACTGGTCGGGCAGCGTGGAGGACTACCGGGCCGCCACCGCGCGGCTCGATCCCGAGGCCTACGACGTCGCCGGCGCCTAGGGCGGACCGGCCGAAGATCGGGAGCCGGGGCTGGCGTCGCACTAGGGTGCGGGGGTGGCCGCGCGCGACCGGGACGAGGAGGTCCGGCGCAGCGTCGCGGTGATCGCCGCCCGGCTCGACGCCCGGCTGGCCGAGGTCACCCTCGACCTGCGGGAGCTGCTGGCCAGCAGCATCCCCGAGCTCGACGGCGACACCGGCACCGTGGAACTGCTCGGGGCCAGCATCGAGGGCAACGTGGCGGCCATCGCGCAGATGCTGACGAGCGACATCCCGGTGCAGCGGTTGGTGGTGCCCGCCGCGGCGATGGAGTACGCGCGCCGGCTGGCCGAGCGCGGGGTGTCGGTGAACGCGCTGGCCCGGGCCTACCGGGTGGGTCACGACCGGTTGCTGTCCTGGGCACTGCAGGAGATCGGCACCGTGACCGCCGACCACGAGCTGGCCGTGCTGGTGACCCGGCGCCTGGTCGGGGCCACGTTCGGCTACGTGGACCGGATCGGCGAGCAGGTCGTGCTGGCGTACGAGCAGGAGCGCGAGCGCTGGCTGACCATGCGCAGCACGGTCCGCGCGGTGCGCATCCAGGAGCTGGTCGAGGGCCGGCACGGCGACGTCGACGCGGCGGAGACCGCGCTGGGCTACCCGCTGCGGGGGCGACACCTCGGGCTCGTCGTCTGGACCGACGATCACCAGCTGTCGGAGATCGAGCGCTTCGTGCTGGCCGTGGCCGAGCGGCCCGGCTTCCGGGCCCGCCCGCTGGTCAGCTCGTCGGACCGGTCGACCGCATGGGCGTGGCTTCCGGTGCGCGCTCAGGCCGAGCCGGCAGCGGCGGTGGGTGCGGTGCGGGACGTGCTCGCCGCGGGGTCGCACCCGGTCCGGGTGGCCTGCGGTCAGGTCGGCGGTGGGGTGGCCGGGTTCCGCGCCACGCACCGGCAGGCGCTGGCCGCGCAGGCGGTCGCGCTGGTCGCGGGGGCGCAGGGGGACCCGCTCACCACCCACGCCGACGTCGGCTCGGTCGCGCTGCTGTGCGCCGACCTGGAGGCGACCCGGGCCTGGGTCGGCGGCGTGCTCGGGCCACTGGCCGCCGACGACGAGCAGGTCGCCCGGCTGCGCGAGACGCTGCTCGTGTTCCTGACCGCGGGCAGCAGCTACACCGCGGCCGCCGAGCAGCTGCTGCTGCACAAGAACTCGGTGCGCTACCGGGTGGCCCGGGCCGAGCAGCTGCGCGGGCGCCCGATCCGGGACGACCGGTTCGACGTCGAGCTGGCGCTGCGGGCGTGCCGCTGGCTGGGCCGGGCCGTGCTGGGCTGACCCGGGTACGGTCGTGCACCGTGTACCGCGATCACGGGCGCTCCACGGGGCAGCTGGCCACCGTCGCGGCCTGGCACCGGGCGGTCAACGCCGGCGCCGCCGAGCAGGCCGGCGCGCTGTGCATCGACGAGGTCGAGATCGGCGGACCGCGCGGGGCCGCGCACGGGCGGGACGTGCTGGTCGACTGGGTCTCCCGGGCCGGCATCCGGATGGAGCCGCTGCGCTGGTTCTGCGGCGCGGCAGGTGCCGTGGTCGAGCAGGACGCGCGCTGGCTCGACCCGGCCAGCGGGGAGCCCGGTGAACCGGTCCGGTTGGCCACCGCGTTCGGGCTGGTCGACGACCGGATCAGTCGAGTGCTGCGCTACCCGGACACCCCCGCGGCCCTGCTCGCGCTCGGGTTGTCGCCGGCCGACGAGGTCGTCCGCTCCTGATCGGGGACCGCGGGGTCGGCATCCTTCCCGGGTAGGGTCGATGCCGTGGCGCAGCTGAAGGTGGAGGCCGAGCCGGAGGAGGTCGGGTTCGACGCCGACCGGCTGGCGCGCATCGACACGCATTTCCGCCGGTACGTCGACGACGGCCGGCTGGCGGGCTGGACGATCGCGGTGACCCGGCGGGGGCGGGTGGCCCACCTGAGCCACCACGGACAGGCCGACCTGGAGGCCGGGCGCGCGGTCGCGGGCGACACGCTCTGGCGCATCTACTCGATGACCAAGCCGATCACCTCGGTGGCCGCGCTGATGCTCTACGAGCGCGGGGCCATGGAGCTCACCGACCCGGTGTCCCGTTACCTCCCGGCCTTCGCCGACGTCCGGGTCTACCGGGCCGGCTCGGCGCTGTCCCCGGCCACCGTGCCGGCCGTCGAGCCGGTGCGGATCTGGCACCTGCTCACCCACACCGCCGGGCTCACCTACGGGTTCCACCACACCAGCCCGGTGGACGAGATGTACCGGTCCAAGGGCTTCGAGTTCGCGGCGCCGAACGGGATGGACCTGGCCGCCGCCTGCGACGCGTGGGCCGGGCTGCCGCTGCTGTTCCACCCCGGCACCGAATGGAACTACGGGGTCTCGACCGACGTGCTGGGCCGGGTGGTGGAGGTCGTCTCGGGCCAGTCGCTGGACGCGTTCCTCGCCGAGCACGTGCTCGGCCCGCTCGGCATGACGGACACCGCGTTCGCGGTGGCCGCGGACGAGATGGACCGGCTGGCGGCGCTCTACCTGGCCACCCCGGGGGGCGGGCTGCAGCGCAGCGCCGCGCTGGGCGAGGCGATCACCCGGCCCGCGGTCTTCCTGTCCGGCGGCGGCGGCCTGGTCTCCACCGCGGCGGACTACCACCGCTTCACCCAGCTGCTGCTGCGCGGCGGCGAGCTGGACGGGGTGCGGCTGCTGTCGCCGCGCACGATCGCCTACATGACCCGCAACCACCTGCCCGGCCACGTCGATCTGGAGATGTTCGGCCGGCCGGTGTTCGCCGAGTCCACCGTGCGCGGGGTCGGGTTCGGGCTGGGGGTCTCGGTGGTCATCGACCCGAGCGCGGTACGCGGCCTGACCTCGGCCGGCGAGTACGCCTGGGGCGGGCTGGCCAGCACCGCGTTCTACGTCGACCCGCTCGAGGAGATCACCGCGTCGTTCTTCACCCAGCTGGTGCCGTCCAGCACCTACCCGATCCGTAGCCAGCTGCGCACGTTGATCATGCAGGCCCTGGTGGACTGATGGCCATCCTGATCCGGATCGTGGTCATCGCGATCAGCCTCGGGGTGGCCACCGTGCTCGTGCCCGGGATCGAGGTGACCGCGGGCAGCACCGGCGCCGGGATCGGCACCCTGGTCGCGGTGGCACTGATCTTTGGTTTGATCAACTCGGTGCTCAAGCCGATCGTCAAGGTGGTCGGCTGCCCGTTCTACGTGCTGACCCTCGGCCTGTTCGGGCTGGTGGTCAACGCGCTGCTCTTCCTGCTGGTCGGATGGACCGCCGACGGTCTCGGCCTCCCGTTCACGGTGGCCGGCTTCGGGCCGGCGTTCGTCGGGGCGATCGTGGTGGCGGTGGTCGGTTTCGTGCTGCACATCGCCATCCCGGACCGGCTCGACCGCCGCTAGCGGATCAGACCGGCCAGGTCTCGCGGCGGTAGCCGGCGTCCCAGAACATCCACTCGTAGCGCGAGGTGGTGGTGAAGTGCTCACGCATGCGCACCCGCTCCGCCTCGCCGACCTCGGCGCCGACCCGGTCGGTGAGCTCCAGCACCGCGTCGACCACGCTCTGGAACTCGTCGCCGCCGTACATCGCGATCCAGCGCGCGTATACCGGGTCCGGTGAGCTGCGGGCCAGCAGCTCCTCGCCGACCCGGGCATAGATCCAGTAGCAGGGCAGCACCGCGCTGACGGCTTCGGTGAAGGACCCGCCGTGCGCCGTGGCGAGCAGGTAGGACACGTAGGCGCGTGTGGTCGGGGCCACCGGCTCCGCCGCGGCCTGCTCGGCGTCGCCGCCCAACTCGTCCATCAGTGCGGCGTGCAGCCCCTGTTCGGCAGCGACCGCGCCCGCGGCGTGCTGGGCGAACATCACGGTGTCGGCCGGGTCGGTGGCCTTCGCCCCGCAGAGCGCCAGCGCCCGGGCGTATCCGCGCAGGTAGTGCGCGTCCTGGACGATGAAGTGCCGGAACGACTCGCGGGGCAGGCTGCCGTCGGCCAGGCCCGACAGGAACGGGTGGGCGAGGATGGCCGCGTAGATGTGCTCGATGTCCGCCCACAGCAGATCGCGGGTCCGGACGGCGGTGTGGGTCGGAGTGGCCATGACCCTCACGCTAGCCAGCGCCTCGCGCCGCCGCGACCGACCCGGAGTTCTGCGGTCGGTTACGGGGCGACCACGCAGCGCTTGCGGAGCGTGAGATATCAGTCACTCTTCGAGTACAATGGTCGGGAAGGAGCGATGCCAGGGGCCACCATGGATCCACCACGGGTGGCGACTCAGCGCTGAGAGCGCGCCGAATGCATCGCACCGCGGAGGTGAGTCGAATGAGTCCCGTTCCGATGGACCATCACGAGAAGATGCGGCTGCGGGCCGCAGCGTTCCGAGTGACCCGGCTGTACCCGGGACCGGTCGGCGAGCTGCTCTCGCGGGAACTGCTCACCTGGGAGGAGTTCGGGTACCGGCTCGGTGGCGGCCAGCTGGTGATGCGGCTGGTCGATCACGTGCTCAAGACGCCGCTGGCCTCGGCCGACGCCGCTTGACCACGGAGTCCGGGTCGCGCCGGTGCAGCGCCGTCACGTTCAGCGATTGCTGAACGTGACGGTGTACGTCGGCTCCTCGGCGAGCGGCGCCAGGTCGGCGGTGCCCACTGCGGCCGCGACGCCCAGCAGGGCCAGCGCGGAGACCGAAACGACGCTGCCGAGATCCTCGATCAGGCGGCCGGTGCGGCGCAGGCCGTGATGACGCGAGCCGGCGCGCGAGCGGCTCGCCTGCTGGGGCCGCGCGTGGCCGGTGGGCGTGCTTGTCTTGCGGTGGCGACCGCGACCCGTCGGAGCCGGGGCGGCGGAGGCCGGCGGGGCAGCGTGCATGGGTGGACCACCGGGTTCGTCTCGCAGGGTCGGTTGCCGGCGGCGCTGTCGAGCAGGGAGTGCGCGCGGTCCGACGTACTGTGTGCTTCATGTAACTAGTCGCACACTGAGAGTCATACGTTAGCCCATGTACTCCGATCGTGTGTGCTCGGGGTTCGGTTGCCCTCGCGGAAGGATGCCGCGGGCGTAGGCGCGGCTCACCGCCTCGGTGCGGCTGCCGGCGCCCAGCTTGGCCATCACCCGCGACAGGTGCACGCTGACCGTCTTCTCGCTGATGAACAGCTCCGCTCCGACCTGACGGTTGGTGCGGCCGCCGGCGACCAGGGCGAGCACCGAGCGCTCCCGCGGGGTGAGCACCGCGGTCGGTCCGCGGTCTGCCGCCGCACGCTCGGGTCGCCCGGCCCCGAGCGCTACCCCGGCCCGCTCGGCCAGCGCCCGCACGGCCGCCACCAGCGGATCCGCGCCGAGCGCGGCCCCGATCTGCAGCGCGAGGCGCAGATCCTGCTCGATCAGCCGCCGCTCGGCCGGCGGCTCCGCCGGCCGACCACGACGGGCCGAGCTGTCGCCGGCGACGAGCCGGGCCTCGACGCGGCGCAGCCCCGCGTAGGCCTGCCGATAGCCACCCGGCACCGCATCGGCCCGTGCGGTGTCCCCGGCGATCGTCGGCGACCGGCCCGCCGCCTCGACGTGCTCGTACTCGAAGGCCTCGAGAACGGCGGTCCACGCGTCCGGATCGGAGCGGCCCTCGGCCCGGGTCAGCTCCGCCCGGGCGCGGAGCAGCCAGGCCCGGCCCTCCGGTCCCAGAGCGCCGGCCCGGGGCAGGCCCGCGGCCGCCGCTCGCTCGGCGATCGCGGCCAGCTCGCGGGCCAGGGCGACCGCGTCCACCGGGTCCCTGCCGCGGGCCGCCCGATCGCCGACCGGGGTGCCGGCCTCGCCCGGACCGGCGCGCGCGAGATCCGCCTGCGGGTGTGCGGCTGGTGGACGTTCGGCCTGCGTGAGTTCGGCCTGCGCCCGGTCGGCCTGCGCCCGTTCGGCCTGCACCCGTTCGGCCTGCACCCCTTCGGCCTGCGTGAGTCCGGCGTGGGCGAGTTCGGCCTGGGCGGCCACCCCGAGCGCGGCCAGCATGATGCCGCCGAGGTGCGGGGCGAGGCCGTCGGCTGCGCTGGTGTGCAGGCCGTCCAGCGCGCTGCGCACACACCGGGCGGCCTCCTCCGGGTGGCCCTGCCACAGCGCTGCCTCGGCCCCGGCCTGTCCGACGAACATGATCACCTGATCGTCTCGCGGCGGTGGATCTCGCAGCTCGCCCAGCCTCCGTTGCACCGCCTCGAAGCGGCCCCGGGCCGCGGCGACCAGCAGCCCGGCCGCGGTGAGCCGGGTCGCGACGGTGGCCGACACCGACTCGCCGGCCAGCTCGGCAGCCTCCTGCGCGGCGTCCCAGTCCCCGTGCTGGAAGCGGGCGACGACCAGCGCCACCCGCATGTCCAGCCCGAAGCCGCTCCAGGTCGTGCCGGTGGCCTCGGCGCGCGCGATGCCCTCGGCGAACCGGTCGCCCGCGGCCCGCAGCCGACCCTCGTCGAGCAGCGACATCCCGATCGCGAAGTGGGCGCGCAGCTCCACGGCCAGCTGGCCCGCGCGGCGGGCCAGCTCGACGGTTCCGATGAGCCGTTCGCGGGCCCGATCCGGCTGCCCGTCGTGTTCCTCGCCGAGCGCCAGGCTGATCTGGGCGTCCGCGGTGGCGCCGACCGCCGACGGGTCGGTGGCCGGCTGAGTGGCCGCGATCGCCTCGGCCGCGGTCGCGGCCGCCCGTGCGTCGGCCATCCGGTCCAGTCGGTACAGCGCGCGGGCCAGCGTGGCGTATGCCCAGGCCTGGTCGCTGGACGGTGGCGCGTCCGCGAGCAGCGTCAGCGCCTGCTCGGCCGCGACGAGCGCCTCCCGGTCCCAGCCACCCAGATCCAGCAGCAGCCGCGCGTAGCTGCGCAGCACCGAGGAGCGCAGCGGCGCGTCACCCCGCCGCTCGGCCAGGGCCAGGGCGCGGCGGGCCAGCGCGACGCCGCGGTCCGGGTCGCCGGTGGCGCTGGCACCCCGGGCCGCCCACCGGGTCACGGTGCCCTCGTCGACCCCGGCCACCGTCTCGGCCTCCGGCACCGCGGCCCACAGCTCCAAGGCCCGCTCGGCGTGCAGCAGCAGCTCCGCCGGGGCGTCGCGCTCGTCGGCCTCCGCAGCGGCCCGCACCGAGGCGCCCAGCGCCAACGGGAGATCGTGGCTGGCCAGTGCGTGGTGCGCGAGCTGGGCCGCCCGCCCCGGCCGTGGCCCGCCCGCCGGCTCGGGCTCGGCGAGCAGCGCCGCGTAGGCGGCATGGATCCGGCTGCGTTCGCCGGGCAGCAGCTCCTGGTACACCGCCTCCCGCAGCAACGCGTGCCGGAAGGCGTAGCCGTCCTCGCCCCCCGCCGATCCGGGGTCGGCGACCAGCAGGTGCTCGGACACGGCGTCCCGCAGCGCCTGCTCGAGCTCGTCGACCGGCAGCCCGGACACCGCCGCCAGCTGGTCGTGCCGCACCCGACGACCGGCCACCGAAGCCGTCCGCAGTACTCGCTGGGCGGTCGGCGTCAGCGCCTCGACCCGAGCCACCAGCAGCTCGGCGAGCGCTCCCGGCATCCCGTCGGAGCCGGCCGACACCAGCTCCTCGGCGAAGAACGCGTTGCCCTCACTGCGCCGGGCGGCCCCTCGCTGCGCCTCCTCGCCCAGTCGCCCGCCCGCCAGCCGGCGGACCAGCTCCAGCGTGTCTGCCGGACCCAGCGCGGCGAGCTCGAGCCGCTGCACGGCCGGCAGCCGGGCCAGCTCGCTGAGCACCGGTCGCAGTGGGTGCCGGCGATGCAGATCGTCGCTGCGGTAGCTGGCCAGCAGCACCAGGTGCTGGCCGGCCAGCCGCGACAGCAGGAACACCAGCAGGTCCCGGCTGGAGCGGTCCGCCCAGTGCAGGTCCTCCACCACCACGAGCGCCGGCTGGGCGGCCGACACGGCTTCCAGGGTCGACAGCACGGCGTCGAAGAGCTGTACCTGACCGAGCCGGCGGTCCTCGACGGCCGGTGCGGCCCGCGGATGCAGGCCGGGCAGCAGCCGTTGCAGCGCCGGGTGGGCGTCGACGAGATCGGGACGGCCGCCGACCACCTCGGCCATGATCTCGGTGAACGGCAGGTAGGGAAGCGCCGACTCGGCGGCGTCGAGGCAGTGACCGACGAACACCGTGGCGCCGCTCGCGGCCAGCTCGCCGATCAGCCGCGACTTTCCCACCCCGGCCTCGCCGGCGAGCAGGATCCCGGACGGCCGGCCCGCGGCGGCCTGCTCGAGCGCGCTGTGCAGCGTCGCCAGCTCCGCGCGGCGGCCCACCAGCTCGATGTCCGTGCCCAACCTCACCACGCCGGTCATCGTGGCACGGGCCCCCGACAGTTCCGGGTGTCACGACACCGGCGGCAACTCGAGCCGATCCGGCCGGGAAGGAGGGCAGGGGGCGTCAGGCCGACCGCGGCACCCGGTGCTCCGCGGCGGGCACGGTCGCGGACCGGTCACGCCGGCTCCGCCGCCGGGCCCGCCGGGCCTCCCGACCGAGCCGGAAGGCCGCGGCCTCGTCGAGCAGCTCGCGGCGGTGGTCGGCCGCCAGGATCGTGAGGTCGGGAACGGAGGTGAACATGGTTCGAGCATCGGCCTGAGGGACACCCGCCGGCATCCGGTTTTCACGTCGTCCACCGAGCCTCCGGCAGTGGACGCGGGGTAAGGGGTGCCACCGGCCTTACCCCGCCCTACCCCCGCACGCCCACCCGCATCCCGTGTCGGGCGGGGCCGCGCGATTGTGTAGCATCGACGACGCCGCTCCGGATCAACGGATCCCGGTGTGGCTGGCCGGCCCCTTTAGCTCAGTCGGCAGAGCGTCTCCATGGTAAGGAGAAGGTCTACGGTTCGATTCCGTAAAGGGGCTCCAGCGAGGCCTGATCAGCTTCGCAAAGCGGTGTAGCTCAGTCGGTAGAGCAAGCGGCTCATAATCGCTGTGTCGCCGGTTCAAGTCCGGCCACCGCTACCAGATCCGACGAGCACGATCCGAACAGAACCCAGCAGGAGGCACCCGCGATGGCCAAGGCCACGGTGATTCGGCCGAAGATCACGCTGGCGTGCGAGCAGTGCAAGCACCGCAACTACGTCACGAAGAAGAACCGGCGCAACGACCCCGACCGGCTCAGCATCAAGAAGTTCTGCCCGAACTGCGGTACCCACCGCGAGCACCGCGAGACCCGCTGACGCACACCGCGCCCGGGATGGTCGACAGCTCCTACGTCGGGCGCACGCTGCCCCCGTCGCCGCCGTACCGGGTCAGCCGGGAGAAGATCGCCGAGTTCGCGCGGGCCGTCGGTGAGCAGTCACCGGCGTGTCGGGACGTCGATGCGGCGCGCGCCGCCGGACATCCGGACGTGGTGGCTCCGCCGACCTTCACCGTCACCTTCACGATGCCGCTGATCGAGGCGTTCCTGCGGGACCCGGCCTTCGGCTGGGACTACTCGCGGATGGTGCACGCGGACCAGTCGATCGTGCTGCACCGGCCGGTGTACGCGGGCGACGAGCTGGTCACGGCGATCCACGTCGCGGACCTGTCCACCCGCGCGGGCAGCCACCTGCTCACCCTGAACTGCCGGATCACCGACCCGGCGGGGGCCGAGGTGGCCTCCACCAGCGCCGTGCTCGTCACCAAGGCCGACGCCGCATGACCGAGCCGGGTCCAGCCGCGGTCGGCGACGAGCTGCCGACCCTGGAACTGCGCCTCACCCGGGCCGACCTGGTCCGTTACGCCGGTGCCTCCGGGGACTTCAACCCGATCCACTGGAGCGACCGGGTGGCCACCGGCGTCGGCCTGCCCGGCGTCATCGCCCACGGCATGCTGACCATGGCGCTGGCCGGGCGGCTGGTCACCGATTGGGCCGGCGGCGACCCGGCCGCCGTGCGCAGCTGCGGGGTCCGCTTCACCCGCCCGGTCGTGGTGCCCGACGACGACGCGGGCGCGTTGGTGGAGCTCTCGGGAAAGGTCACCGACGTGGTCGACGCTCCCGACGGCGCTCGGGTGGCCCGGGTGGCGATCACCGCGAAGTTCGACGGCCGGACGGTGCTCGGCCGGGCCGCCGCGGAGGTCGCGCTACCGCGGTCGTGAGTGCGCTACCGCGGTCGGAGTACACAGCCGCGGTCGTGAGTGCGCAGCCGCGTTCTAGCACGGCTGCGCACTCACAGGCGTCAGCGCGCCTCCGCCAGCAGGGCGCCCATGCGCTGCACGCCGGTGCGCAGGTCGTCGTCCCCGAGGGCGTAGGAGAGCCGGAAGAAACCGGGCGTGCCGAACGCCTCGCCGGGCACCACCGCGACCTCGGCGTGCTCCAGCACCGTCGCGGCCAGCTCCACCGAGGTCTGGGGTCGGGCTCCGCGCAGCTGCTTGCCCAGCAGCGCCTGCACCGACGGGTAGGCGTAGAACGCCCCGCGCGGGGTCGGGCACTGCACACCCGGGATCTCGGAGAGCAGCTCCACGATCGCCCGCCGGCGCCGGTCGAACGCGGTGCGCATCTCGGCCGCCGCGTCCAGGGTTCCGGTCACCGCCTCCAGCGCCGCCCGTTGGGCCACGTTGCACACGTTCGACGACAGGTGGGACTGCAGGTTGGTGGCCGCCTTGACCACGTCGGCCGGGCCGGCCAGCCAGCCGACCCGCCAGCCGGTCATGGCGTAGGTCTTGGCCACCCCGTTGAGCACCACGCAGCGATCGGCCAGCTCCGGCACCGCCACCGGCATCGAGACCGCCTCGGCGCCGTCGTAGGTCAGGTGCTCGTAGATCTCGTCGGTGATCACCCAGACGTCGTTCTCGACGGCCCACCGGCCGACGGCCTCGGTCAGCTCCCGGCCGGCCACCGATCCGGTCGGGTTCGACGGCGAGCACCACAGCAGCGCCTTCGTCCGCTCGGTCCGGGCCGCCTCCAGTTGCTCCACCGACGGCAGGAAGTCGGCCTCCAGGCCACACTGCACGATGACCGGCACCCCGCCGGCCAACGCGATGGCCTCCGGGTACGTCGTCCAGTAGGGCGCCGGCAGCAGCACCTCGTCACCCGGGTCGATCAGGGTGGCGAAGGCCTGGAAGACGGCCTGCTTGCCGCCGTTGGTCACCAGCACCTGACCTGCGGAGATCTCCAGGCCGGAGTCGCGCAGCGTCTTCGCCGCGATCGCCTCGCGCAGCTCGGGCAGGCCGGCGGCCGGGGAGTACCGGTGGTTGCGCGGATCCGCGCAGGCCGCCTCAGCGGCGGCCACGACGGCCGGCGGGGTCGGGAAGTCGGGCTCGCCGGCACCGAATCCGATGACCGGCCGCCCCGCTGCCTTGAGGGCCTTGGCCTTCGCGTCGACCGCCAGGGTCGCGGACTCGGCGATGCCGCCGATCCGGTTGGAGATCCGCCGCCGCGTCGTGGTCGTCGTCATGAGGCCATTCTCGCCCACCGGGCGGGGGCCGCGGGGCTGGGGTCATGGGCCGTTGTCCAGGCGATCGACGGGATGGGAGTACACTCTGATCGCTGGGTGCCTCGTCTGTGCGGGGCACTCCTCCGCGTGCGGGCTGGCCCGGGTCGCGGAGCTGGTCTAGGGGTGTAGCTCAATTGGCAGAGCAGCGGTCTCCAAAACCGCAGGTTGCAGGTTCAAGTCCTGTCGCCCCTGCCACTGCGTGACGAGCGTGGGGGAATGAAGATTCGGGTTCAAGCTGGAGGACACGGGCGTGGCTGAGGAACGCGAGGCGGACGGTACCGGGCGGGAGCGCCCGAGCACCGCCGCCGACCGCCGTGGTCGGCGCTCCGCCCCGGTACCGGCGGGGGACGGCAAGGGCAGGGCCACCGCGGTCCGCGACAGTCGTCCGGCCCGGGCCTCCCTGCTGAGCAGGCTGACCCGGTTCCTGCGCGAGGTGGTCGCCGAGCTGCGGAAGGTCATCTGGCCGACCCGCAAGCAGCTGGTCACCTACACGATCGTGGTGCTGGTCTTCGTGTCCTTCATGATCGCGCTGGTGGCAGGCCTGGACTACGTGTTCGCGCAGGGCGTGCTGTACCTGTTCGGCACCTGAGCCCGGCCAGCCGTGACGACGAGACAGCCGGACGGCGGCGGTGGGCGACGATGAAGGCGACGATGGAAGCGAGAAGCACGTGAGTGTCCAGGACGGCGGCCAGCGGTCGACCGATGTCGAGCCCGAGGCCGGCACGGACGGGGCTGCGACGGACGACGAGACCACGCCGGCCCCGCCGGCGGCCGAGGGTGCCGAGACCGACACCGGCGATGCCGAGGTCGGGAGCGCCGAGGTCGATGCAACCGCTGACGGTGTCGCCACGGACTCCGCCGAGGCCGACGCACCCGACCCCGACGCGGTCGACGAGGAGGAGGCCGAGGTCGACCCGGTGGAGGAGATGCGCACCGCGCTGCGCCGGGCGCCCGGCGAGTGGTACGTGGTGCACTCCTACGCCGGCTACGAGAACAAGGTGAAGGCGAACCTCGAGACCCGCATCCAGACCCTGGACGTCGAGGACTACATCTTCCAGGTCGAGGTGCCCACCGAGGAGGTCACCGAGATCAAGAACGGCCAGCGCAAGCAGGTGCAGCGCAAGGTGCTGCCCGGCTACATCCTGGTTCGGATGGATCTCAACGACCAGTCATGGGGCGCGGTGCGCAACACCCCGGGCGTGACCGGTTTCGTCGGCGCCACGTCGAAGCCGTCGCCGCTCACCCATGACGACGTGATCAAGTTCCTGCTGCCCAAGCCGGAGGCCAAGCAGGCCGCGGGCTCCGGCGGCAAGGCCGATGTGGCCTCCGGCCAGGGTCGCCCGACCGTCGAGGTCGACTTCGAGGTCGGCGAGTCGGTGACCGTCATGGACGGCCCGTTCGCCACGCTGCCGGCCACGATCAACGAGGTCAACATCGACGCCCAGAAGCTGAAGGTGCTGGTTTCGATCTTCGGCCGGGAGACCCCGGTCGAGCTGGCGTTCAGCCAGGTCACCAAGATCTGACCCAGTACCACGCGACAACCGACACACCACGACAAGAAGGCCGCGATGCCCCCCAAGAAGCGGAAGCTCTCCGCGATCATCAAGCTCCAGATCAAGGCCGGTGCGGCCAACCCCGCGCCGCCGGTCGGCCCCGCGCTCGGTCAGCACGGCGTCAACATCATGGAGTTCTGCAAGGCCTACAACGCCGCCACCGAGTCGCAGCGCGGGGACATCGTCCCGGTCGAGATCTCGGTGTTCGAGGACCGCTCGTTCAGCTTCGTCCTCAAGACCCCGCCGGCCGCGCGGCTGCTGCTCAAGGCGGCCGGGGTCGACAAGGGCAGCGGCGAGCCGCACGTGAAGAAGGTCGCCACGGTGACCATGGACCAGGTGCGCCAGATCGCCCAGGCGAAGATGGACGACCTCAACGCGAACGACCTCGACCAGGCCGCGAAGATCATCGCCGGCACGGCGCGGTCGATGGGAATCACCGTCAAGGGCTGACGGTTCCACTCGACGGAAGTGTGGGAGAGCCGGCCAGGCTCGGACCACGACCCTCGATCCTGAACAGGGGAGACAGCATGGCACAGCGCAGCAAGGCCTACCGCGAGGCCGCAGAACGGATCGACGCCACCCGGCTCTACAGCCCGCTCGAGGCGGCCGGGTTGGCCAAGGAGACCTCCAGCAAGAAGATGGACGCCACCGTCGAGGTGGCCATGCGGCTGGGCGTCGACCCGCGCAAGGCCGACCAGATGGTGCGCGGCACCGTCAACCTGCCGCACGGCACCGGCAAGACGGCTCGCGTGATCGTCTTCGCCACCGGTGACCGGGCCGCCGAGGCCGAGGCCGCCGGCGCCGACGTGGTGGGCGCCGAGGACCTCATCGAGCGCATCAAGGACGGCTGGCTGGACTTCGACGCCGCCATCGCCACCCCGGACCAGATGGCCAAGGTCGGCCGGATCGCCCGCATCCTGGGTCCGCGTGGCCTGATGCCGAACCCGAAGACCGGCACGGTCACGCCGGACGTGGCCAAGGCGATCACGGAGATCAAGGGCGGAAAGATCAACTTCCGGGTGGACAAGCAGGCCAACCTGCACCTGGTGATCGGCAAGGCCTCGTTCGACACCGAGAAGCTGGTGGAGAACTACGGTGCCGCGCTGGACGAGATCCTGCGGGCCAAGCCGTCGGCCGCGAAGGGCCGCTACATCAAGAAGATCACCGTCACCACCACGACGGGTCCGGGCATCCCGGTCGACCCGAACCGCACCCGCAACCTGCTGGTCGACGACTCCAGCGGCTCCTGAACCCCCGCTCCGACCCGCACCGGCGCTGCCGACCCTCCCTCCGGGGAGGGCGCAGCGCCGGTGCTGCGTCGTGGTGGTCGGGACCGCGCGCCGGCACGTGGTCGACTCAGCGGTCCGCGGCCGCCCAGTCGTCGAGAACCTGCTGCGCAGGCTCCGGGTCCGACACTGCATCCGGGACGCCCGCGGCCGAGCGGGAGAACCGTGGAGCCGGCGCGGCCTGGAGGACCCCGCCCGCAGCGACGACCGTGCCGCGGGCGGCCAGCTGCGGGTGCGCAGCCACCTCGCCGAACGCGAGGACCGGGGTGACGCAGGCGTCGGTGCCGGCGAACTCGGCGGCCCACTCGTCGCGGGTCCGGGCGATGAAGGCGGCGGTGAACCGGGCCCGCAACGCCGGCCAGCCGGCCTGGTCGTACTGCTCCGGCAGCTCCGCCGGATCGAGCCGCAGGCCGCGCAGCAGCGCCGCGTAGAACTGCGGCTCCAGCGCGCCGACCGCCACGTATCGGCCGTCGGCGCAGGTGTAGGTGTCGTAGAACGGGGCGTGCCCGTCGAGCAGGTTGGCGCCGCGCTGGTCGCTCCACGTGCCCTGGGTGCGCAGCCCCCACACCAGCTGGGCCAGCAGGCTCGCGCCGTCGACCATGGCCGCGTCCACGACCTGGCCACGGCCGGAGCGTTGCGCCTCCCACAGCGCGGCCAGCACCCCGACGACCAGCAGCATCGAACCGCCGCCGTAGTCGCCGACGAGGTTGAGCGGCGGCACCGGGCGCTCCCCGGCCCGCCCGATGGCGTGCAGCACGCCGGTCAGCGAGATGTAGTTGATGTCGTGCCCGGCGCGGGCGGCCAGCGGCCCGTCCTGGCCCCAGCCGGTGATCCGGCCGTAGACCAGGCGCGGGTTGCGCCGGTGGCAGTCGGTCGGCCCCACGCCCAGCCGCTCGGTCACTCCCGGCCGGTAGCCCTCCAGCAGCACGTCCGCTCGTTCGACCAGCCGCAACACGGTCTCCCGCCCGTCCGGGTCCTTGAGATCCGCGGCGACCCGGCGGCGGCCGCGCAGGGTCGGATCCGGGGCGTCGGGTGGGCCGAGCTGCAGGCCGCCCGACGGGCGATCGATCCGCACCACGTCCGCGCCGAGGTCGGCAAGGATCATCGCTGCGTGCGGTCCCGGCCCCAGCCCGGCCAGCTCGACCACGCGCAACCCGGCCATCGGTCCGGCCACCTGCACCTCCGCCGCTCGTGAGTGCGTGGCCGTGTTCTAACACGGCCACGCACTCACGGGCGGTCACGCCACCGCGATGGGCAGGGTGTCCGGCACGGGCTCGGCGCGGTCGAGCTCCCGCCAGGCCAGCGCCAGCCGGTCCACCGCGGCGTCCATCCGGTCCCGGCGCAGCGTGTACGGCAGCCGCAGGTACCGCTCGAACGTGCCGTCCACGCCGAACCGCGGGCCCGCGGCCAGCAGCACCTCGCGCCGCCGGGCGGCCAGCGCCAGCCGGCTGGACACCGCGGCACCCAGCTCGACCCACAGGCTCAGCCCCCCGCCCGGCCGCGACGCCCGCCACTGCGGGAACACGTCGCCGAGCCGACCGAGCAGGTGGTCGCGGGCGGCCGCCAGCTCCACCCGCCGGCCCGCGAGTACCGGATCGGCCTCGGGCAGCAGCCGGGCCGCCACCAGCTGATCCAGCACCGGTCCGCCCAGGTCCAGTGCCGCCCTGGTCGCGACGAGCCGGCGCACCATCGGTGCCGTGGTCCGGATCCAGCCGACCCGCAACCCGCCCCAGAGCATCTTGCTCGCCGAACCGACGGTGATCACCAGCGGCGAGTCGACGGCGCCGTGCGCGGCCACCGGCAGTTGCGGTCCGACGTCCAGGTGCAGCTCGGCCAGGCTCTCGTCGATCAACAGCGTGGTCCCGGTGCGCCGGGCCAGCTCGACCAGCCGTCCCCGTGCGTCCGCGCCCAGCTGAGCGCCGGTGGGGTTCTGGAAGTCCGGGATCAGGTAGGCCAGCCGCGGTGCGGCATCCCGGATCGCGGCCGTCAGCAGCTCCAGGTCCCAGCCGTCCGGCGGCGGGCCCATCGGTACCGGAACCGGCCGGACGCCCAGGTTGGTCAGGGCGTGCAGCACGTTGGGGTAGGTCGGGTGCTCCACCAGCACCCGGTCGCCGGGCCCGGTCAGCGCGGCGAGGGCCAGCGTGATCGCGTGCAGGGCGCCGGCGGTGACCAGGATCTGGT
Source organism: Pseudonocardia sp. (assembly GCA_035557575.1). GTDB lineage: Bacteria > Actinomycetota > Actinomycetes > Mycobacteriales > Pseudonocardiaceae > Pseudonocardia. Next base: position 10,893 of record DATMDS010000127.1, on the reverse strand, counting down.
TCGGTTCGGTCGGCAGGCCGCGGGAGGTGAACCGATCGGCGATGGCCGCCCGCAGCACCGGCAGCCCGAGCATCTCGTAGCCGTGCCCGCCCAGGTAGCCGTCGAGATCACCGACCGCTTCGGCGGCGGCCCGGCGCAGCGCCGCCGACGGCGCGGGCAGCGCGGCATGCGCCAGGTCCAGCGGTGCGTCGGCGCTGCCGTGCGGGAAGAACGGCGAGACCCGGCCGCTGCCGGCCAGCTCCGGCGGCAGCTGGGTCCAGCTGCCCGCGCCGCGCCGGCTGCGCAGCAGCTGCGCGTCCCGCAGTGCGTCGTACACGGTGGCCACCGTGGTCCGGCTGATGCCGAGGGCGGCGGCGAGCTCCCGCTCGGCCGGCAGCCGGGTCTGCAGCCCGAGCCGGCCGTCCAGCACCAGCAGCCGGATCTGGTCGCCGAGCGCGTCGGCCAGGCCGCGCCCGTCCGGCGGCCGCCAGTCGCCCACCAGCCGGGCGAGGCTGCGGGCGCTGATCCGGCGGTCGGTGCTGTCCATCAGTCCACTCCTGGCGAATTGGCTCTCTACGGGGAGGCCAATGCTAGCCACCATTGAGTCATGACGATGCTGGTGCTCTTCCTGGTGCTGATCGTGATCGCGGTGCTGGCCCCGCGCTACGGCGTGGACAGCCGGGCCCCGTGGCGCCCGCCGCGGCACGCCACCCCGGCCGGCGACCTGGCCGCGCTCGGGCGCCGGCTCCGGACCGGGCTCCGTTCCGGTTGACCCGAGGGTCTACCGGCCGGCGCATCCCCGCCGGCCGGGCTCGGCTGTCGGGCGCGTAGAGTGGCGCGCAGTTCCACCGAAGACCGCAGGTCGGTACCGGGTGAGTGATCATCCGGGACACGAAGGCCCCGCGACAGCGGGCGGCCCGCGCAGGAGGACGAGGTCACCGGAAGGTGCGCTGGTGCGCGCTGACCGGCCACGCCCCGTGCGCTCCTGCGCCGGGGCGTTCGTCGTCTCCCGGGGGCGGTCGGGGTGGTGCCGCACGCACGACACGAACCCTGACAACCGAGAGGAGGCAAGGATGGCCAGACCCGAAAAGGTCGCGGTGGTGGACGACATCGCGGAACGCTTCCGGGGCTCGTCCGCCTCGGTGGTCACCGAGTACCGCGGCCTGTCGATGGCCCAGATGACGAGGCTGCGCCGCACGCTCGGCGACGGTGCCACCTACCGCGTCGCCAAGAACACGCTGGTGAAGCGGGCGGCGGCGGACGCAGGCGTCGAGGGCCTCGACGAGCTGCTGGTCGGCCCGACCGCGATCACCTTCATCACCGGGGAGATCGTGGACGCCGCGAAGGCGTTGCGCGAGTTCTCCAGGACCAACCAGGCACTGGTGATCAAGGGCGGCTACATGGACGGCCGCCCGCTGACCGTCGCCGAGGTCAACCAGCTCGCCGACCTGGAGTCGCGCGAGGTGCTGCTGGCCAAGCTGGCCGGTGCGATGAAGGCCAACCTGTCCAAGGCCGCCGCCCTGTTCGCCGCTCCGGCGTCCCAGGTGGCCCGGATGGCACAGGCCCTGGCCGACAAGCGGGCCGAGGCCGAGGGCGGGGCGCCGGTCGCGGCCGACGCCGCCACCGAGGACAGCGCCGACAGCGCCGACAGCACCGACAGCACCGACAGCACCGACAGCACCGACAGCACCGAGGCTCCCGCCGAGAGCTGAGCCTCCACCCCCACCCGTACGCAGTTCCAGAAAGGAAGACGCCACCATGGCGAAGCTGTCCACCGACGAGCTCCTCGAGGCCTTCAAGGACCTCACCCTGATCGAGCTGTCGGAGTTCGTGAAGAAGTTCGAGGAGACCTTCGACGTCACCGCGGCCGCGCCGGTCGCCGTGGCCGCCGCCCCGGCCGCGGGCGCCGTAGCCGAGGCTCCCGAGGAGAAGGACGAGTTCAACGTCGTCCTCGAGGCCGCCGGCGACAAGAAGATCCAGGTCATCAAGGTCGTCCGCGAGCTCGTCTCGGGCCTGGGCCTGAAGGAGGCCAAGGACCTGGTCGAGGCCGCCCCGAAGCCGATCCTGGAGGGCGTGGCCAAGGATGCGGCCGACGCCGCCAAGGCCAAGCTCGAGGACGCCGGCGCCAAGGTCAGCCTGAGCTGACCCCGCCTGCTCGCCGGCAGGGGCGGTACCCGGATCCGGGTACCGCCCCTGCCGCGTGTCACGGGCTGAGCACGGCCAGCACCAGCGCCAGGATCACCGTGTTGAACACGAAGGCCAGCACCGACTGAACCATCACCGTGCGGCGCAGCGCCCGGCTGACCACGTTCACGTCGGTGGTCCCGAACGTGGTGGCCACCGAGACCGCGAAGTAGAGGTAGTCGAGGAACTGCGGCGCGTCCGGGCCGGGGAACTGCAGCCCGGCGGATCCGTCGGCCGGGTGCCGGTGCCGCACGTCGAGCCGGAGGTAGTGCACCGCGTAGCCGACCGCCAGCACCGTCCAGCCGAGCACCACCGCCGACACCGCGAGCACCAGCAGCACCACGTGCTCCGGGCCGGCCGGCACCAGTTGGTCGACGCGGGGCAGCACCGCGGCCGCGACCAGCGCCACCGCGGCGAACACCACGGCGAGCAGCGGGCCGTCGCTGCCCCCGCGCAGGATCGCCGCCCACAGCGAGTCCCAGCGCGGGCGCCCGGAGTGCGGGCGGACCAGGCGGCGCAGCACCTCGGCCGGCGCCCCGGCGAACGCCCGCACCGTGGCCAGCGCGTAGACCAGGCACCAGATGTCGAGGAACAGCAGCGCACTCAACGCCGCCGTGGCCGCCAGATCCGGCGCCGTCCGCGCCGCGGCCAGGTACCAGCCGGCGAACGGGACGCCCAGCAGCAGCGCCCCGCCGAACGCCAACCCCAGCCGCCGCCACTCGGGCGCCATGGCATGCCGGCGCCCCCGACGACTGGACGGCTGCGGCACCGGGCCAGATTAGGACACGGCTTAGCCGCGCCCCGTCGTTCTCGACGGGAAGCCTCGGGTCAGGAAGGCTCGCGGGCCCGCAGCTCGCGGCGCAGCAGCTTGCCGGTGACCGTCTTCGGGATCTCCTCCAGGAACTCGATGTGCCGCGGGTACTTGTAGGCGGCCATCCGCTCCTTGCAGAACGCGATCAGCTCGTCGGCCTCGGCGCTGCGGCCCGGGCGCAGGCTGACGAACGCCTTGACCGTCTCGCCGCGGTAGGAGTCGGGCACCCCGACCACCGCCGCCTCGCGGACCGCGTCGTGCTCGTACAGCACGTCCTCGACCTCGCGCGGCCACACCTTGTAGCCGCCCACGTTGATCTGGTCCTTCTTCCGGTCGACGATGTAGAACCAGCCCGCCTCGTCCATGTAGCCGACGTCGCCGGTGTGCAGGGCGCCGCCGGGCAGCGCCCGCGCCGTCTCCTCGGGCTTGTTCCAGTAGCCGACGACCACCTGCGGCCCGGACGTCACCAGCTCGCCGATCTCGCCGGCCGGCAGGTCGCGCCCGTCGTCGCCGATGATCCGCACCACCGTGTTGTAGATCGGCACCCCGACCGACAGCGCGCCGGAGGCCGGGTCGACCGGCGCCGACGCTCCGAGCGGCACCCCGTGCGACGGGGACGTGGTCTCGGTGAGCCCGTAGATGTTGTGGATGTAGTGGCCGAACGTGTCCTGGAACGCGATGACCGTGCTCGGCGGGATGGGCGCCCCGCCCGAGTAGATCTTCTTCAGGCTGGCCAGCGCGTCCTTGTCCGCGTTCGGCGCGTTCATCAGCGCGATGAACACGGTGATCGACCCGACGGTGAAGGTCGGGCGTTCGTCGCGGATGGTCTCGATCGTGACGCTCGGATCGAGCCGGTACATCAGCACCAGCGGCGCCCCGACCAGCAGCGCGATGGCGATGTGCCCGATCAGCCCGGTGATGTGGAACAGCGGCGCCACGCCCAGCACCACGTCGTCACCGGACAGCTCGATCCAGTCCCGGTAGGACTGGGCGTTGAACACGACATTGCGGTGCGTGGTCATCGCGCCCTTGGGCGGCCCGGTGGTGCCCGAGGTGTAGGTCAGGAAGGCCACGTCGTCCGGCCCGAGCGACACCGCGGGCGGGGCCTGGCCGCGGTGCCGCTCCAGCAGCTGCGCCATGTCCACGGTGCCGTCGCAGTCGATCCGCCGCACCCCGGAGAAGATCCGCGGATCGGCGCGGGTCTGGTGGTCCAGCTCCGAGGTGGTGATCACGGTGCGCACGGTCGAGTCGCCCAGCACCTTCGACGCCACGTCCCGGTACAGGCTCTGCAGGCACACCAGCACCGTCGCGCCGGAGTCCTGCAGCAGCGCCAGCAGCTCGCGTTCCCGGTTCATCGGGTTGATCGACACCGCGATGCCGCCGGCCTTCCAGGTGCCCAGCTGGGCGATCACGAACTGCGGAACGTTCTGCGCGTAGATGGCCACCCGCTCGCCGACCGCGAACCCGGCGTCGACGATGCCGGCCGCGAACGCGTCGGACAGCTCGTCCAGCTCGCGCAGGGTGATCCGGCCGTCGAAGTAGCGGATGATGTCGCCGTCCGGGTTGCGGGCGACGGAGGCGGCGAACATGTCCAGGGCGGAGTCGAACTCGACCTCTATCTCCGCGGGCTGCCCGGGGGCGTAGCGGGCCAGCCAGGGCTTCTCGTCGTAGACACTCATGATCGTCAGCTCAGCGGATGGCGATCGGGTTCACCGGGGCGCCGGTCCCGCTGACCACTTTCAACGGCGCGGCCGCGTAGAGGAAGCTCCACCGCCCGTCGCCGGCGCACGCGTCGGCCAGCTCGTCCAGCCAGGCGATCTCGGTGAGCGCCACGCCCAGGTTGCGCATCAGCGCGCAGTGCAGCGGCAGCGCAACGCCGGATCCGGGCTCGTAGGTCACCTCGTTGGCGATGGTGTCGGTGACCAGGTTGGGGATCTCGCGCTGCTGGAACCACTCGACCAGCTCGCGGGAGTAGGTCAGCCCGGGTTCGCAGAACCCGTCGTAGAACTTCTCCTTGTCGTTCAGCTCGTACCAGTACTTCAACCAGCCGGTGCGCACGCACAGTACGTCGTGCGGCTCGATGGTCACGTTCTGCGCGGCGGCCGCCGCCTCCAGGTCGGTGTGGTCGAACGTCTCGCCCTTGTCCAGGTAGTCCTTGCCGCGGTACCGCGCGATGTCGATCAGCACCCCCCGCCCGACCACGCCCTTCTCCGCGATCGGCAGCACCGAGGCCCGGTCCATCGCGCCGATGGTGCCGCGGGCGTCGTAGCCGTTCCAGAGCTTGCCGTCGTACCAGACGTGGCCCAGCGCGTCGTACTGCGTCGAGCCCTGCAGGAAGATCTTCGCGGTGTCGTCGGCGTAGTGCAGTCCGCCGGGGAAGGCCGGTGCGCCGGCGCCGTCCCAGGTGCCCTCGTCGAGCACGTTCTGCCGCTCGATCCCGGAGCGGCCCGGCCAGAGCGGGTCGCCGGGGCCGTCGGTGCGGCCCATCTGGATCTGCAACGTGAACACGTCGCCGCTGCGGATGTGCTGGACCCCGCGCAGCACCTCCTTGGCGTCGAGGTAGTTCAGCGCACCGAGCTCGTCGTCCGGACCCCACTTGCCCCAGTTCGTCGGCGTGTCGGCACCGAGCAGTTCTGCCATGGACGGGGCGTCGGACATCGTCGTCTCCTCATGGTTGGATGCGGTGGCGGGGTGGGCGGACGAGATGTGACTAATCCGTGACCATGGGTCGATCGTTGTGTCGTCTGTCACGCGCTGTCAAGAATTCCCGGCCGACGGGCGGTCGGCACAGCGTCGCGTTGATCGGCCACTACCGGGCCGCGAGCCCGTCCGGCCAGGTTGGACGCCGGTCATCCCGCGAAAATGACCGCTTACCGGCGCGTAGCGTCTTGACTCGGTGCGCCTGTCGGGTCACCCTTAGGTCTCGGTGGTTTGCTTCGGTGACCCATCTCGACAGCGGCTGCGTTTGCAGCTAGACTGCCTCTTTGCGCTGCCTACGCCCAGCTTCGCGCGCGCTCAGGGGGTTCTTCCCGGATCGGGAATCTCTCGACAGCTCTCGCGGGTCTGGTCGGCGGTCGCGCCCCGACAACAGACGGCGGGCGATCGGATCCGCTGCTGTTCGCTCGCCGACCCGGACCTCCCGCCCGGGCCGACGGGTGCACGGTAGCGCCACGGAGCCGATGCTCGCCAGACGAGAGCGCAGTTCTCGGAAGGACGCATCTTGGCTTCGTCCAGCGCCACCATCTCTCCCGCCGCGATTTCGGCCAACCCCAGCTTCCCCGGTGCGCCGACCCGGGTCACCTTCGCGAAGATCCGCGAACCGCTCGAGGTGCCCGACCTGCTCGACCTGCAGATCCAGTCCTTCGAGTGGCTGATCGGACACGAGTCCTGGTTCCAGCGCCGCATCGATGCCGGCGACGAGAACCCGATGGGCGGCCTCGAGGAGATCCTGGCGGAGATCTCCCCGATCGAGGACTTCTCCGGCTCGATGTCGCTGTCGTTCTCCGACCCCCGTTTCGACGAGGTGAAGGCCTCGGTCGAGGAGTGCCGCGAGAAGGACATGACCTACGGCGCCCCGCTGTTCGTCACCGCCGAGTTCACCAACAACACCACCGGCGAGATCAAGAGCCAGACGGTGTTCATGGGTGACTTCCCGGTGATGACCGACAAGGGCACCTTCATCATCAACGGCACCGAGCGGGTCGTGGTGTCCCAGCTCGTCCGTTCGCCGGGCGTCTACTTCGACCACAACATCGACAAGACGACCGAGAAGGACGTCTACTCCGTCAAGATCATCCCGAGCCGGGGTGCCTGGCTGGAGTTCGACGTCGACAAGCGCGACACCGTCGGCGTGCGGATCGACCGCAAGCGCCGGCAGCCGGTCACCGTGCTGCTCAAGGCGCTGGGCTGGACCGCCGAGCAGATCGGGGCCCGGTTCGGGTTCTCCGAGACGATCATGGCGACCCTGGAGAAGGACCACACCGCGGGCCAGGACGAGGCCCTGCTGGACATCTACCGCAAGCTGCGCCCGGGTGAGCCCCCGACCAAGGAGAGCGCGCAGACCCTGCTGGAGAACCTGTTCTTCAAGGACAAGCGCTACGACCTGGCCAAGGTGGGCCGCTACAAGGCCAACAAGAAGCTCGGGCTGTCCATCGAGAACTCGGTCGGCACGCTGACCGAGGAGGACATCGCCACCACCATCGAGTACCTGGTCCGGCTGCACGCCGGCGACACCTCGATGACCGTGGGCGCCGACGCCGAGGGCAACGGCGGGACCGTCGTGCCGGTCGAGACCGACGACATCGACCACTTCGGCAACCGCCGGCTGCGCACCGTGGGCGAGCTGATCCAGAACCAGGTCCGGGTCGGCCTGTCCCGGATGGAGCGGGTCGTCCGCGAGCGGATGACCACGCAGGACGTCGAGGCGATCACCCCGCAGACCCTGATCAACATCCGCCCGGTGGTGGCGGCGATCCGGGAGTTCTTCGGCACCTCGCAGCTGTCGCAGTTCATGGACCAGCACAACCCGCTGGCCGGGCTGACCCACAAGCGCCGCCTCTCCGCGCTCGGCCCGGGCGGTCTGTCCCGGGAGCGGGCCGGCTTCGAGGTGCGCGACGTGCACCACAGCCACTACGGCCGGATGTGCCCGATCGAGACCCCGGAAGGCCCGAACATCGGCCTGATCGGGTCGCTGGCCACGTTCGCCCGGGTCAACCCGTTCGGCTTCATCCAGACGCCGTACCGCAAGGTCGTTGCCGGCAAGGTCACGACCCAGATCGACTACCTGACCGCCGACGAGGAGGACCGCTTCGTCATCGCGCAGGCCAACGCGCCGCTCTACGACGACGGCTCCTTCCAGGACGAGCGGGTGCTGGTCCGGCGCAAGGGCGGCGAGGTCGACTACATCTCCCCGGCCGGCGTCGAGTACATCGACGTCTCGCCGCGGCAGATGGTGTCGGTGGCCACCGCGCTCATCCCGTTCCTGGAGCACGACGACGCCAACCGGGCGCTGATGGGCGCCAACATGCAGCGCCAGTCGGTGCCGCTGCTGCGCAGCGAGTCGCCGCTGGTCGGCACGGGCATGGAGCTGCGCGCCGCGGTCGACGCCGGTGACGTGCTGGTGGCCGAGAAGGCCGGTGTGGTCGAGGAGCTGTGCGCCGACTACGTCACCGTGATGGCCGACGACGGCACCCGCATCACCTACCGGCTCAACAAGTTCGCCCGGTCCAACCAGGGCACCTGCAACAACCAGAAGCCGGTGATCGACGAGGGCGACCGCGTCGAGGTCGGGCAGGTCATCGCCGACGGACCGTGCACCGAGAACGGCGAGATGGCACTGGGCAAGAACCTGCTCGTCGCGATCATGCCGTGGGAGGGCCACAACTACGAGGACGCGATCATCCTCTCGCAGCGCCTGGTGCAGGACGACGTGCTCACGTCGATCCACATCGAGGAGCACGAGATCGACGCCCGGGACACCAAGCTGGGCGCCGAGGAGATCACCCGGGACATCCCGAACGTCTCCGAGGAGGTGCTCGCCGACCTCGACGAGCGCGGCATCATCCGGATCGGTGCCGAGGTGCAGCCCGGCGACATCCTGGTCGGCAAGGTCACGCCGAAGGGCGAGACCGAGCTGACCCCGGAGGAGCGGCTGCTCCGCGCGATCTTCGGTGAGAAGGCGCGCGAGGTGCGCGACACCTCGCTGAAGGTGCCGCACGGCGAGAACGGCAAGGTCATCGGCATCCGGGTCTTCTCCCGCGACGACGAGGACGAGCTGGCGCCCGGGGTCAACGAGCTGGTCCGGGTGTACGTGGCCCAGAAGCGCAAGATCCAGGACGGCGACAAGCTGGCCGGCCGGCACGGCAACAAGGGCGTGATCGGCAAGATCCTGCCGGTCGAGGACATGCCGTTCCTTCCGGACGGCACCCCGATCGACATCATCCTGAACACGCACGGCGTGCCGCGCCGGATGAACATCGGCCAGGTGCTGGAGACCCACCTCGGGTGGATCGCCAAGGCCGGTTGGCAGATCGAGGGCAAGCCCGACTGGGCGGCCAAGATGCCCGAGGAGCTCTACTCCGTGCCCGCCGGCACGAAGACCGCCACTCCGGTCTTCGACGGCGCCAAGGAGGACGAGATCACCGGGCTGCTCGGGTCGACGCTGCCCAACCGCGACGGCGACCGCATGGTCGGCGGCGACGGCAAGGCGCTGCTGCTGGACGGGCGCTCCGGCGAGCCGTACCCGTTCCCGGTGGCCGTGGGCTACATGTACATCCTGAAGCTGGCGCACCTGGTGGACGACAAGATCCACGCCCGGTCCACCGGCCCGTACTCGATGATCACGCAGCAGCCGCTGGGCGGTAAGGCCCAGTTCGGCGGGCAGCGGTTCGGCGAGATGGAGTGCTGGGCGATGCAGGCCTACGGCGCGGCATACACGCTGCAGGAGCTGCTCACGATCAAGTCGGACGACGTGGTGGGCCGGGTCAAGGTCTACGAAGCGATCGTCAAGGGCGAGAACATCCCGGAGCCGGGCATCCCGGAGTCCTTCAAGGTGTTGCTGAAGGAGCTCCAGTCGCTGTGCCTGAACGTCGAGGTGCTCTCCAGCGACGGCGCCGCGATCGAGATGCGCGACACCGACGACGAGGACCTGGAGCGGGCCGCGGCGAACCTGGGCATCAACCTGTCCAGCCGTCCGGGCTCCGACTCCGCCACCCTCGACGACATCGTCAACTAGATCCGGCCGATAACAAAACGAAGGACACGAATTGCTGGACGTCAACTTCTTCGACGAACTACGTATCGGCCTGGCCACCGCGGAGGACATCCGGCAGTGGTCACACGGCGAGGTCAAGAAGCCAGAGACGATCAACTACCGCACGCTCAAGCCGGAGAAGGACGGGCTCTTCTGCGAGAAGATCTTCGGTCCGACCCGGGACTGGGAGTGCTACTGCGGCAAGTACAAGCGAGTCCGCTTCAAGGGCATCATCTGTGAGCGCTGTGGCGTCGAGGTCACGCGGGCCAAGGTCCGCCGCGAGCGGATGGGGCACATCGAGCTGGCCGCCCCGGTCACGCACATCTGGTACTTCAAGGGTGTGCCGAGCCGGCTGGGCTACCTGCTCGACCTGGCGCCCAAGGACCTCGAGAAGATCATCTACTTCGCGGCCTACGTGATCACCTCGGTGAACACCGAACTGCGCCACAACGACCTGTCCACGCTCGAGAACGAGATGAGCGTGGAGCGCAAGCGGGTCGAGCAGCGCCGCGACTCCGACCTGGAGGCCCGGGCCCAGAAGCTCGAGGCCGACCTGGCCGAGCTGGAGGCCGAGGGGGCCAAGAGCGACGTCCGGCGCAAGGTCAAGGAGGGCGGCGAGCGCGAGATGCGCCAGCTCCGCGACCGGGCCCAGCGCGAGCTGGACCGCCTCGACGAGATCTGGTCCACCTTCGCCAAGCTCGACGTGCAGCAGCTGATCGCCGACGAGGGCCTGTACCGGGAGCTCTACGACCGGTACGGGGACTACTTCACCGGGGCCATGGGCGCCGAGGCGATCCAGACCCTGCTGCAGAACTTCGACATCCCGGCCGAGGCCGAGTCGCTGCGGGAGACCATCCGCAGCGGCAAGGGCCAGAAGAAGCTGCGCGCGCTCAAGCGGCTCAAGGTCGTCGCGGCGTTCCAGACCACCGGCAACTCGCCGATGGGCATGGTGCTCGACTGCGTCCCGGTGATCCCGCCGGACCTGCGCCCGATGGTGCAGCTCGACGGTGGCCGCTTCGCCACCTCGGACCTGAACGACCTGTACCGCCGCGTGATCAACCGCAACAACCGGCTCAAGCGACTGATCGACCTCGGCGCGCCCGAGATCATCGTCAACAACGAGAAGCGGATGCTGCAGGAGGCCGTCGACGCGCTGTTCGACAACGGC
>DATMDS010000126.1:0-46624 GCA_035557575.1 Pseudonocardia sp. | reverse complement strand
AGCGCGGCCCGGCCGCCGATCTCCAGCGCGCGCTGGGTGTTGATGACCCGGTGGATGTAGCGCGCGTCGGCCTCGCCCAGGCTGGCCACCACCTCGGCGCGCAGCTCGTCGAGCTCCGCGGCCAGCGCCTCGATCTGCGTGTCGGTCAGGTGCGCGGCCGCGCTGGGCGCGGACGCTGCGGGCGCCGCCGCCACGGCGCGCTCGGCGACGGGACCGGCCTCGACCGTCGTGGGCACGTTCAGGGTTGCTGTCATCGTCCCAACTCCTAGAGCTCGATCTCGACATCGCCCGCCGCGCCGGAGACGCAGGTGCGGACGGATTCGCCGGGGGTGTCATGGACGGCGCCGGTGTGCAGGTTGCGCACCGTGCCGGAGCGCAGCCGGCCCACGCAGGTGTGGCAGATGCCCATGCGGCAACCGCTCGGCAGCACCGCACCGGCGGCCTCCCCGGCCGCCATCAGCGGGGTGCCCGGGCCGGCCTCGGCCACGACGCCGCTGGCCGTGAACCGCACCGTGCCGCCGCTGCCGTCGACGGCAGCCGGGGTGGGCGGTTGGAAACGCTCGACGTGCAGGGCGTCCGGGATGCCGGCCTGCTGCCAGCGCTCGGCGAGCGCGTCCAGCAGCCCGGCCGGGCCACAGGCCCAGGCCTGGCGGGCCGCCCAGTCCGGCACCAGGTCGACCAGGTCGTCCGGGGTGAGCCGGCCCTGGGCGGCGGTGTGCCGTTCCACCAGCCGGAGCCCGGTCGATCCCGCCAGCTGCCGCAGCTCGGAGCCGAAGACCAGCTCGGTGGGCGTGCGGTCGCAGTGCACCAGGACCGCGCCGGCCAGTGCGGCCGGCCGGGTCACGGCCAGTTCGCGCAGCATGCCCATGACCGGGGTGATGCCGCTGCCGGCCGTGACGAACAGCAGCTTCTCCGGGGTCGGCTCCGGCAGCACGAACTCGCCGGCCGGCGGGCCGAGCCGCAGCAGCGCCCCCACCGGAGTGCCGTGGGCCAGGATCCCGGAAACCGCGCCGCCGGGCAGCGCGGTCACGGTGACGGCCAGCGTCCTCCCGCCGGGACGGGAGGTGACGGAGTAGGTCCGCCAGTGCCAGACCCCCTCGAGCCGGGTGCCGATCCCGACGAACTGGCCGGGCCGGTGGGTCGGGTGGGCCGGGCCGGGCCGCAGCAGCAGCGTGGTGGTGTTCGCGGTCTCCCGGCGCAGCCCGACGACCTTGGCGTGCGGCTCGGTGACCGACCAGCGCGGGTTCAGCGTGCCGAGCAGATCATCGGGTAGCAGCGGGGTGGTGAACCAGCCCGCGGCGTGCCGCGCGCGGCGTCCGATCGTGGCCAGAACTCCCATGAACTCGACGATATTGCGCGCCTAGCGCAAACGACCACGTCCCCGACCACGTCCTGGCCGGCGTTTCTGTTGCAAACGCCAAGGCTGCGAGCTGGAGCGGTTACACCCGGATGGCCAGGGCCGACTTCGCCAGGTCGTCGTTGCCGGTGGCCAACCAACCATCGGGGCGCACCAGCACGTCCTCGAAACCGATCCGGGTGTCGATGTTCATCCGCAGCGCGTACTCCAGCACCGGCCAGGCGCCATCCTCCTCGCCGTGCAGCAGCACCGGGACCGGTAGCGAGCCGAGCGCCCGCAGGATGCGCACCGCCTCGGCCACGGAGGTCTCCGGGTCCGACACAGTGGATTCCGCCAACACTCTGGTGGTGCCCGGCGGTACTCCGTTGTTACGCAGGGTGACAGCGTCGCCGCTGGTCCAGACCCCCAGCTCGACGCCGATGCCGACCGAGGCGGCGGCCGCGCAGACATCGACCCAGCCCGCCTCGTGCACGTTCACCGAGCACACGTCGGGCTTGCCCACGCCGAGGTGTCCCCAGGCGAGAACGGCCCCGATGCGACGGGTGGCGTCGGGTTGGATCCAGCGGCCGGTCGCGACGCCGATCTCCATGTTCGGCACCTCGGCCCGGATCGCGGCGACCGCGTCGCCGACGTGTACCGGGTCGAGGGTCTCGTGCGAGTCGGGATCGCGCGGGTGGACGTGCACCGCGGAGATGCCGAGCCGGGCAACAGCCCGGGCATCCCGGGCCAGGTGTCGGGCCAGGACGGGCAGCGCCGGATGCGCGTCAGCCGGTCGTGATCCGTTCAGGACCGCCTGCAGCACCCTGCGTTCACCCCCAACCCGATAACACGAAAAGTCTAGTCGTCGGCGGCGGGCTCGCACCGCCTCCGAACGGAGACCTTGTCCAGCGTAAACGATCACTCTGAGTGCGGGACGGTTACAACCATTCCAGGTCAACCGACCCCGGTTGCCACCTCCTTGGCCGCTTCCGGACCGCGCTCCAACAACACCCGGAAGCCCGCCTCGTCGAGCACCGGCACGCCGATCTCCAGTGCCTTGTCGTACTTCGAGCCCGGCGAGTCGCCCGCCACGACGAACGCGGTCTTCTTCGACACCGAGCCGGCGGCCCGCCCTCCGCGGGCGGCAATGGCCTCCCTGGCCTCGTCGCGGGAGTAGTTCTCCATGGATCCGGTGATCACGATGGACAGGCCGTCGAGGGTGCGGGGCACCGAGGCGTCGACCTCGTCGACCATGCGGACGCCGGCCGTGCGCCAGCGGGCGACGACCTCCCGGTGCCAGTCGACGGAGAACCAGTCCCGCACCGCGGCCGCGATGGTCGGCCCGATGCCCTCGCCCCCCGCGATCGGGGCCAGCGCCGCGGCCAGCGCCTTGGCCTGCGCCCGGGCCGCGGTGCGGGCCACGCGGGCCTGCTCCAGCTCCGCGGTGGCCGGGTCGACCTCGGCATCGTCGGCGTTCTCCGGATCGGCGCTCTCCGGAGCTGCGCCTCGCGGATCTGCGCCGGAGGGCTCGGAGCCGTTGACGGAAGCGGCCGGGCCGTCGGCGTCGATCGTGCCGAGCTCCGCGGCCGGCTCGGTGGCCGCGGCGAGATCATCGCCGGGGTCACCGGCCGAACCGTCGGAGGTGATGACCATCCCGGCCGCGGCGGTCGCCCTGGCGGCCTCGGCCGCGGCGGCCTCAATCGCCTCCATGGAGCCGAACTCGCGGGCCAGGGCCTGCGCAGCGGTCGGGCCGACGTGCCGGATGGAGAGCCCGACGAGCACCCGCCAGAGCGGGCGGTCCTTGGCCGCCTCCAGGTTGGCCAGCAGCTTGTGGCCGTTGGCCGAGAGGTCGCCCTCCTTCTTGCGGAACAGGTCGACCCGCAACAGGTCCTGTTCGGTGAGCGAGAAGACGTCGCCCTCGTCGCGCACCACACCCGCGCCGAGCAGCGCCACCGCGGCCTCGTAGCCGAGGCCCTCGATGTCGAACGCGCCCCGGCCGGCCACGTGGAACAGCCGCTCCCGCAGCTGGGCGGGGCAGGAGCGCGCGTTCGGGCAGCGCAGGTCGATGTCGCCGAGCTTCTGCTGGGCCAGCTCGGTGCCGCACTCGGGGCAGTGCGTGGGCATCTGGAACTCGCGCTGCGAGCCGTCACGCAGCTCGACCACGGGCCCGAGCACCTCCGGGATCACGTCACCGGCCTTGCGGATCACCACCCGGTCGCCGATCAGCACGCCCTTGCGCCGCACCTCCTGGGCGTTGTGCAGGGTGGCCAGCGACACCGTGGACCCGGCCACCACCACCGGCTCCATGAACGCGAACGGGGTGACCCGGCCGGTGCGCCCGACGTTGACCCGGATGTCCAGCAGCGTGGTGGTGGCCTCCTCCGGCGGGTACTTGAAGGCGATGGCCCAGCGCGGCGCCCGGGAGGTGGACCCGAGCCGGCGCTGCAGCGGCACCTCGTCGACCTTGACCACGACCCCGTCGATCTCGTGCTCGATGTCGTGCCGGTGCTCGCCCCAGTACCCGGTGTGCGCCACGACCTCGTCCACGCCGTCGAGCACCACCGTGCGCTCCGAGACGGGCAGCCCCCAGGCGCGCAGCGCGGCGTAGCCCTGGGACTGGCGCTCGAGGGTGAGGCCGGTGCGCTTGCCGAAACCGTGGCAGATCAGCCGCAGGTGTCGGGACGCGGTGACCCGCGGGTCCTTCTGGCGCAGCGATCCGGCGGCGGTGTTGCGCGGGTTGGCGAACGGCGGCTTGCCCGCGGCCACCAGCGACGCGTTGAGCGCCTCGAAGTCGGCCAGCCTGAAGTACACCTCGCCGCGCACCTCGACCAGCTCCGGCACCGGGAACTCGGCCGAGTCGCGCAGCCGGTCGGGTACCTCCTCCAGGGTGCGCATGTTCAGCGTGATGTCCTCGCCGGTGCGCCCGTCACCCCTGGTCAGCACCCTGGTCAGGATGCCGTTCTCGTACAGCAGGTTGACCGCCAGCCCGTCGATCTTGAGCTCGCAGAGGTAGTGCACCTCCTCGGCGCCCACCTCCCGGGCCACTCGCTCGGCCCACTCCCGCAGCGCCACCTCCGTGAACGCGTTGTCCAGGCTGAGCATCCGCTCCAGGTGGTCGTGCGCGACGAAGTCGGTGGAGAACCGGCTGCCCACCTTCTGGGTCGGCGAATCCGGGGTGACCACATCCGGGTAGCGCTCCTCCAGCGCCACCAGCTCCTGCCACAGCTCGTCGAACTGCCCGTCGGAGACGGCCGGGCTGGAGAGCACGTAGTAGCGGAACTGGTGGTCGGCGATCTCCGCGGACAGCGCGGCGTGCCGCTCGCGGGCGTCGGGCGGTGCTTCGGTCACGGGCACAGGCTAACCACGGCGGCCGACAGAATCGCGGCCGGCGAGCCCCGCGCCGGTCGACGCGGGGCGGCCGCCCCACCCCGACTACACCGAGTCGGGCGGGTCGACGAAGGCCTGGGCCAGCTCCCGGCACAGGGTCAGGGCGCGGCGCGCCCAGGCGGGGTCGGCACCGGCCAGGCCGCAGGTCGGGGTGGGCACGGCCAGCGCGGGCAGCCGGGCCCGGTCGAAGCCGAGCCGATCGGCCAGGTCGAAGGCGGTGCGCGCCGGGTCCCGGTAGGTCACCGGCCGGTCGGGGGCGCGGGTCGGCACCAGCCCGAGCAGCAGCGGGGTGCCGGCGTCCCACACCTCGCCGAGCGCGTCCAGCTGGGCCGGCTGGGCGCTCCGACCGGCGATCTCGGGCCGCGTCGCGTCCAGCCCCACCGCGGCGGCGCCGATGCCGGCCAGCAGCCGCACCGGGGGGCGGGGGGCGCAACAGTGCACGGCCACCGGCACGCCGACCGACCCGATCAGCACGCGCAGCAGGTCCGCCACATCGGGCTCGGGCACCGCGGACACGGTCCCGAACCCGGACGCGGTGGGCAGCCGGCCGTCGAGCACCGCCGGCAGCGACGGCTCGTCCAGCTGCAGCAGCACCGCGGCCCCGGTCCGGGCGGCCACTTCGGACACGTGCGCGCGCAGCCCCTCGGTCAGGCTGGCGGCGAACTCGCGCACCGCACCGCGATCGGTCAGCACCCGGTTCCCGGTGTGCAGCTCGACGCCGGCCGCCAGCGTCCACGGCCCGGCGGCCTGCACCTTCACCCAGCCCGGCCGCGCGCTGTCGCAGGCGGCCTCGAAGGCGTCGACGTCGAACTGCAACAGGTCGCGGCCGCGACGGTCGTCGCGACCGGGGCGGGCGGCGACCCGGTACCCGGAGGGCCACACCTCGGTGTGGATGTCGACCAGCAGCGCGGCGGTGCGCCCGATCAGGTCCGCGCCGACCCCGCGCGCCGGCAGCTCGGGCAGCGCGGGCAGCAGCGGCAGCTCCCCGACCACCACCGCCGCGGCCTCCCCCGGATCGGTACCGGGCATGGAACCGACACCGGTGGCCGCGCCGTCCGGCCAGCGGGCGGGGGCCGGCGCCGGCTCCTCGTCAGCCGGTTCCGGTACGACGAGCGCGCCGCCGGCCACGGTTCGGCCCGGCTGGGTATCGCTCAGCCCGGCCGCAGCCAGTGCGGCGGCCAGCGTGTCGTCGGTGCTCACCCACGCTGTCTACCAGCCCACCCCGACGGTCAGGCCTTGCGGTACCGGGCATCGAACAAGCAGTACACCCCGAACGCGATCAACCCGAGCGCGAGCGCCACCAGCAGCACCGGGCCGAAGGGCTCGTCGGCGATGGCCTGCAGGCCGGCGTCGAGACCGGTCGGCCTGGCCGGGTCGTAGGTCGCCGCGGCCGCCACCAGCAGCGCCCCGGGAATGCCGTAGGCGACTCCGAGCGCCGTCCAGCCGAGCTGCCCGACGCGGGTGACCAGCTGGGAGCGGTTGAGCCCCGCGCCGCGCAGGTCGAGCTCGCGCAGGAACGCGTGGTTCAGCCCGCGGCGCACCGCGAACGCGGAGCCGACGATGACGATCAGACCGCCCAGGGCGACCAGCCAGCGGCCGCCGGGCAGCTCGAACACCACGGTGGCGAAGGACTTCTGGGTGCTCGGCTTGCCGCCGGCCGCGGCGATCGACGCCGCGGACCAGGCGAGCACCCCGAACAGGGCGGCCTCGGCCAGGTTGATCGCGGTGCGCAGCGCGCGGCGGCCGGTGCTCAGCCCGTCGTGACCCCAGATCGCCTCGCCGAGCTGCCAGACGATGAGCGCGACCAGGCCGATGACGATGATCCACAGCGCCACCACCCCGACCGCGGTCTCGGCGATCGCCTGCAGGGCGCCCTTCTTGTCGACCCGCTCCTGGCCGCCGAACGCCACCTGCACCAGCAGCCCGGCCAGCAGCGCGTGCACCACACCGTAGGCGAGCAGCCCGATCCGGCCGACCGCACGCACCACCGGGTGCCTGGCGGCGTCCTCGGCGTTCGCGGGGGCGGCTCCGTGGTCGGGCATCGGCTACTCGCTCGCCGTGCGGGTGGCGGTGATGGTGGCGCTGCCCAGCACCACGTCGCCGGCGGCGTCCGGGCGGTAGAAGGCGACGGCCTGGCCGGGGGCCACCCCGCGCAGCGGCTCCGAGAGCGACACCCGCACCCGGTCCGCGGCCGGTTCGACCAGTGCGGGGGCCAGCCCACCGTGCGCGCGGACCTGCGCGACGCCGCGGAACGGCTCCTCCGGACGGCGCCCGCTGCTCCACACCGGCCTGGTCGCGTCGATCACCTCGACGCCCAGCGCCCCGGCCGGGCCGACCCGGACGGTGCCGCTGGCCGGCTCGATGCCGAGCACGTAGCGCGGCCGGCCGTCGGCCGCCGGCACGTCGACGCCCAGCCCCTTGCGCTGGCCGACGGTGAACCCGTGCACCCCGGAGTGCCGGGCCAGCTCGCGACCGGACTCGTGATCGACGATCGGGCCCGGTCGCACCCCGATCCGCTCGGTGAGGAAGGCCCGGGTGTCGCCGGAGGGGATGAAACAGATGTCGTGGCTGTCCGGCTTGGCGGCCACCCGCAGCCCCCGCCGGGCCGCCTCGGCGCGCACCTCGGACTTGGCGGTGTCGCCGATCGGGAACAGGGCGTGCGCCAGCTGCCGGGCACTGAGGACGGCGAGCACGTAGGACTGGTCCTTGTCCGCGTCGACGGCCCGCCGCAGCTCCGGCCGCCCGCCCGGATCCCGGGTCAGCCGCGCGTAGTGCCCGGTGCAGACGGCGTCGAAGCCGAGCCCGAGGGCCCGCTCCAGCAGCGCCGAGAACTTGATCTTCTCGTTGCAGCGCAGGCACGGGTTCGGGGTCCGGCCGGCGGCATAGGCGGCGACGAACTCGTCGACCACGTCGGCGGTGAAGCGGGCGGCGAAATCCCACACGTAGAACGGGATGTCCAGCACGTCGGCCGCGCGCCGGGCGTCGCCGGCGTCCTCCTTGGAGCAGCAGCCACGGGAGCCACCGCGCAGCGCGGCCGGGCTCTGGGAGAGGGCCAGGTGCACGCCCACCACGTCGTGCCCGGCGGCGACGGCGCGCGCGGCGGCCACCGCGGAGTCCACTCCGCCGCTCATGGCCGCCAGTACTCGCATCGGCGTCAGTGCTCGGCGCCGACGGGCCGGGAGGACTCGGCGGTGCGGCCGGCCCGCCGTGCCCGGTCGATCACCGGACCGATCACGGCGGCCACCGCGTCCACGTCGGCCGGGGTGGAGGTGTGCCCGAGCGAGAAGCGCAGCGAGCCGCGGGCGGTGGCCTCGTCGGCGCCCATGGCCAGCAGCACGTGGCTGGGCTGGGCGACGCCCGCCGTGCAGGCCGAACCGGTGGAGCACTCGATGCCGTGCGCGTCGAGCAGCATCAGCAGGCTGTCGCCCTCGCAGCCGGGGAAGGACAGGTGCGCGTTGCCGGGCAGCCGGGACGGGCCACCGTCGATCACGGCGGTGCCCGGGTCGCCGTTCAGAGTGGCGTCGGGCACCGCGGCCAGCACGTGGGCGATCAGGTCGTCGCGCAGGCCGGTGAGCACCGCGGCCCGGCGCGGCGCGGCGGCCACGGCCAGCTCGACGGCGGTGGCCAGGCCGACGACCGCCGGCGTGTCCAGGGTCCCGGAACGCACGTCCCGCTCCTGTCCGCCACCGTGCAGCAGCGGCGTGAGCTGCACCGAACGGCCGAGCAACAGCGCGCCGGCTCCGATCGGGCCACCGAGCTTGTGCCCGGTCAGCACCAGCGCGTCCACGCCGCTGGCGGCGAAGTCCACCGGCAGGACGCCCACCGCCTGCACCGCGTCGGAGTGCAGCGGCACGTCGAACTCGTGGCAGACCTCGGCCAACTCGCGCATCGGGTTGACCGTGCCGACCTCGTTGTTGGCCCACATCACCGAGACCAGTGCGACCTGCTCGGGCCGGCGGGCCAGCGCCTCCCGCAGCGCCTCCGGGCGGACCCGGCCGACGGCGTCGACCGCCAGCACCTCCAGCTGCGCACCCTCGTGCGCGGCCAGCCAGGCGCCCGAGTCGAGCACGGCGTGGTGCTCGTTCGCGGCGACCAGCACCCGGGTGCGTCGCGGGTCGGCGGCGCGGCGGGCCCAGTACAGGCCCTTCACCGCCAGGTTGTCGCCCTCGGTGCCGCCGGTGGTGAGCACCACCTCTGAGGGGCGGGCCCCGACCGACTCGGCGATCCGCTCGCGCGCCTCCTCGACCGCGCGCCGGGCGCGCCGCCCGGCGGAGTGCAGCGACGAGGCGTTCCCGGTGCGGCGCAGCGCCTCCGCCATGGCCGCCACGGCCGCGTCGAGCATCGGCGTCGTGGCGGCGTGGTCGAGATAGGTCGTTGCGTCCGCGGTGCGGGTCACGGCGGTGGGCAGATCAGTCACGTCAGTGTCGTCAATCCGGTCGGTCGTCCGTTCGGGACGGACCCAGAGTAGTCGTCGGTGCCCGCCGCCGGCCCCGGGCTGTGCTCGCGGTCGACCCTCAGCCCGGGTCGGCGAGCACGCCGAAGGCGATGACGTTGCGCTCGTAGTGCCCGGTGGCGGCGTCGAACGCGCCGCCGCAGGTGATCAACCGGAGCTCGGGCCCCGCAGTCGGTCCGTAGACGCGGTCGGTCGGGAACCGGGTCTTGTCGAAGGCCTGCACCTCGGTGACCCGGAAGCGCGCGGTGCGCCCGTCGGACCGGCCGACCTCGACGACGTCTCCGGCCGCCAGGTTCTTGATCGTGAAGAACACGCCGGGCCCGTCCCTCGAGTCGACGTGTCCGACGATCACAGTCGGACCGACGGCACCGGGCGCGGCGGCGCCGGCGAACCAACCGGCCAGCGCCGGGTTGGTCGGCGGTTGCAGCACCCCGGCGGCATCCAGCTGCAGGTCGACCAGCGCTTCCCGGAGCTGCAGCTTCGGGATCGACAGGTCGGTGGCCCGCACCGCGGCGGTCGGGACGACCCCCGGGCCGGCCGCCGGCCCGGCGGTCGTCTGGGGCCCGACGACGGCCGGACGCGGGCCCGTCTGCAGGTCGCTCCGCGCCGGAATCGTAGTGATCACGAACAGGTAGCCGAGCGCCGCCAGCAGATGCGCTGCGGTGAGCACGGCCAGCCCGACGGTGGCCATCCGCCGTGGCCAGGTCCGGGGACCGGCGGGCAGCGGCACCGGGGCGGTGGGGGGTTCGGGGGCGACCGGCTCGCGCCCCGACCCCGGCTGGGTACCGGGCCCGGAGCGGACGTCGTGTCGCGGGGGGCTATCGATCACCGGCATGTTCTCCTCGTCCGGAGCGCCAGGACAACAGCATCCCGGCAGTCACGGATGCGATCATCGCGCCGGCCACCAGCAGAGCCGGCCGGACACGCGGGCTCGTTGCCATTCCGCCATATCCGGCGTCGATCCCGCCGGCCGGTACCACCGCGCTGCCGGCACTGTCGGTGAGCAGCTCGGCCTCGAGCGTGCCGTTGCGGTCCACCAGCAGCACCGAGTACACGTTGTTCGCGTCGAGCTCGCAGGGCAGCGTCACCGTCGGCCGGCCCGGGGCGGAGACCCGCAGGTTCCAGGTGCCCAGCGGGACGTCGACGTAGGACGTGTCGGTGCCGAACTCGACGCTGCCGGCCCAGGCCGGGGCGTTGGCCGGCCCGACGTCGACGGCCGGCGCGCTGACCGCCCCGTTGATCACCCGGACGCTGGCCTTGCCGGCCGCCGGCGTCTGCAGCTTGTCGTCCAGCACGGAGAGCCCCAGCTGCGCGGACAAGCCGGTACCCGCGACGGTGTAGGCACTGCCCGGGCGGGCGTCGATGCTGGTGGAGATCACGGCGGGTGAATCGGCCGGGGCACCGGCGCCACGCATGCTCACCACGTACGGGCCGGCCGGCAGCGACCGGTAGGGCGACACCGCCCCGTACCCGACCCCCGGCACGACGAACGATCGGGCGGGATCCGCCACGGACGCGACGTAGACGTCGACCTGCGGGGTGTCGGGCGACAGGTGGGCGAGGCGCAGGTAGGCCTCGCCCGGCTGCGCGAACGCGAGGCCCGGCACGGCGAGCAGCGCGACGGCCGCGACGGCCACCGCCGCCGCGAGGCGTCGAAGGGTGAGCACGTGGCGTCCTCCAGCAGGGGATCGAGTGGGCCGATCTGAGTAGGTCTCGGGGCCGAACGGAGGACCGTTACGCCACGTAACATCGCCACTCGCCCAGGGCAGACCCGATCAGGCGAAGAAACCTGGTTCGACCCTGGTTCCTCCGGGGATCCGAGCACGCCGCGTCACACGACGTCGCCCTACCCACCCCGTTCGGGCGCGACCTAGTTCGGCAGCAGTCCGCTGGCCGGCGGTGACGGGTAGCCGACGAGCAGGCCGGTTCCCTCCGGCCGCAGCAGCGAGGGCACGTACGGCGGCTGCTGGGCGCCCAGCCAGGTCTGCAGCAGGTCCGAGGAGGCGGCCGGCCCGCCGTCCACCACCGACAGCAGCGCCCGGCGCCGTGGCACGTCGACGCTGTCGAACTCGGCCACCGGGAAGTCCTCGACGGCGACCCGGTGTGCGGTGGTCATCGCGGCCAGCACCAGCATCAACCGCGGATCCACTGCACCGGCCCGCAGCGCCGTGGCCGCGGGTGGGCTGAGCTGGAGCCCGGGGTTGTCGGCCAGCGCGGCACCCAGCCGCGTACGGTTCGGCGCCTCGGCGTCCACCGCCTCGGCGCCGCCGTCGGTGCGGCACACGGCGCCGGGCGCCCCACCGGTACCGCGCGGGTTGCTCGCCACGGCCGTCCGGCCGGCGCAGCCGACCCGGCCCGGAGAACCATCAGGGCGGTCGGAGACCAGGCGCAGGTCCCCCGGCACGCTGCGTTCCTCCAGGCCGCGCAGCCGGGCGGCCGGGAAGCCGGCGGCCAGCAGCTCGGCCCGATCGAGGTCGTCGGCCTGCACCGGCGTGCCGGCCACCGGCTCCGTGACCAGCCAGGTGATCAGGCCGTCGGGGTCGGATGCCGGGTCGACCCGGTGGGTCAGCGCCACCGGAGTGGGCAGCACGATCCCGAGCAGCGCCGCCGCGGTGGCCAGCGCGGCCGTCATCCGGCTCGTGAGCTGCTCACCCACCTGGTCCAGCAGCAGGCAGCCGGCCACCACCAGGATCGGGGCGACGAGCTGGGCGGCGGTCAGCCGCGACGGGCCCGGCACCAGCGCGGCCACCAGCAGCAGCGCAGCGGCGCTGAACACCGGACGCAACCACCCGGCCGCTCGCCAGGCCAGACCGACCACGGCCAGGCCGCCGACCACCCCGGCCACCGCGACCGGGGTCGAGGACAGCGGGCCGGCCACGCCGGCCAGCGGACCGGGTGACACCGCGGCCGCGGCCACCCCGCCCGCCGCGACACCGAGCAGCAGGCCGAGCGGAAGCCGCAGCCGGTCCGACACGCGGAGCTGTCGGGCGAGCACCAGGTGCGCGGCCAGTGCCAGCAACGCGACCCCGGCCAGCGGCGCGGTCAGCACCGCGACCAGTGCGGCGGCCAGCGCCGAGCGGCCCCAGAGCCGCACCGCGAGCACCGCGGCGGTCATCAGCCAGAAGGCGGCGGGCGCACCGGCGGAGATCCCGGCGTGCAGTGCGAGCGCGGGCAGGCTGACCCCGAGCAGCGCCACCCCGATCAGGCTGGCCGGCAGCGTGACGCCGAGCCGGCGCAGCACCGGCCAGAGCAGCAGCGCGGACCCCGCACCCAGCGTCAGGCAGGCCCACCGCGCGGCGTCCACCACCGACACGTCGGCCAGCGGGAGCAGCAGCTGCACGACGGCCAGCTGCACCGCGGCGAGCCGATCGTTGAAGGCCAACGGCTGGCCGGCCAACTCGGCCCCGCGAGCGATCACGGTGGCCACCGCCAGCCGGGTCTCACCGAGTGTGGCCACCGGCGCGCCGGGCCGGAGCGCGGCGAGCAGGTGGGCAGCCGCGGTCAGCGCGCCGATCAGTAGCAGGCAGGCGGCGGGCAGTGCGCGTGCGGCCAGCGCCGGTCGGCGCCGGCGTGCGGCCGATCCGGTCGCCGCCCGGGCGTCGCCCTCGAAGCCGACGGCGTCATGACCCACCTCGACGGTGTCGGGCTCCTCCACACCGGGGCGCCGCGGCGTGGCGGGCTCGTCAGGAGCGCGCTGCTCCGGGACCGGCAGGACCGGTGTCGACCGCTGCGGGGCGGGCGCGGCGCTCTCGGCCGCCGGGCCGGCCGTCCGGGTGCCGTCGCGGCGGTCCGGTGCGGCCGGCTCGGCCGCAGGTCCGTCGAGTCCAGGTCGGTCCTGGGTCACCGTGTCGGTGGCGACCCGGCCGCGCTGCCCGGCCTCCGGCGCTCCCGTCCGGGTCGGCTCGGCGGCGTCCGGGCCCGGGGATCCGCGTTGGTCGGTCGCGGCCTCGCCCGAGGTGGCCGGTGTCGAGGTGTCGGTGCTGGTGCGCATGCGCCGAAGCGCCGCCCGGAGCGGACCGAGCGGCGCGGCTGCTCCGGACTGCGTGCTCAGTGTCCTGCGCCTCGGGCAGCCGGCGCCCGTTCGGCCGACCCGCCGTTGTCGGTGCGGACGTTCGCCTTCTCGGCGTGCGCACCCGGCTTCTCGGGCCGGTTCCCCGGCCCGTCGGGCTGGGCCGGGCCTGCGAGCTGCTCGCCCGGCCGCGTCCCCGGGCGCATCCCGCGCTGGTCGCCGCGGGCACCGTGGTTCAGCTCGTTGGCCAGCAGTTCAGCCAACCGCGTGATCTCGGCCCGGGCGTCGTCGCGCAGTGCCGCCAGCCGGGCGACCTCCTGCTCGGCCTGGTCCCGCATCCGCTGGGCGGCGTGCGCCGCGCGCGCCCGCACGGCCTCGGCGTCGCCCTCGGCCTGCCGGCGGTGCTGCTCGGCCGCCCGCCGGGCGGCCTCGTGCATGGCGTCGATCTCGGAGCGTGCGGTGGTCATCTGCGCGGAGATCTGCTGCTCCCGCTCCTGCAGCTCGACGGTGCGCTGCGCCGCCTGCTGGTCGAGCAGCGACGAGCGTGCGATCAGGCTCTGCTCCACCTCATGTCGGTGCTGCTCGGCCTCGGCCCTGGCCTGCTCGATCACGGCGGCCGCTTCCCGGCCCGCCGCCGACCTGGCCTCCGCGGCCTCCTGCTCGGCCAGCCTGAGCAGCTTCTCGGCCCGGTACCCGAAGCTCTCCTCCGGCGGCGTGCGCTCGCTGAACTGCGAGCCGGAGCGCAGGTTCCGGATCTCGGTCTCGGTAGCCGTGGCGTGCTGCTCGGCCAGGGTGCGCCGGCGCTCGCTCTCGGCCAGCTCCCGGCGCAGCGCCGCCAGCTGCTCGTCCTGCCGCGCGATCACATCGTCCACGGCCGACCGGTCGTAGCCCCGCAGGACCACGTCGAACCGGCGACGCTCGGCGCCGCCGTGCCCGGAGCGATCCGGTCCGGAGGTCCCACCACGAGCAGGAATCGAGGCCGCATTGGACGACGTTTCGGAATCAACCACGGGATTGTCCTTGCGATCGTTGCTGGCGAACCATGCGCCATCGGGGGACGCAGGCCGGGGCGGGTCACGGCCAGTATGCACCCCGGTTTTTCGGAAAGTAAGCCGAGGTACGTGCCGGACCGGCCGGAACCGGGTACTGGACACCCTCTGCGTCGAGGCACCGGCGGTCACCGACGAGGGACTCGAACACGGCCGACACATCCCGGATGACGACGGGATAGCGCCAGGTGGGACGCGATCGCGGAGATCACCGTGCGCATCCCTGGTGCGGACACCGCCGCTCCCCGCGGGCCGGCCCGGCGCCCCGTCCGAGCCGCGTCGGCGCACGCCAGGAGAGGCCGGAGCGCCGAGGACCCGTGGGGGCGCCGCCGAACCGCCCTTTGAGGAGTACTCGATCGGATGAACACCGTTTCGCACGTTCGTCACCGTGGGTGCGCGCCCCACCGCGCAGAGCACGGCGCCGGGTTCAGGACTTGCGCTTGGCGATCTCGTCCTTCAGCTGCGGTGCCACCGTGAACAGATCGCCGACCACCCCGAAGTCGGCGATCTCGAAGATCGGCGCCTCCGCGTCCTTGTTCACCGCGATGATCGTCTTCGAGGTCTGCATCCCGGCCCGGTGCTGGATCGCACCGGAGATGCCGAGCGCGATGTACAGCTGCGGGGACACCGTCTTGCCGGTCTGGCCGACCTGGAACTGGGGCGGGTAGTAGCCGGAGTCCACCGCGGCCCGGGACGCCCCGACCGCTGCCCCCAGCGCGTCGGCCAGCGACTCGACCACCCCGAAGTCGTCCGCCGACCCCACCCCGCGGCCACCGGACACCACGACGCTCGCCTCGGTCAGCTCGGGCCGGTCGCCGCCGACGATCGGCTCCCGACTGCTCACGACCGCGCTGCGGCCACCGGCCGGCACCTCGACCTGCTCCTCGACGCCCGCTCCGGGCGCCGTCTCGATCTCGACCGAACCGGGGCGCAGCGTGAACACCGGGTGCGCGGTGTTGGCCTTGGCCTCCGCGACGTAGGCACCGCCGAACACCGAGTGCGTCGCCACCGGACCCTCGGCGCCGCCCGCCACCGCGACCGCGTCGCCGAGCAGCGCGGACCCGGTGCGGACCGCCACCCGGCCGGCGATCTCCTTGCCGTCGGCCGACACCACGATCAGCACCGCGACCGGCTCCTTCGCCTCGACCAACGAGGCCAGCACGGACACCTCGGGGGTCAGGAAGTCGGCCGACTCGGTCTCGGCCACGTAGATCTTCTCCGCGCCGTGCTCGCGCAGTCCGTCGGCCAGCTTGGCGGCGACGCCGGGGGCGCCCACCACCACGGCGGCCGGTTCACCGAGCGAACGGGCCGCGGTCAGCAGCTCGTACGTGCTCTTCTTGATCTCACCCTCGAGGTGGTCGACGAGGACCAGCACCTCAGCCATGGGTCTCTCCGTTCTCTCGTCGATCCGTCAGACAAGTTTCTGGGCCACCAGGAAAGCCGCGATCCTGCTTCCCCCGTCGCCCTCGTCGGCCACCTTCTCCCCCGCGCTCTTGGGTGGTTTGGGCTGGGCCGAGGTCACCGAGCTGGTGGCGTGGGCCAGTCCCACCTCGGACGGGTCGATCCCGGCGTCGGCGAGGCCGAGCGTGCTCACCGGCTTCTTCTTGGCCGCCATGATCCCCTTGAACGACGGGTAGCGCGGCTCGTTGATCTTCTCACCGACCGAGACCACGGCCGGCAGCTCGGCCGCGAGCACCGTGATCCCGTCGTCGGTCTCCCGGCGCACGGTCACCGCGGATCCGTCTACGGTGATCTGGCGGGCGTGCGTGAGCGCCGGGACGCCGAGCAGGTCGGCGACCATCGCCGGCACCGCCGCGCTCCGGCCGTCGGAGGCCTCGTTGCCGGCCAGCACCAGGTCGTACCCGTCGGGAAGGGCGGTGTCGATCACCTTGGCCAGCGCGCGAGCGGTCTGAATCGCGCACGAGCCGCGCAGCGCGTCGTCGGTCAGGTGCACGGCCTTGTCCGCCCCCATGGACAGCGCCTTGCGGATCGCCTCGGTGGCCCGGTCCGGGCCCATGGCCAACACCGTCACCTCCGAGCCGTCGTGCGTCTCCTTCAGCTGCAGGGCCGCCTCCACCGCCCGCTCGTTGATCTCGTCGAGCACCGCGTCGGTGGCCTCGCGGTCCAGCGTGCCGTCGGCGGGGTCGAGGGTGCGCTCCGAGTACGTGTCGGGCACCTGCTTGATCAACACGACGATGTTCATCCGACCTCCTTGCCGGTACCGGCGCGGTGGGCCATCCGGCGCGCTCGGATCGAGTTGCTCGCCATGACCCATCACTGTGCTACAACCCATCACTTTGCTACGACTCTGCCACCCGGACCCGTAAATGGGCCTCGGACGGCGGCTGGAATCGATTGTTACCGGCAGGTAGTCAGCGGGCCAGCCACGCCCGGGTGAGGCTGCTCACCTCCGGTGGATCGGTTCGGAACCGGCGCCCGATAGGGTTCGGGGCACGCACCGACCGCCGCGAGCCGGGCAGGCCCGGCCGCCGCGGGAACTCGGGTGCGGTCCCGCGGGTGGTGCACCAGCGAACGGGGGTGTCGTGGTGGTGGTGACCGGCTACGACGATCGTCAGGGCTGCGGCTACGTGATGACGACCGGGCCGGAGGCTGTGAGCCCGTCACCGGGCACCCAGACCGTGACCCACGAGGGCGTGCTGGTGCGCTGCACGCCGGAGCTGGCCACGACCCTGCGCGACGCACTGCTCCGCCGCCCGGTCACCCGGCTGAGCCGAACCGGGCCCGAGGTTCCGCTGACCCTGGACGACGCCACCCTGCTGGCCTGGCTGACCCATCACGTCGGCGGGGTGCTGACGGTCAGCGGCGGGCCGGGACCGCGGATCGCGGGCTGACTCAGCCCGGCGTCGAGCCGCCGCCCGTGGGCAGTCGGAAGTGCACCACGAGGCGCCCGTCGGGCAGGCTGCGCACGTCCGGTCGGAACGGCGGCGGCTGCGCGTTCAGGTACAGCTCCAGTGACGAGGCGGCCGGCCGACCGTTGACGTCGAGCACCGGGATCACGCCGCCGAGCACCGCGACCCGGCGGGCCGCCTCGGCCGGCTCGCCGGGCACGACCGGGAAGCCGTTCACCTCGACGTCGTGCGTCATCGCCGCTCCGGCCAGCACCGTGGCCAACCGGCTGTCCACCCGGTCCTCGACCAGCAGCTGCCGGGCCGGCTCGGCCATCCGCAGCGTGGAGCTCCTGGCCAGCAACGGACCGGTGCCAGCCGTCAGCACCATGTCCGATGGAGCGGCCGGCGGCGCGCAGACGCTGAGCGCACCGCCCACGGACGCCAGCTGCGCCACCGGCGCACCGACGTCGCCGCAGCCGGCGGCGCTCGGGACCACGGTGACCGCGCCGGCGGGCACCGAGTTCACCGCGAACCGCTCGGCGGGCACCCCGGCGGCCACCAGCTCGGCACGGTCCAACGGCGCAGCGGACAGCACGACGCTCTCCTCGAGCTCGCCGGTGAGCCAGCGGGCCAGCGGGGCGTAGGAGCCGGTCCCCGGCGGTGGCTGCGGCCACAGCCCGGTGACCACACCGCTCACCAGCGCCACCGTCACCGCGGTGGCCGCGGACATGGAGAACCGCGGCCACTGCTCCGCCGCGGCGTCCGCGAGCAACGTGCCCACCAGCAGGGCCAGCGCCGGGACCGCGAGCAGCAGCGCGGTGAGCCGGGCCGGGCCGGACCCGATCGCGCAGCACAACCACACTGCGGCCATCACGGCTGGTGGACGCAGCTGCTGGCGCCGGTCCCACATCCGCACGATGATCAGGGCACCCAGCCCCAGCACGACGAACACGGTCGACAGCGGGACCGCGGACACCACGTCGGCGACCCGCAGGCGCAGCACCAGCACCGCCACGGCGATCGCGCCCAGCGCCGCCAGCAGCGCCAGCGCGACCCGCAGCCCGGGGCGCAGCCCGGCACCGGTCCGGGCGGTGAGCAGCGCGTACCCGGCACCGGCCAGCAGCCCGGCGGCGGCCACCGGCGCGGTGACCACCGCCATCAGCAACAGCGCGGCCACCAGCGCGCGCCGCACCGCGCCCGGGCGCAGCAGGCAGGCGGCCGCCGCCGCGAGCGCGATCCAGCCGGCAGCCAGTGCGCCGGGATCCACGCCGGGCTGCAGGCGCAGCGCGAGCGGGCCGAGGCCGGCGACGATCACCGCGGTCGTCGCCGCGTTCGACCCCAGGTCCATGCGGCGCAGCAGCGGCCAGAGCAGCGCGGCCGCGGTCAGCCCGGCGAGCAGGCACAGCCCGCGCGCCGACTGCAGCAGGCTGGCGTCCACGCCGGCACCGGCCACCGCCTGCGCCACCCCCAGCTGCCAGCGGAAGCCGAGGTCCAACGGCTCGCCGGCGGCACCGAGGCCGGCGCTGACCACCACGTCGCTCTCCACCGGGCCGGGCGGCCCGCTCGGCCTCGTCCCGACCAGCACGTTGAGCAGCGCGATCGGGGTCAGCACGAGCAGCAGCGCGCAGAGATCGCCGGCGAGCCGCTCCAGGAGATCCACCCGAGCGGGGCCGGCTCGTCCGACAGCGACCACGACCAGCCTCCCCCGCGTCGGACACCGCGGGTGAAGGCGCCGACCCGCGGCAGCAGTCTGCCAGGGCCGATCGGGTGACTCCGCTCCCCCCGTGCCGTAGTCGTGTTGACCGTCCGCATCCAGCCCGGGGTGCGCCCTCACCCGTACGGCCGGTCTGTAGGTTCGCGCGGATGCGGGTCCTGGTGGTGTCGTGGGAGTACCCACCGGTCGTGGTCGGCGGCCTCGGCCGGCACGTGCACGCGCTGGCCACCGAGCTGGCCGCGGGGGGGCACGAGGTGGTGGTGCTGACCAGGCGCGCCGCGGGGACCGACGCCCGCAGCCACCCGACCACCGACACCGCCGTCGAGGGCGTCCGGGTGCTGGCCGTCGCGGAGGACCCGCCGCACCTGGATCTCGAACAGGACCTCATGGGCTGGACGCTGGCGATGGGCCACGCCCTGCTGCGGGCCGCGCTGACCCGGCTGGGCGGCTGGCGCCCGGACGTGGTGCACGCCCACGACTGGCTGGTGGCGCACCCGGCGATCGCGCTGGCCGACGGCTGGCGGGTGCCGCTCGTGGTCACCGTGCACGCCACCGAGGCCGGCCGGTACGCGGGCTGGCTGACCGCGCGTCTCAGCCGGCAGGTGCACTCCTGCGAGTGGTGGTTGGCGAACCGGGCGGATGCGCTGATCACCTGCTCGGCGGCGATGCGCGGGGAGGTGGCCGAGCTGTTCGGGCTGGACCCGACGTCGATAGCGGTGGTGCACAACGGCATCGCCCCCGACGGCTGGCAGCCCGACCCGGCGGCCGTGGCGTCGGCCCGCAGCCGGCATCGCGCCGACGGCATCCCGTTGCTGGTCTACTTCGGCCGCCTGGAGTTCGAGAAGGGCGGCCAGGACCTGATCGCGGCGCTGCCCCGGATCCGCCGGGCGCACCCCGGCGCCCGGCTGCTGGTCAGCGGCACCGGCTCCGCCGCGCCGTTGCTGGCGGCGACCGCACGCGAGCACCGGGTGCGGAGCTGCGTGGACTTCCTCGGCCGGGTGCCGGACGGCGAGCTGCCGGCATTGCTCGCGGCGGCCGACGCGGTCGTGCTGCCCAGCCGCTACGAACCGTTCGGCATCGTCGCGCTGGAGGCCGCCGCCGCCGGAGCCGCGCTGGTCGCCTCGACGGCCGGCGGGCTGGCCGAGGTGGTGATCGACGGTGAGACCGGGGTGTCGTTCCCGCCCGGCGACGTACCGGCGCTGGGCACCGCGGTGATCCGGGTGCTCGACGATCCCCGCGGGGCCCGGCGCCGGGCGGCGGCGGCCCGGCGCCGGCTGGACATCGACTTCGACTGGAGCCGGATCGCGGCGACGACCGCCGAGCTGTACTCGGCAGCCCGGTGTCAGGGCCCCGTCGAGCGGGCCCGCCCGCAGATCCCGACCGGCAACGTGTTCGGTCGGTCCGGCTGAGCCGACCCGCCGTGATCGGATGCGGTCAGGCGGCGCGCGCCGGCTCGGTCATCATCTCCAGGGCCACTTCGGAGAACTCGTCGGCGAGCTGGTCGACCAGCTCGTCGCGGCCCTCGTCGATCGCCACGTTCACCGCGGCGGCGTACTCGTCGTGCAGGGCCCGCAGGCGGGCCTCGATGATGTTGTCCACATCTGGTCAAGCGTTCAACGGCCGCGCTTCGTTGCTGGACTTGTCGCAGCTCACATCGATTCCGAACCGATCATGACCACGGCCGGGTTTGCCTCCGACCGGCCGTCGGGTAGCCAGGGCGATGGATCGAGACAGCGCCACCGGTAGCCAGGGCGGGACCGACGACGACGATCGCGTCGTCTCCCGGCGCGTCGAGCACTCGACTCGGGCGGAGGCCGGTGACGAGGCCGCCTACCAGGCCGCAGATCCGTTGCCGGACGGCGACGACCCTGTCGATGCCGACCCGGGCGGCGACGACCCCGGCGGGAGCGAGCGCCCCGCACGGTCGGACCCGGGGACGGTCGAGCGGGCAGCTGCCGAGATGCCGGCGGACGAGAGCGAACCGACTCGCTCCGAGTAGCGGCGCGCAGCGCCCGACGACCGTTCGGACCGTACGGGCGGGTACCGGCAACACGCTGCGCAGACCCGGTGCGGGCGATGGCCCACGATCGGACGACATCCGAGTTCACCGCGTGTCGCTCTGCTTAGAGTGATCGCATGAGCACGGAAGGTCATCGGCTTGCCGTGCCGAGCGATGTGCTCGGGCGGCCCCGGGACGACCGCGACGTCCTGCCGCGGTCCGCGCGGCCACCGACCGCCCTGGACGAGCTGCCCGCCGGCGCGGGCGCGCCCACCGAGACCGCGCCCACCGAGACCGCGCCCACCGAGCTCCAGCAGGAACCGATCCGACCGTCACGGGGCCGATCGGTGCGGGTGCGCACGACCCGGCGCCTGGTCTCCCACGTCTTCAGCGCCATCGACACCAGCTACACGGCGGTGGCCACGGTG
The DNA here is from genome assembly GCA_035557575.1 of Pseudonocardia sp. Lineage (GTDB taxonomy): Bacteria > Actinomycetota > Actinomycetes > Mycobacteriales > Pseudonocardiaceae > Pseudonocardia. Next base: position 25,400 of record DATMDS010000126.1, on the reverse strand, counting down.
CTGGTCCTGATCTCGGCCGGCGGCCTCTCGCTGGCGCAGCTTCCGTTGGGCCTGGTCGGCCCGTTCGTCCTGGCCAACCTGGTGCTGCGCCGCACGATGCGGTCGTCAGGGGCCTACCGGTTCGAACGCACCCACCGCTTGCTGCACCAGCTGGGCCACGTACTGTTCCTCGTCCTGGTCGCCGGGCTGGTGATGGAGGCCGCGGGCCTGTTGGTGCCCGGGCACGATCTGCACCTGGGGGTCACCGCCCTGTGGATGGCGCTCACCGCGGCCGGCCTAGCCCTGCTGCACACCGGCTGGTGGCTGCTCATCCGCCGCTGGCACCGGCAGGAACTGCTGACCCAGAACGTGGTGCTGGTCGGCGCCACCCGCCATGCCGCCGAGATCGTCAATGACGCGATCGTCCAGCAGAACATGAAGGTGCTGGCCATCTTCGACGATCGGAACATGGACCGGCTGCCCCCGAAGGCCATCTTCTCCGGAGTGCCGTTCGCGGGTACGACGGCCGATCTGCTCGACAGCGACCTGCTGCCGCACGTCGACAAGATCGTTGTGACCGTCGATCCGTCCGCCGTGGCCCGGGTTCGCCAGATCATGAACCGGCTGGTGGTGCTGCCCAACCCGGTGACGATGCTGGTCGACCAGGACGACAAGAACGCGCGGGCCGCCGCGCTCACCTACCTGGCCGACGCTCCGTTGGCACCGCTCGGCCGGCAGGTCGACCCGGGCACCAGGGCGGCCGGGAAACGTCTGCAGGACATCGTCGTCGGTGGGCTCATGCTGATCTGTGCGCTGCCGGTGCTCGCGGTGGTCGCGCTGGCGGTGAAGCTGGACAGCCCGGGACCGGTGCTGTTCGTGCAGAAGCGGCACGGCTTCCAGAACGAGGTGATCAAGGTTCGCAAGTTCCGCACGATGCGGCACGAGGCGACCGACGCCCGGGCCGAGCGGCAGGTCACCGCTCATGACGACCGGATCACCCGGATCGGACGGTTCCTGCGCAGGTCGAGCCTGGACGAGCTGCCGCAGCTGTGGAACGTGATCCGCGGCGACATGGCCATGGTCGGACCGCGACCGCACGCGATCGGGATGAAGACCGGCGAGGTGGAGTCGGCCCAGCTCGTCGCGGAGTACGCCCACCGGCACCGGATCAAGCCCGGGGTCACCGGCTGGGCCGCGATCAACGGTTCGCGCGGGCCGCTGCACTCGCAGGCCGACGTCAAGCGCCGGGTCGCGCTGGACGTGGAGTACATCGAGCGCCAGACGTTGTGGCTGGACCTGAAGATCCTCGCTCTCACCGCGCCCCGGCTGCTGGGCGACCGGTCCACCATCCGCTGAGCGACCGAACCGCCGCGGGCGGTGGCGGACGCCGCGGTCGCCGGGTGACCATGTCCGGGTGTCGCTCCCCCTGATCATCGACACCGATCCCGGTGTGGACGACGCGGCGGCGCTGCTGGTGGCCCTGCACAGCCCGGAGGTCCGGCTGCAGGCGATCACCGCGACCTACGGCAACGTCGGCGTGGAGCAGGCCGCCGGCAACGCCCGCCGGGTACGCGCGCTGGCCGGTCGCGGCGAGGTGCCGGTGGCCGCCGGCGCGGACCGGCCGCTGGTGCACCCGGCGCCGGACCGGCCACCGCACGTCCACGGGGTCGACGGCCTCGGCGGGCGAGCCGCCGAGTTCCCCGAGCCGGGCTCCCCGGACGCCGGCACCGGCTCGGCGCTGGAGCTGACCGCCGCGGTGCTCGAGGCGGCCGACGCGCCGCTGACCATCGCCTGCATCGGCCCGCTGACCAGCACCGCGCTGCTGCTGGCCACCCGCCCGGAGCTGGCGTCGCGGATCGGCCGGATCGTGGTTTCCGGCGGCACGCTCGGTGGCGGCACCGCGTCGGCGGCGTCGGAGTTCAACCTGCGCGCGGATCCGGAGGCCGCGCACCGGGTGCTGGCCCAGGCCGGGATCCCGATCACCCTGGTGCCGCTGGACCTCACCATGCGCTGCCTGGCCGACGGCGCCTGGCTGGCGGCGCTGGACGCCTCCGGGCCGCGCTGCGCGCTGCTGGGGCGGGTGATCGCCGCGTACCGCCGCTCGTTCCGGCTGCGCTACGGCATCGACGGGGTGGCTCTGCACGACGCGGTCGCGGTGCTGGAAGCCGTGCGCCCCGGCACGCTCGCGACCACACCCATGGCGGCGCAGGTGGCGTGCGACCAGGGTCCGGCCCGCGGGATGCTGGTGCTCGATCGGCACCCGGATCGGGACGCGGCCACGATCGACGTCGCCCAGGACGCGGACCCGTCGCGGGTGCTCGCCGAGATCCTGGCCCGGCTGCGGCGGCTGGGGTGAGTCGGTGCCGGATCAGGCCAGGCCGTGCTCGACCGCGTACCGGACCAGGGCGGCCCGGCTGCGCAGCTGCAGCTTGCGCAGCACGTTCTGCACGTGGTTCTCGACCGTGCGCGGCGACAGACCGAGTCGCGTGCCGATCTGGCGCGCGGTCAGCCCCTCGACGACCAGGCGCAGCACGTCGGACTCGCGATCGGTGAGCCGCCGGGCCGCGAGCAACGGATCCGCCGGCCGCCCGACCTCGGCCAGCACCACCTCGGCCAGGCCCGGGCTGAACACCGCCTGGCCCGCGACCGTGCGGGCGGCCGCCGCGGCCAGCCCGTCGGGGTCGGGGGCGATCAGCAGGCTGCTGGCGCCGGCCCGCACCGCGGCCAGCACGGTGTCGTGGTCGGCCGCCGTGGCCAGGGCCAGCACCGGGATCGACGGCGCGGCGGACACCACGGCATCGATCACCGCCACCGCCGATCCGGTGCTGTCCAGGTCGACGAGCACCAGGTCCGGCCGGTGCTGCGCGACCGACCGGGTGGCCGCGGCGGCCGAGACCGCCCGCGCGAGGACCTGGATCCCGGATGCGGGCAGCTCGGGCCGTTCCGCGCCGATGAGGACGGCGGTGATCCCCGATCCGGGCTGCGCGGCGCCGGCCGTCATCCCCACCGGTCCCGATCGGAGATCACGGGTCGATCCTGGCAACCGTCGCGGCCGGGCGCCAGCCGGTGACGCTGGGTTTCCGGGCCGGTCATGAGTCGTCGGCCAGGCCCTGCTCGATCGCGTACCGCACCAGCTGGGCCCGGTTGTGCAGCTGCAGCTTGCGCAGCGTGTTCTGCACGTGGCTCTCCACCGTGCGGTGCGACAGCCGCAGCCGCTCCCCGATCTGGCGCGCGGTGAGCCCCTTGGCCACCAGCCGCAGCACCTCGGTCTCCCGCTCGGTGATCGCCGGGGCGTCGCCGCGGCCGGACGGTTCGTCGGCCAGCCGCCGGTACTCTCCCAGCACCAGGCCGGCCAGCCCCGGCGTGAACACCGGGTACCCGTCGGCGGTGCGCCGCACGGCGGCCAGCAGCTCCTCGACGCCGGCGGACTTGACCAGGTAACCGGTGGCGCCCGCCTTGACCGCCTCCAGCACGTCGGTGTGCTCACCGCTGGCCGAGAGCACCAGGACCCTGGTCTCCGGCAGCTTCTCCAGGATCCCGGCGATGGCCGCGACGCCGGAGGTGGCGCCCAGGTTGAGGTCCATCAGCACCACGCCGGGCCGGGTGGCGGCGGCGATGCGCACGGCGGCGGCCGCGTCGGCGGCGGTGGCGACCACCCGCAGCCCGCGTTCCTGCAGGTCGCGAGCCACTCCCTCGCGCCAGATCGGGTGGTCGTCGACGACCATCACCGTGATCGGGTCGGGGTCGGTCACGGGTGCGCCTCCCGGGGCAGCGTGATGATCCATTCCGTGCCGTCCGGCCCGGTGTCGCAGCTGATCGTGCCACCGACGTCGTGGACCCGGCCGCGCATGGAACGCGCGACCCCGATCCGGCCGGCAGCCGCGGCCGCCTCCAGCCGGCCGTCCGGGATGCCGGGGCCCTCGTCCCGCACGCTGATCTCGAGCGCCGTCCCGACGTCCTCCAGCAGCACCCACGCCGGCGCGTCCGGGCCGACGTGGGTGCTCACGTTGGTCAGCGCGGCGCCCACCGCGGCCACCAGCTCGTCGACCACGGGGGCCGGCAGCTCGACCGGATGCGCCGGGGTGGCCACGCTGGTCCGTGCCGTGGCCAGCGTGCGCAGCGCGGCGGCCAGGTCCCGGCGACCCTGCTCGTCGGCGGCCGCCGGACCGGAGGTGAGCAGCGCGCGCAGCGCGAACTCCTGCTCCCCGGCCAGCCGGCCGAGCTGCGCGGCGTCCCCGCCCAGCTCGCCACCGCGGCGGCGCAGCAGGCCGAGCACCTGCAGCACACCGTCGTGCACCGCGCGGGCCAGCCGCTCCCGCTCCCGCGCGGCCGCCTCGGCCGCGATCGCCCGGCGCAGGCGCTCGGCCTGCCGGCGCAGCACGGTGGCGGCGAAGCCGACGGTCAGCCCGACCAGCACGATCAGCTGGATGTCGCCCAGCTCGGTCTGCGGCCGGGCCTGCACGGCCAGCAGCGTCGCCGACACCGCCAGCGCCCCGAGCAGCCCGCCCCGGACGCCGTAGGCGAGCGCGCAGGCCAGGACCGCGCCCGGGGTCCAGATCGAACCCATCACCGGGGCGTCCGCGGCCACCTGGGCCGGCGTCTGCACGAGCGGCGTGCTGGCCATCACCGCGACGGTGACGGCCAGGTCGGCGATCGCGATCCGACCGCGTGCCGCAGCCCGGAGGTAGGCGTAGCCGGACAGCGCGGTCCAGCCGGCCATCACCATCAGCACCGCGACGGCGCCGGCCGCGGAGCGGTACGCGGCCAGCGAGCCGAGCACCACGACCGCGGCGCTGACCAGCGCGAGCACCCGGTAGACCAGCAGCCCGCGCCACAGCGGCCGCAGCGGCTGCTGCGGGTCGACCGTCGCCGGCGTGCTCATCCGGCCATCCTGCCGGTGCCCGCCGCGCCGGCCCGCCGGACACGGTGCGCCGGGCGCTCACCGCCCCCTGAACTCGGCCTTGCCCGGCCCGTTGGCCACGAAGGACTCCATGCCGATGGTGCGGTCCTCGGTGCCGAACAGCGCCGAGAACAGCTCCGCCTCCAGGTCCAGCCCGGTCCGCAGATCGGTGTCCAGGCCGCCGTCGATGGCCTTCTTGGCCGCGGCCAGTGCCAGCGCCGGCCCGTTCGCGAACTGCGCGGCCCAGGCCCGAGCCGTGGCGTACACGTCGGCCGCCGGCACCACCTGGTCGACCAGCCCGATCTCCAGCGCCTCGGCCGCGCTCACCATCCGGCCGGTGAAGACCAGGTCCTTGGTGCGCGGGGCGCCGATCAGGCGGGCCAGCCGCTGGGTCCCGCCGCCCCCCGGGATCACCCCGAGCAGGATCTCCGGTTGCCCCAGCTTCGCGTTGTCCGCGCACACCCGCCGGTCGCAGCCCAGCGCCACCTCCATGCCGCCGCCCAGCGCGTACCCGGTGATCGCGGCCACCGTCGGCTTCGGGATCTCCGACAGCGCGCCGAAGCAGGACGAGAGCCGGCGGGCCACCGGCGCCAGCTCGGCGTACGACAGCCCGGCCATCTCCTTGATGTCGGCGCCCGCGGCGAACACCTTCTCGCCGCCGTAGACCACCACGGCGCGCACGTCGGAGCGGCGGGTGGCCTCCTCGGCGCACGCCTTCAGCTCCTCCTGCACCTGGCGGCTGAACGCGTTCATCGGGGGCCGGTCCAGCCGGATCGTGGCCACCGCGCCGTCGACCTCGAGCGTGACGAATTCGGTCATCGCCGCACCCTAGGCGAATCCGGCGGCGCCCACGGCTCCCGTGGCGCCGCCCGGGATCAGCGCAGCCAGGCGGTGTATCGACCGCGGCGGCGGCGCACTCCGAGGGGCAGCCCGAAGGTGGCGGTCAGGTTCTCGTCGCTGAGCACGTCGTCGATCAGGCCGGCCGCCACCACGGCGCCCGCGCGCAGCAGCAGGGCGTGGCTGTAGCCGCGCGGGATCTCCTCGACGTGGTGGGTGACCAGCACCGACGTCGGCGCGTTCGGGTCCATGGCCAGCGTGGACAGCCGGCTCAGCAGGTCCTCCCGGCCGCCCAGGTCGAGCCCGGCCGCCGGCTCGTCGAGCAGCAGCAGCTCCGGGTCGGTCATCAGCGCACGGGCGATCAGCGCCCGCTTGCGCTCGCCCTCGGACAGGGTGCCGAACCGGCGCCCGGCGAACGCGCGCATCCCCAGGGCGTCGAGCAGCGCATCGGCCCGGTCGGTGTCGGTGGCCTCGTAGCTCTCCCGCCAGCGCCCCAGTACCCCGTAGCCGGCGCTGACGACCACGTCGCGCACGGTTTCGTCGGCGGGCACGCGCAGACCCAGCCCGGCCGAGGACAGGCCGATCCGGGTGCGCAGCTCGAACACGTTCACCCGGCCCAGCCGTTCGCCGAGCACGTGCACCGTGCCGGTCGTCGGGTGCAGTTCGGCGGCGGCCAACCGCAGCAGGGTGGTCTTGCCGGCCCCGTTCGGCCCCAGGATCACCCAGCGTTCGTCCAGCTCCACGGCCCAGTCGACGTCGTGCAGCAGGGTGGTGGCGCCCCGACGCACGCCCACCGTATCCATCCGCACGACCAGGTCGGTGAGGTCGGGCGAGTCACTCGCAGCAGTGTCGGCTGCTGTCGTGAACAACGACTCAGACGGCGGTCCGGGGGCGGTCACGGCCCTATCCTCGCTGATCGTGCCGGTCTTCCCGTTGGGTGCCCATGTCGAAGCGGACGGGGTGCGCTTCGCCGTGGCCTCGACCAGCGCCGACGCCGTCGAGGTGTGCCTGGTCGACGGGACCGGGGCGAACCTGACCGAGCACCGGGTGGAGCTGACCGAGCACACCTTCGGGGTGTGGCACGGGCACGTCCCGGGCATCGGTCCCGGCCAGCGCTACGGGTATCGGGTGCACGGTCCGTACCGGCCGTGGGAGGGCCTGCGGGCCAACCCGGCCAAGATCCTCGTCGACCCCTACGCGCGCCGGATCAGCGGCCAGGTCACCGATCTGGCCGCGGCTCGCGGCTGGGTGGACGACCCGATGACCGGCAACCTGAACACGGTCGACTCGCTCGGTCACGTGCCGCTCTCGGTGGTCACCGGAGCCGACCCGGCGGCGCCCGCCCCGAGGCCGGACGTGCCGTGGTCGGAGACGGTGATCTGCGAGCTGCACGTGCGCGGCCACACGAAGCTGCACCCCGACGTGCCGCCCGAGCAGCGTGGCACCTATCTCGGGCTCACCCATCCCGCGGTGCTGGCGCACCTGCGCCGGATCGGGGCCACCGCGGTGCAGCTGCTGCCGGTCACCTCGATCGCCGACGAGCCTTCGCTGCTGGCGCGCAAGGTCGGCAACTACTGGGGCTACGCGACGCTCGGCTTCCTGGCCCCGCACGCCGGCTACGCCAGCGTCCCCGGCGCCGAGATCGAGGAGTTCACCGCGATGGTGTCGGCCCTGCACGGCGCCGGCATCGAGGTGATCATGGACCTCGTGCCCAACCACACCGCCGAGGGCGGGGTGGCCGGCACCACGCTGAGCTACCGCGGCCTGGACGCCCCGTCCTACTACTCGCTGGGCGGCAACGGGATCGACGCCGACATCACCGGCACCGGCAACACCCTGGACTCGGGGTCGCCGACCGTGTTGCGGCTGGTCTGCGACGCGATGCGGCACTGGGTGACCGCGTTCGGCGTGGACGGGTTCCGGATCGACCTGGCCAGCGTGCTGGGCCGGCCGCGGTCGGGCCCGTTCGACCCGAACGCGCCGCTGCTGATGGCCATCGCCACCGACCCGGTGCTGTCGCGGGTGAAGCTGATCGCCGAGCCGTGGGACGCCACCGGCGAGGGCTACCGGGTGGGCGGCTTCGGCGTGGCCTGGTCGGAGTGGAACGGGCGCTACCGGGACGCGGTGCGCGACTTCTGGCGCGGCCACGGCCGGATCGGCGAGGTCGCCTCCCGGCTGACCGGCAGCTCCGACCTGTACAAACTCTCCGGCCGCCGGCCCTGGGCGTCGATCAACTTCGTCACCGCGCACGACGGGTTCACCCTGCGCGACCTGCTCTCCTACGAGCGCAAGCACAACGAGGCCAACGGGGAGGACAACCGCGACGGCACCGACGACAACCGCTCGCAGAACTTCGGGGTGGAGGGCGACACCGTCTCGCCGGTGATCCGGGCCCGGCGCACCGCGACCGCCCGAGCCATGATCGGCACCCTGCTGTTGTCCACCGGCACCCCCATGCTGCTGGGCGGGGACGAGCTGTGGCGCACGCAGCAGGGCAACAACAACGCCTACTGCCTGGACGACGAGACCTCGTGGACGGACTGGACGCCGAGCCCCGAGGCGGACTCGTTGACCGCGTTCGTGGCGTTGGTCGGCGCGATCCGGCACGGCTCGCCCGCGCTGCACCGCGACCGCTTCTACCGCGACGGCGAGGTGCTGTGGTGGCACCCGGACGGCCGCCGGCTGCGCGGTCACGACTGGCACGACGGCAACCTGCACAGCTTCGGCCTGCAGCGCGAGGACTGGTTGCTGCTGCTGCACGCGGGGGCGGGCGCGGTGCCGGTCACGCTGCCGCCCGGTCCGGCGTTCCTGCCCGCCGTCGACAGCACCCGACCCGACGGGCGCCCACCTGCCGGCCGCCCACTGCCCGGCGGCTGCACGATCACGCTGCCGCCGCGCTCGCTGCTGCTGCTGCGGCAGGGCTCGTCCGCGGGTCCCGGCGAGTAGGCTCCGACGCGTGCCGCGCTACGACTTCCGCTGCCGCGAATGCGAGCAGACCTTCGAGGTGTCCCGGCCGATGAGCGCCGCCGGCGATCCGGCGCGCTGCCCCGGCGGGCACACCGACACCGTCAAGCTGCTGTCCACGGTGGCGGTCGGGGGCATGAGCGGCGCCCCGGAACCCGCTCGTGCCGGCGGCGGCTGCTGCGGTGGCGGCTGCTGCTCCTGATCCCGCTCCTGTACGGCCCCGGCCGGCACCCGGTGCCCCGGCGGGTCGTTCGCCGTTCCCGGAGAGCCCCGACGAGCGCGCCGCCACGGTGGTTTCGCGGTCGCCGGACCACCACCAGGTCGCGCTCGTGGTGCGGAATTCCGGAACCGGCCTCCCGAAACCGGCTCGCCGCTCATGCTCGTGCGGGTGGAGGTAGCAGGGTGGCCGGAGGCGTTCCGCGGTTCACAGGCCGTCGCCGCCGGGTTGGTCACGCGCAACCGGCTGCGCGGTCCCACCTTCCGCCGCGTTCTCCCCGACACCTACGTGCGCCGCGCCGACCAGCTCACCCTGACGCTGCGGTCGCTTGCCGCCTACCGGCACGCCGGCGGGCGGGGTGTGTTGTCGGGGTACTCGGCGGCCGAACTACTGGGCGCATCGTGTGGCCCGAGCACAGCACCGGCCGAGATCACGATCGGCGGCGGCAGGCGCGGACATCCGGGGCTGGTCGTGCACCGGGATCGACTTGCCGCCGGGGAGATCCTGACGTGCCATGGCGTGCACGTCACCACTCCGGTGCGCACCGCGTGGGACCTGGCCCGCCGCGGAGACCTGGTCGACGCGGTGGTCGCGGTGGACGCGTTGGCCCGGGTCGGCCGGTTCCACCCCGACCTGCTGCTGAACTTCCTCACCCACTATCCGCGAGCCCGCGGCGCCGCGGCGGTGCCCGACGTGCTGGCCCTGGCCGACCAACGCTCGGGGTCGCCGATGGAGACCCGGCTGCGGATGTTGCTGATCCGCGCCGGGCTGCCCCGGCCGCAGGTGCAGTGGGTGGTGCAGGACCCGGGAGCCCGGGAAGCCGTCTGGCTGGACCTCGCGTACCCGGAGCAACTGATCGGCGTCGAGTACGACGGCGCGGAGCACACCCGTCCGGAGCGGGTGCTGCGGGACATCCGCCGCGGCACCCGCCTGGTGGACCGGGGCTGGCGCCTCTACCGGTACACCAAGCACGAGATCTTCGGGGAACCCGACCGCATCGTGGCCGACGTGCGCCGCGCACTGGCCCGCGCGGCCTGACGACGGACGAGCGCGCCACGACAGTGGTCCGGAGCCCCCGAAACCACCGTGGCGGCGCACTCGTCGTGCAGGTCGATCAGCCGGCGAGGACCACCTTGCCCAGCTCGGCCGCGGAGGCGAGCAGCGGGTGCCGGGGCAGCACGCGCACGGTGTAGCCGGTCAGCCCGGCATGCGGCAGCTTGACCACCGACTCGAACCGGTCCCCGTCGCCGTCGGCCGCACCCACGTGCTCCATCGCCACGGTCACCGTGTCGGCCAGGTCGTCGGTCTCCCCCACCCTGCCGACCACCGCCTCCACGGTCACGTCCTCGGGCTCCAGCCCGGCCAGCTGCACCGCGGCCCGCACCGTCATCTCCGCCCCGACCTCCGGCGTGTCCGGCAGCCCGGAGGCATCCACCCCGACCACCACGACCCGCGGCCAGGACTCGTTCAGGCGCGCGCGGTAGGCGGCCAGCTCCCGAGCCGGTGCGTAGCCGTCGGCGCCGGCGCGGGTCGCGGCCCGAGCGGCGGGCGCGTACCAGTCCTCGACGTACTCGCGCACCATCCGCGAGGCCTGCACCTGCGGTCGCAGCGTGGTCAGGGTGTGCCGGACCAGCTCCACCCAGCGGGCCGGCACCCCGTCGGTGCGCTCGTAGAACGCCGGCCCCACCTGGGTGGCCAGCAGCTCGTAGAGCGCGTTGGCCTCCAGGTCGTCGCGGCGGATCGGGTCCTCGATGCCGTCCGCGGTGGGGATGGCCCAGCCGTTGGCCCCGTCGTAGAGCTCGTCCCACCAGCCGTCCCGGATGGACAGGTTCAGCCCGCCGTTGAGCGCCGACTTCATCCCGGACGTGCCGCACGCCTCCAGCGGGCGCAGCGGGTTGTTCAGCCACACGTCGCAGCCCCAGTACAGGTAGCGGGCCATCGACATGTCGTAGTCGGGCAGGAACACGATCCGGTGCCGGACGGCCGGGTCGTCGGCGAACCGGACGATCTCCTGGATCAGTGCCTTGCCGCCGTCGTCGGCCGGATGGCTCTTGCCCGCCACCACCAGCTGCACCGGGCGGCGCGGGTCGAGCAGCAGGTCCCGCAGCCGGTCCTTGTCGCGCAGCATCAGGGTGAGCCGCTTGTAGGTGGGCACCCGGCGGGCGAAGCCGACGGTCAGGACCTCCGGGTCGAAGACGTGGTCGGTCCAGCCCAGTTCCGGGGTGGAGGCCCCGCGCTGCAGCCAGGCCTCCCGGACCCGCCGCCGCACCTCGGCGACCAGCCGGGTGCGCAGCACCCCGCGCAGCGCCCACAGGTCCTGGTCGGACACCGCCGCGGAGGAGTTCTCGCCCGGCTCGCCGATCAGCGCGGTGACCTCCCGCGCCTCCCAGGTCGGGCCGTGCACGCCGTTGGTCACCGAGCCGATCGGCACCGCGTCGGCGTCGAAGCCCTCCCAGAGCTGGCCGAACATGCCGCGGGACACCGCGCCGTGCAGCCGGGACACGCCGTTCGCGCGCTGCGCGAGCCGCAGCCCCATGTGTGCCATGTTGAACATGTTCGTGTTGTCCTCGGCGCCGAGCGCAAGGATCCGGTCCATCGGCACCCCGGGCAGCAGCGCGGAGTCCGGCCCGGAGCCGTTGGCCGAGAAGTAGTGCTTGACCAGGTCGACCGGGAAGCGGTCGATACCCGCCGGCACCGGGGTGTGCGTGGTGAACACCGTGCCGGCGCGCACGGCGGCCAGCGCCTCGTCGAACGAGAGCCCGGCGCTGTCCTGCAGCTCCCGGATCCGCTCCAGGCCGAGATAGCCGGCGTGCCCCTCGTTGGTGTGGAAGATCTCCGGCTGCGGGTGCCCGGTGGCCGCGCAGTAGGCCCGCGCCGCCCGCACGCCGCCCACCCCGACCAGGATCTCCTGGCGGATGCGCTGGTCCTGGTCGCCGCCGTAGAGCCGGTCGGTGACGCCGCGCAGGTCGGGCTCGTTCTCCTCGATGTCGGAGTCCAGCAGGAGCAGCGGCACCCGCCCGACCGAGGCCTGCCAGATCCGCGCGCTCAGGGTGCGGCCGCCCGGCATCGCCACCTCGACGAACACCGGCTCCCCGTCCTCGCCGGCGAGCAGCTGCAGCGGCAGGCCCTGCGGATCCACCACCGGGTACTGCTCGAGCTGCCAGCCGTCCAGTGACAGCGACTGCCGGAAGTAGCCCGAGCGGTAGAGCAGCCCGACCCCGATCAGCGGCAGCCCCAGGTCGGACGCGGCCTTGAGGTGGTCACCGGCCAGCACGCCGAGGCCGCCGGAGTAGTTGGGCAACACCTCGGTGACGCCGAACTCCATGGAGAAGTAGCCGATCGCCGCAGGTAGCGTCGGGTCGTCCTCGCGCCCGCTCTGGTACCAGCGCGGTTGGCCCAGGTAGGCGGCCAGGTCCGCGGCCAGCTCGGCGACGGTCACCACGGTGTCGGCGTCCTTGGCCAGCTCGTTGAACCGCGTCGACGAGACCTCCCCCAGCAACCGCACCGGGTCGTGTCCGGACCGCTCCCAGGCCTCCGGGTCGAGGTTGGCGAACATGTCCAGCGTCGGCGGATGCCATGTCCACCGGAGGTTGGTCGCCAGGGTCTGCAGCGGCGCCAGCGGCGCGGGCAACTGGGCGCGGACGGTGAACCGACGGAGAGCTTTCACCCGCGAGACGATAGTGAACGCATCCCGCGATCGGTCCAGCCGCGAGCCCGGACGATCGGTTCGCATGCCGCGAGCGCCGGTCCGACGATCCGACGTCGTGGCGGAGCGTGCCGCTGGTGACACGGCCCGTCGTCTGCGACGCGCTCGCCGGGCGGGTCCGCGTGGCCGCTCGGCCGACCATCGGGTGAACTGTCCGCGGCGGGCTGCACCCGTACCCGCGGCGACGTGGCCGGGTGGGTAGTTTCTGGAGTTCACGAGCTGCGCAGTGAGGGGTGAGCCGATGACCGGCCGGCTGGGAATCGACGACGTGACCCCCACGGTGGGAGACGGCCGCCACCCGAGCAAGGCCGTCGTCGGCGAGGTCGTCCCGATCGAGGCCACGGTGTGGCGGGAGGGCCACGACGCGGTCGCCGCGAACATCGTCTGGAAGAAGGTCGGCAGCCGCGGCGCCGCGCAGCACGTCCGGATGGTCCCGATCGGTGCCGGCACCGACCGGTTCGCCGGGACCGTGATGGCCGACGAGCCGGGCCTGTGGACCTTCCGGGTGGACGCCTGGAGCGACCCCTGGGCGACCTGGCGGCACGCGGTCACCGTCAAGCTGGACGCCGGGCAGTCGGCCGAGGAGCTGGCCAACGACCTGGAGATCGGGGCCCGGATACTGCAGCGGGTGGGCCGCCGCCCGGCCGAGCGCGACCACCGCGACCTGCTGTTCGGCGCGGCCAACGCGCTGCGCGACCCCGCGCTGTCGCTGCGCGCGCGGGTGGCCCCTGCGCTGTTCCCCGCCGTCGAGAAGATCATGACCGAACGCCCGGTCCGGGAGCTGATCACCCGCGGCCAGCCGCGGCAGGTCTACGTGGACCGCGAGCGCGCCCTGTACGGCTCCTGGTACGAGTTCTTCCCGCGCTCCACCGGCGGCCACGACGAGACCGGGCGGCCGCTGCACGGGTCGTTCCACACCGCGACCAAGGACCTGGACCGGATCGCGGCGATGGGCTTCGACGTGGTCTACCTGCCCCCCATCCACCCGATCGGCACGGCGCACCGCAAGGGCCCCAACAGCCCGGCGTTCCCCGGCGGCAACCCGGCCGCGCCACCCGGCAGCGTCGGCTCGCCGTGGGCGATCGGCTCGGCCGCGGGCGGCCACGACGCGATCGACCCGGAGCTGGGCACGATCGAGGACTTCGACGCCTTCCGGGCGCGCGTCGACGACCTGGGCATGGAGCTGGCGCTGGACTTCGCGCTGCAGTGCGCGCCCGATCACCCGTGGGTGTCCGCGCACCCGGAGTGGTTCACCGTGCGCCCCGACGGCACCATCGCCTACGCGGAGAACCCGCCCAAGAAGTACCAGGACATCTACCCGGTCAACTTCGACAACGACCCGGCCGGCATCTACGCCGAGTCGCTGCGGGTGGTCCTCTACTGGATCGAGCACGGCGTCAAGATCTTCCGGGTGGACAACCCGCACACCAAGCCGCCGGACTTCTGGCACTGGCTGATCTGGCAGGTCAAGGCCCGGCACCCGGAGGTGCTGTTCCTGGCCGAGGCGTTCACCCGGCCGGCCCGGCTGTTCGGGCTGGCCCGGCTGGGCTACACCCAGTCCTACACCTACTTCACCTGGCGCACGACGAAGGCGGAGCTCACCGAGTTCGCCCTGATGCACGCCGAGCGCGCCGACGAGTGCCGGCCGAACCTGTTCGTGAACACCCCGGACATCCTGCACGAGTCGCTGCAGACCGGCGGGCCGGCGATGTTCGCCATCCGGGCCACGCTGGCCTCGACGTTCTCCCCCACCTGGGGCGTGTACTCCGGTTACGAGCTGTACGAGTGGGAGCCGGTGAAGCCGGGCAGCGAGGAGTACATGAACTCCGAGAAGTACGCGCTGCGCCCGCGCGACTTCGCCGCCGCGGTGGCCGCCGGCAACTCGCTCGAGCCCTACCTGACCCTGCTCAACGAGGTCCGCCGCGAGCACCCGGCGTTGCAGCAGCTGCGCGACATCCACTTCCACCCGGTGGACAACGACCAGATCCTCGCCTACTCGAAGACCGACCCGGCCACCGGCGACACCGTGCTGGTGGTCTGCACGCTGGACTCCTTCCACACGCAGACCGGCAACACGGCGCTGAACATGCCGGCGCTCGGGCTGGGCTGGAACGACCGGTTCACCGTGCGCGACGAGGTGGCCGGCGGGGTCTACGACTGGGGCCAGTACAACTTCGTGCGGCTGGAGCCGTGGCGGCAGGTGGCGCACATCTTCGCCATCGAGAGGTAACCACTCCCGGACGGGCGCGGTGCGGCAGGATCGGGCCGTGCGCATCGTCGTCGTCGGGGCCGGGGTGGTCGGGCTCAGCTGCGCCCACCGCCTGCGCGCGGCCGGTCACCGGGTCGAGGTCTGGACCCGCGACGACCCGATCCACACCGTGTCGGCGGTGGCCGCGGCGCACTGGTACCCGTATCGGGCCTACCCGCAGGACGCCGTCGACCGCTGGTCGAGGGCCACGTTCGGGGTGTTGGCCGCGCTGGCGCGACGACCGGGCTCGGGCGTCGGCATGCGCTCGGGCCGCGAGCTCAGTCGCGTCCCGATGCCCGCGCCGTCCTGGTCCGCCATCGTGCCCGACGTGCGCCGGCTGGACCCGGACGAGCTGCCGGCCGGCTACGCCGACGGCTACCGGTCCACCGTGCCCACGATCCGGATGCCGGACTACCTGCCGTGGCTGGTCGGCGAGCTGGCCGGCGTCGGGGTGCCGCTGCGGATCCGGGAGATCGCCGATCTCGACGAGGCCCGGCAGGAGGCCGACCTGGTCGTGAACGCCACCGGCCTGGCCGCCCGGGAGCTGGTCGGGGACCGTGAGCTGACCCCGGTCCGCGGCCAGGTCGTGCGGGTCTCCTGCCCCGGGCTGCAGGAGTGGACGCTGGACGAGGGCCATCCCGACGGGCTGGTCTACGTGATCCCGCGCGGGCCGGACGTGATCTGCGGCGGCACCGCGGACGAGGGCGCCGAGGACCTCACCCCGGACCCGGCGACCGCGGACGCCATCCTGGCGCGGGCCCGCACCGTTGTCCCCGAGCTGGCCGGCGCCCGGGTCCTGGGGCACGCGGTGGGTCTGCGGCCGGTGCGTACCGCGGTCCGGCTGGAACGGGTGGACGACGTGGTGCACTGCTACGGGACCGGCGGCTCCGGCGTCACCGTGTCCTGGGGCTGCGCGGACGACGTCGCCGCGCTCGTCGCCGGCTGAGCGGGCCGCTAGGGAGGGTCTCTCCCTAGAGCAGCTCGGCCAGCAGCGCCGCGGCCCGGGCCGCCCCGTCGGTCTCCACCGGGACGTAGTCGACGGGCCGGTCGATCTCGACGGCCATCACCTCGGCCAGCCGCTCGACGCCGGTGTCGGCGTAGTCCATCCGCCGCCCGGCCCGGTACCGGTCCAGCCGGTGCGGCACGTGCACCTGCTGCTCGAAGTGGTGGCCCAGCGGGAAGTACAGGAACGGGCGCCGCGCGGCCACCAGCTCCATGGTGGTGGTCAACCCGCCCTGCACGACCGCCAGGTCGCACGCGGCCAGGTGCCGGTGCAGGTCCGGCACGTACCCGCGCAGCTCGACCCCGTCCGGCACGTCGAACGCCGCCGGGTCCAGCCGCGGCCCGGTCACCGCGATCATGCGCAGCCCCGGGATCCGCTTCTCGGCCAGCGGGAACGCGTCGGTGACCAGCCGCAGCAGGTGCGCGCCGACCCCCGAGCCGCCGACGGTCACCAGGCAGACCCGCTCCCCCGGCCGGTAGCCCAGTTCGGCCCGCACCGCTTCCCGGTCGGCGGGCGGTGGTGTTCCGGTGACGTAGCCGGCGAAGTCGTACCGCTCCATCGCCCAGTCCCGGACGGTGGGCAGCCCCGGCCCGAGCGGATCGGGAACCAGGTCGTCGGGGTTGCCCACGAAGATCGAGCGATCCCGCAGCCGCGGGTAGCGGCGCATCCGCTCCACCCGCTCGGCGTTGAAGTCCGCGGTCAGGGCGGCCTCGGCCGCCCCGCCGTCCGGCATCGGCAGCCAACCGACGAAGTCGGTGAGCCACGCGTAGCACGTCCGCTTCAGCTCCGGGTTGTCGAACAGGTAGTGGTCGACGTCCCAGCCCTCGTCGGCGATCCACAGGTCGTACGGCTCGTCGGTGACCAGGTCGTGGAAGACCATGAAGTTGGCCACCAGGATCTCGTCCATCCGGCGGACCGCCTGGAAGGCGTGCAGGTCGTGCTCGCCGGCCTCGGACTCGACGTGCGCGGACTCGCTGGCCAGCAGCCGCGCGGCCGGGTGCACTCGCTCGCCGCGCGCGCTGAGCAGGCGCGTCACCGGGTCCTGGGTCAGCCAGTCGATCTGCAGGTCGGGGTGGTGGGTGCGCAGCTCGTCGGCGATGGCGAGGTCGCGGCGGGCGTGCCCGAGCCCGATCGGCGACGACACGAAGAGCGCCCGCCGCTGCCGCGCCCGCCCCCGGGCCCAGGTCCGTGGCCGGGGGCGCGGTGGCGCCACCGACTCGGCGAACTCGCGGACCAGCAGGTTGGCCCGGACCGGGTCGCGCAGGGTCGGGGCGTGCCCGCCGCCCCTGATGGTGACCAGGTTGCCGCCGGTCCACTCGGCCAGCGCCACCCCGGTCTCGTAGGGCACGATCCCGTCCTCGTCCCCGTGCACGATCAACGCCGGGCAGCGCACCGCGCGGCAGATCGCCTCGGCGTCGGCGGCGGTCGGCTCGCCGACGGCCGCGGCGGTGTGCAGCAGCGTCCGTGCGTCGGTTTCCAGGCCCCAGTCGACACCGTCCTCGAAGGGCTTCGTGGAGTGCGGCTCGGTGAACACCTGGGACATGAAGAACTCGACCCAACCGCGGTAGTCGGCCGACCAGTAGTGCCGGTTGCACTTCTGCCATCCCTCGTAGCGCGCCCGCGGCTGGTCGAAGTCCGGCGGGATCGGCCAGGGCAGCGCGGTCCCGACGGCGATCACCCCGGCCGCCCGTTCCGGGTACCACGCGGCGAGCTGCAGCGCATGCCGCCCGCCCAGCGAGAGCCCGGCGACCACGGCCCGGTCGGTGCCGGTCGCATCCAGCACGGCGATCGCGTCGTCGACGTACTCGCGGTCGAGGTAGGCCGTCGGGTCGTCCGGCCGATCGGCCCGGCCGTTGCCGCGGCCCTCGACGGTGAGCACCCGGAAGTGCCGGGCCAGGTACGGCACCTGGGCCTTCCACTGCCGGGCGTGCACGATGGCCCATGAGGTGAGCAGCGTGATCGTTGGGCCCGGGTGCTCCGGGCCGTACACCTCGTAGCCGACCGAGACGCCGCCCCGCTCGACCGCGCCGCGGTGGTCCGGCAGCCGTGCGCGCATGATCCCTCCCCGCTCGGGTCGCCAGTACTGGCGACGACCAGCATCGACGGTCGGGTTGCAATCATCTTGCACCAGCTCGGTGGCGACGTCGGATGGTCGCCCGCGGCTCACCCGGCGCGTGCCGGGCCGTCAGCCGCCGTCCGGCAGTGGCCCGGCCCCCGCATCGGTCAGCGTCAACCGCCCTGGATGTGCGCGATGACCTTCGCGAAGTCGGCGGTCGGCGAGAAGTCGACGTACTCGCTGTCCTCCAGCGCCCGCGGCGCATGCCCGGGCGCCCAGTAGAAGGCCTGCCCGGCGCGGTACTCGTGGTCCCCATCGGCGGTGCGCATCAGCAGCCGCCCGCTGAGCAGGTAACCCCAGTGCGGGCACGGGCAGAGGTCGTCGGGCAGCCCGACCAGTGCGGGCCCGAGGTCGACATCCGCGGCCAAGGTGATCCACGAGACGGTCAGCTCGCCCACCTCGGCCATCCGCAGCTGCACGCCGTCACCCTCGATGGTCACCGGGAGATCGGTGCGATCGATCGCAATCATGATCCACTCCTGTTCCGCGGCCGCAGCGGCCGCAGCAGCCGAGTCTGGCCGGCTCGCTTGCAGCTTCGTTGCGGTCGACCGCAGCCCGGACCGATGCGCCAGGATCGGACGGCACGGGTCCGGCATACCCGGCACGAACAAGGGGGTTCCGACGTGAGCAACGACGATCACCAGCCGCACCCGCCGGTACTGGTCGTGATGGGCGTCTCCGGGTGCGGCAAGTCGACCGTCGCGGGCATCGTGGCCGGCCGGCTCGGCTGGGACCTGGAGGAGGGTGACGACCTGCACCCGAAGGCGAACGTGGCGAAGATGACGGCCGGCACCCCGCTGATCGACGACGACCGCTGGCCCTGGTTGGCGCGGGTCGCCGACTGGATCCGGGCGCACACCGACAGCGGGCGCCCTGGCGTGATCACCTGCTCCGCGCTGCGGCGGAGCTACCGCGATCGGCTGCGCGGCGAGCACGTGATCTTCGTTCACCTGCACGGCTCGTACGAGACGGTCAATCGTCGGCTGACCGCGCGCACCGACCACTTCATGCCGGCCGGCCTGCTGAGATCCCAGTTCGCCGCGCTGGAACCACTGGCCCCCGACGAGCGCGGGCTCGTGGTGGAGATCGGCGGGTCCGCGGCGCAGCTCGCCGAGGAGATCATCAGCAGGCTCGGGCTGACCCCCACGGGAGATGCTCGGACGACGCGATAGAACCGCACCGACGTTCAACCCGATCGCGCATCGGGCCGCGCCGGGAGCCGCCGCCACATCGCGGCTGAAGATCGCTACGCTGCGCGGATCATCGAGCCAAGGCGTGCATGTCGACCCGTCCCGAGGTACGACTGGTTCGGTGCGTTCTCATCTTCCGTCTGGATCTCGCCCGGTAGGAGCGCGATACGCCCATGTCCACCGAGACCTCCCCCACGTCCGCGAAGCACCGTGCCGTCGACGAGGACAGCACTGAGCCGGCGGCCGACGACCAGCTGATCGAGACCTCGGCCGACGACTTCGGCCACGCTCGAACGCTGGACGTCGACCACGACTGGTTCAAGCGCGCGGTGTTCTACGAGGTACTGGTGCGGGCGTTCGCCGACTCCAACCGCGACGGCACCGGTGACCTGCGCGGCCTCACCGACAAGCTGGACTACATCCAGTGGCTCGGCGTGGACTGCCTGTGGTTGCCCCCGTTCTACGACTCGCCGCTGCGCGACGGCGGCTACGACATCCGCGACTTCCGCTCGGTGCTGCCCGAGTTCGGCACCGTCGACGACTTCGTGCTGCTCCTGGACGAGGCGCACAGGCGCGGCATCCGGGTGGTCACCGACCTGGTGATGAATCACACCAGCGACACCCACTCGTGGTTCGAGGAGTCCCGGCGCAACCCGGAGGGGCCCTACGGCAACTTCTACGTCTGGGCCGACAACGACTCCGGCTACCCGGACGCGCGGATCATCTTCGTCGACACCGAGACCTCGAACTGGACCTACGACCCGGTACGCGGCCAGTTCTACTGGCACCGGTTCTTCGCCCACCAGCCGGACCTGAACTACGACAACCCCGACGTCCAGGAAGCGATGATCGAGGTCCTGCGGTTCTGGCTGGACCTGGGCATCGACGGGTTCCGGCTGGACGCGGTGCCGTACCTGTTCGAGCGCGAGGACACCAACTGCGAGAACCTCGACGAGACCCACCAGTTCCTCAAGCGCTGCCGCAAGGTGCTGGAGGTCGAGTATCCGGGCCGGGTGCTGCTGGCCGAGGCCAACCAGTGGCCGAGCGACGTGGTGGAGTACTTCGGCGACCCGGACGTCGGCGGCGACGAGTGCCAGATGGCGTTCCACTTCCCGCTGATGCCGCGCATCTTCATGGCCGTGCGGCGGGAGAACCGGTTCCCGATCTCGGAGATCCTGGCCCAGACACCGGCCATCCCGGCGGGCTGCCAGTGGGGCATCTTCCTGCGCAACCACGACGAGCTGACGCTCGAGATGGTGACCGACGAAGAGCGCGACTACATGTACGCGGAGTACGCCAAGGACCCGCGGATGAAGGCCAACATCGGGATCCGGCGCCGGCTGGCGCCGCTGCTGGAGAACGACCGCAACCAGCTGGAACTGTTCACCGCGCTGCTGCTGTCGCTGCCCGGCTCGCCCGTCCTCTACTACGGCGACGAGATCGGCATGGGCGACAACATCTGGCTGGGTGACCGGGATTCGGTGCGCAGCCCGATGCAGTGGACCCCGGACCGCAACGCCGGCTTCTCGATGTGCGACCCCGGCCGGCTCTACCTGCCGCTGATCATGGACCCGCTCTACGGCTACCAGGGCGTGAACGTCGAGGCCCAGTCGCGCTCGTCGACCTCGCTGCTGCACTGGACCCGACACATGATCGAGATCCGGAAGCGGCACGGGGCCTTCGGGTTGGGTGAGTACCACGAGCTCGGCGGGTCGAACCCGTCCGTGCTGGCGTACGTCCGGAGCCACCACGGCGGCGACGGCGACGACACCGTGCTGTGCGTGAGCAACCTGTCGCGGTTCCCGCAGCCGGTCGAGCTGGACCTCTCGCGGTGGCAGGGGTGCGCCCCGCATGAGCTGACCGGCGGTGTGCCGTTCCCCCGGATCGGCGAGCTGCCCTACCTGCTGACGTTGCCCGGCCACGGTTTCTACTGGTTCGCCATCCCCGCGGCCCGGACCGAGACCTGATCCCTCTCGGTCCAGCCGTCACCGCAGATCCCAACGATGTCCTTCGATGCGGCTAGGGTCGGGGCACGACGTGCAATCCGCCACCGACCGCTGGGTCGTATCCGGTCGGGCAGGCGTCGAGCAGGCAAGGAGGAGGCAACGTGACGGTGCTGGCTGAGCAGCTCCCGGGCCTGATGGTGGAGTGGCTGCCGCAGCAGCGTTGGTTCGCCGCCAAGGGCCGCGCGATCGACTCGGTGTCCATCGCCGAGCGCACCCCGCTGATCACCGAAGGGGACCCGCTGCTCGATCACGTGCTGCTGGCCGTCGCCTTCGCCGACGGCGGGCCGGTCCAGCACTACCAGTTGCTGGTCGGGCGCTCCGACGGGCCGCGCCGGGAGCTGGACCACATGACCTTCGGTGCCGTCGAGGGAAAGGTCGGCTACGACGGGCTGTGGGACACCCGGGTCACCGACTGGGTGCTGGACGCGATCCGCGAGGGCCGCACCGTCGGCCAGGTGCGCTTCGTGCCCGAGCCCGACGCCCGGATCGCGGACGGGCCGCACGGTCGGGTGCTCGGCGGGGAGCAGTCCAACACCTCGGTGTGCTGGGGCGAGCAGTCGATCATGAAGTTGTTCCGCCGGGTGCTGCCCGGCGTGAACCCCGACCTGGAACTGCATCGGGCACTGCGCTCGGTGGGCAGCAGCCAGGTCGCGTCACTGCAGGGCGCGATCGAGGGCACCCTCGCCGGCGAGCCGGTGACCCTGGCCATGCTGCAGGACTACGCGGCCAACTCCGCCGACGGCTGGTCGATGGCGCTGGCCAGCGTGCGCGACCTGCTCGCCGAGGCCGATCTGCGCGCCGACGAGGTGGGCGGCGACTTCGCCGGGGAGGCCAGCCGGCTGGGTGAGACGGTCGCGCAGGTGCACGCCGAGCTGCGCGACGCACTGAGCCAGGGCACGACGGATCCGCGCGAGCTGGCCGCGACCTGGAACCAGCGGCTCACCGTGGCTGCCGCGGACGTGGCCGAGCTCGCCGAGCTCGTGGAACCGGTGCGCGCCGTGTACGGCGAGGTGGCCGCGTCGGGCGCCCCGGTGCCGACCCAGCGGGTGCACGGCGACCTGCACCTCGGCCAGACCCTGCGCACCCCGCTGGGCTGGCTGGTGATCGACTTCGAGGGCGAGCCGGCGGCGGCGTTCGCCGACCGGGTGCGGCCGGACTCGGCGCTGCGCGACGTGGCCGGGATGTTGCGCTCGTTCGACTACGCCGCCTATCACCAGCTCGCGCGGTCGGAGCCGGGCACGGATCTGGCCGCGCCCGAGAACTACTCGCAGCTGGCCTGGCGGGCGAACGAGTGGGCCGCCCGCAACCGGACTGCGTTCTGCGACGGCTACGCGGCCGGCGCGGGGGCCGACCCGCGGGAACAGGCGTCCCTGTTGCGGGCCTTCGAGCTGGACAAGGCCGTGTACGAGGCCCTCTACGAGACCCGCAGCCGCCCGACCTGGGCACCGATCCCGCTGGCGTCGATCAAGCGACTGACCGCGGAGGCGGGCTCGGACGCCGGCGTGGGCTGAGCCGTGAACCGGGCACGAAAACGGGGCAATCGGACCTGATCACCGGTTCACCCTCGGCACCGGAGGGTGCAGGGCAATAGGGTGCTCGCGTGGATCGTGACCAGAACCGCACCCAGACGATCAAGCCCACAGCCAGCACCGCGGAGCCGGCCGCGGCCGAGTCGGAGGTGGCCGCGTCGTCGGTGGATCCATGCCCGCCCGATCCCGGCACCATCGAGCAGTTGCTGGCCGGCGCCCACCACGACCCACACGCGGTGCTCGGCGCCCATCCACACGCGGACGGAACGGTCATCCGGATCCTGCGCCCGCACGCCGACGAGGTGCGCGTCGTGCAGCAGGGACGCGACGAGTTGGCGCTGGTCAAGGTGCACGACGCCGGCATCTTCTCGGGCGTGGTGCCCGGTCCGGCGGCCGACTACCGGCTGGCCGCGCGCTACGGCGACCGGATCGACATGGTCGACGACCCCTACCGCTGGCTGCCCACGCTGGGCGACATGGACCTGCATTTGATCGCCGAAGGCCGCCACGAGCGGCTCTGGGACGTGCTGGGCGCGCACGTGCGCAGCTACGACACCCCCTCCGGCTCGGTCACCGGGACCAGCTTCGCGGTGTGGGCGCCGTCGGCCCAGGGCGTGCGGGTGACCGGCGACTTCGACAGCTGGTCCGGCTGGGCGCACCCGATGCGGGTGCTCGGCAGCACCGGCGTCTGGGAGTTGTTCGTGCCCAACGTCAGCGCGGGCACGCGCTACAAGTTCCGCGTGCTCGGCCGCGACGGGCGGTGGCGGGAGAAGGCCGACCCGATGGCCTTCCGCACCGAGATCCCGCCGGCCACCGCGTCCGTCGTCGACGAGACCGTCCACGAGTGGGGCGACGCGGACTGGCTGGCCGCCCGCGCGCAGCGGCAGGCGCACGCCGAGCCGATGAGCGTCTACGAGATGCACCTCGGCTCCTGGAAGCCCGGCCTGGACTACCGGCAGCTGGCCGACGAGGTGGTCGCCTACCTGGACGAGACCGGCTTCACCCACATCGAGCTGCTGCCGGTGGCCGAGCACCCCTTCGGCGGGTCGTGGGGCTACCAGGTCACCTCCTACTACGCGCCGACCGCCCGCTTCGGCCAGCCGGACGACTTCCGGTACTTCGTCGACCACCTGCACCAGCACGGTTACGGCGTGATCGTGGACTGGGTGCCGGCGCACTTCCCGCGCGACGAGTTCGCACTGGCCCTGTTCGACGGCACCCCGCTCTACGAGCACGCCGACCCGCGCCGCGGCGAGCAGCCGGACTGGGGCACGTTGGTGTTCGACTTCGGCCGCTCCGAGGTGCGCAACTTCCTCGTGGCCAATGCCCTCTACTGGCTGGAGGAGTTCCACATCGACGGGCTGCGGGTGGACGCCGTGGCCTCGATGCTCTACCTGGACTACTCCCGGCCCGAGGGGCAGTGGCTGCCCAACGTGCACGGGGGCCGGGAGAACCTGGACGCGGTGGCGTTCCTGCAGGAGATGAACGCGACGGTCTACAAGAACCACCCCGGCGTCGTCACCATCGCCGAGGAGTCCACGGCCTGGCCGGGGGTGTCGCGCCCGACCCATCTGGGCGGGCTCGGCTTCGGGTTCAAGTGGAACATGGGCTGGATGCACGACACGCTCGAGTACATCGGCAAGGACCCGATCTACCGCGGCTACCACCACAACCAGCTGACCTTCTCGCTGATGTACGCGTTCACCGAGAACTTCGTGCTGCCGATCAGCCACGACGAGGTCGTGCACGGCAAGGGCTCGCTGTGGACGCGGATGCCGGGCGACGCGTGGAACAAGGCGGCCGGCCTGCGCGCCCTGCTGGCCTACATGTGGGCGCACCCGGGCAAGCAGCTGCTGTTCCAGGGCCAGGAGTTCGGCCAGGAGCGGGAGTGGTCGGAGTCGCGCTCGCTGGACTGGCAGCTGCTGGAGGAGCCGCTGCACGCGGGCATCAAGTCGCTGGTCGGGGACATGAACCGGGCCTACCTGGGGCTGCCGGCGCTGTGGACCATGGACGTCACGCCCGACGGCTTCTCCTGGATCGACGCCAACGACACCGCGGGCAACGTGCTCAGCTTCCTGCGCCAGGGCGTGGACGCCGGCGGGAACCCGGTGGTGATGGCGTGCATCGCGAACTTCTCCGGGACGCCGAAGCCGGACTACCGCGTCGGGTTGCCGTTCGCCGGGCGCTGGCGCGAGGTGCTCAACACCGACGCGCAGGCCTACGGCGGGTCCGGGGTGGGCAACCTGGGCGCGGTCGAGGCCGAGCCGTACATGTGGCACGGCCGCCCGGCGTCGGCCGTGCTGCAGCTGCCGCCGTCCGGGGTGTTGTGGCTGGCCCCGGAGCCGGCCGAGGGCTCGGCGGCACCGACCGCCTCCGCGGGTGCGGCGGCACGGACCGCCTCCGTGGGTGCGGGCGCACCGTCCACCTCCGTGGGCGCGGCCACGCCGGCCACCGACGCGGCACCGGTCCCGGCGGCGGACGCCTCCGAGGCCTCGGTGGACGTGCCGCCGGCCGCTGACCCCGGGCCGGCTCCGGCCGGGGGCATCGGGTCGAGCGCGGAACCCGACGCCTGGGCCAGCGAGGGCACGGCCGTCCCCGAGGCGCCGGCCGTGGCGCCCGAGCCGAGCGACGCCTGGGCCAGCGAGGCCAGTTCCACCGCCGGGTCCACAGCCGACCAGGACGTCGAGCCACCGCCGGTCAGCGAG
>DATMDS010000125.1:0-13539 GCA_035557575.1 Pseudonocardia sp. | reverse complement strand
CGGTAGCGGGCGGCACCGGTCTCCGCGGCCAGGGCCAGGTCGAGGTGCCGGGCGAGCAGCTCGACCATCGCGGCGTAGAACGCGGCCAGCCGCTGCGCGGGCGGAGCCCCCGGCCCGAGCGGCGGCGGGCCGCCCAGCAGCCGCTCCTGCAGCCGGCGCTCGTGCTCGTCGAGCAGGGCCACCGCGAGCGCGGCCCGGTCCGGGTAGCGCCGGTACAGCGTGCCCTTGCCCACCCCGGCCTCCCGGGCGATGTCCTCCATGCTCACCTCGCTCGCGCCGCGCGCGGCGAACAGCCGCTCGGCCGCCGCGAGTACCCGGGCCCGGTTGCGGGCCGCGTCCGCGCGTTCCGGACGCGGCGGCGGGTCGGCCAGGGGAACCTGCACCCGGCGACCCTAGCGAGCTTGGTCGCTAGGAGTTTGGTACTTGTCCAGAGTTTCAGGCGGCCGCTGCTGGTAGTCGGGCCGCTGCCAGTCTGGTGTTGATGTGTTGGTCGATGGTGCGCAGTGCGGTTTTGACCGCTGGTGGTGCGTTCGGGGTGTCGGTGGTGGCCAGGAGCGGGCGCAGTACCCGGTTGTGGACCTTGCTGTAGAAGATCGCGAAGGCGAGGCCGTCGGGGGTGAGGCGGTAGAGGTTGCGGCCAGGGAGGCGTTCGATCAGGCCGTTGCGGCGTAGCCGGGTCAGGTCGTAGCTGGCCCGGGACATCGGGTAGGGCTGGGTGAGCAGTCCGGTCATCCAGGCGCGCAGGCTCTTGTTGGTGATGCCGGTGACTGCGAGCAGGGTGTGGCATAGGGCGCCGGCCAGGGCTTGGACCCGAGGGTCGCCGAACCGTAGGGCTGGGGCCCTCCGCCCCTCCATGGTGGTGGTGGGGTGCGCGATCCGCTCAAAGGCTGGGCTCGCAAGGACGCAGCCCTGGCCGACCCGTTCAGTATCGAGCAGGCGACGGTTGGCGGCACGGGCTCGGGTCTGTAGTTCGGGCAGGTTGTGCAGGCGGCGTGCGCATCCCAGGTCGTGGGTTTCGTTGATCACGGTTTCGATGCGCAGGGCCCGGCCGTCTTTGAGGTACTGCTTGATCCGGGAGTGCTTGTAGGCGGCGTTCACGGTGACCTGGGTTCCGGCGGTGACGATCCGGGTGGAGAACTTCTTCTGCACCGTCGGTGGGCGACCGCGCCGCACCGGCCACCGGGAGAAGATCAGCTCAATCTGTTCCGGGCGGCCGATGTCGAGGTTGTCGGCGACCAACGCTTCGAAGAAGGCGCGGGCATGGCGCGGGGCGGTGAACACGATCGTGCGGGAGACCTCGACCTGGCGCATCGACAGCTCCCACCAGTACCCGCCGGCCCGATCCGCGTCGGTCAACGGCAGCGGCAGCACCGCGAACCAACGTTGGGCGAACGCCTCGATGGTGGCCGGACCGAGCTGGTCACAGATGGCCTGCAGGCCGGCGGGGTCATCGGTGGTGGCGAAGCCGTTGGACAACTCCCGGTAGCCGATCCCGGCCCGGGTGGCTTGGCGTTTGGCCCACTCGTGGCCGTTGATCCAGATCTTGGCCGGATACGGGAAGTAGGCGCAGATCTTGATGAACGCCGGCCCGAACTCGGCGTCCCACAGGTAGAAGTAGTAGCAGCTGACCCGGCGCTCGGCCTTGGTGTAGGAAAACCACACCCCGGCGCCGGTCCCGGTGTGTTTGGTGGCCACGAACACCCGGGCGAACTCCTGCGCGACCCCGATCGCGGCCACGCCGGAACGGCCGGTTCGGGCCTGCGCCGCGAGATAGGGCCGCATGACGTCGATCTTGCGTTCCGCCTTCGCGAACCGCACCACCGGGATGTGGTCGGTCTCGGCGAAGCGGGTGACGGCACGACGGAACCCGTTACCGATCTTCTCGATGATCGCCGGAGACGGGATCGGATAGCCCAGATGCGCGGTCAAGAAGGCCACAACCTGCCCGCCGACCTGCAGATTCGGCACGTACACGTTGAGGTAGATCCGGTCCAGGCACTCCAGATCCAGCCCGACATGCCCGTCAAGAACATCGTTCACCGTCACCGGCTCGGCCATGGCCGATAGCCTGACCGCAGCTCACCCGCCAGGCCAGCCACCAGCTCGGCGGTCCGAGGCGGAGCCTCTGTAGTGTCCCGAGCCGGAAGTTCGTCGCGAATCTCGACGGCCCAGCCGCACGTCGGCGGCGTTGCCGGTCCGGCCGAGTACGCCCGGTACGAGCCTGGACCGGCGCCTTGCCGACGCACGGCTGGATCCGCCGGTACACGCAACGAACTTCCGACTCGGAACACCAGCGCAAACGGACGTCGGTCCGTTTGCTACGGCAACCGGATCTCGTAGTCGAAATCGCCCCCACCCGGCGCGACGACCTCGACGTTGTCGGTCATCACCCGGTGCATCCGCAGCTTCTCGACGGTCGGTGTGTCCGGTGCGGCCCGGGTCGCCGCGGTGAACTCACACCCGGCGCCCAGGCGCACCTCCACCCCGAGCCGTATCCCGCTGCGCGGCGGGTGCTGCTCCCAGTTGTAGGGCGTCTCGGCCTGCCGCACCGTGGCGATGCGGCCGTCCGCGGCCACCTCCGCCGACTGCCGGCGGCCCTGCAGCGCCGCCGCGTGCAGGTCGACGCAGAACTCGTTGGCCACCCGGTGCCCCGGCCGCGTGCCCTGGTACTGCACGCGCACCGTTCGGCCGTCGAGCCGGATGGTCTTGCGGAACCCCCCGAAGCGGGCCACGTCGTGCAGCACGATCCCGGCCTCACCGGCGACCTTCGCGATCCGGTCGGCGGCCAGCGCCGCGTCGAGGATCGGCAGCGTGTCGGGGGTGTCCTCGATCGCCGTCCCCGCTCCGTAGACCAGCGTGACGGCCGGCTCCTCGGCGGGCTCGTCGGCCACCTGATAGGCGTTGAAGTTGTCCGGGTAGTACCAGTCGAAGATCGTGTCGTCCGGCGGGCCGGCCCCGATGGTGCCCTGGCTGGCCGTCACGTCGCAGGCCACGTAGGCGTGGTTGGGCGTGTAGACGGTGTTCTGCAACACGATCCCGTCGCTCTTCACGCCGGCCTCGGAGTCCCAGTCCAGGTCGAGGAACTGGTAGGCCTTGAAGGTGCCGCTGACCGCGACCGGCCGGCCCTCCACCATGGAGAACAGGTGGGTGATGCGGCCCCCGTTGCGGTCGATCACGACGAGCGCCTCGGTGTTGTAGAGGATCACGTTGGGCAGCGGGTCGTGGTCCCACTGCAGCCCGGGGTGGTCGGCCCGGCGCCACGGCGGCGCCCCGGCGGCATCGACCGCGGCGTCCAGCTGCGCCACCCGGTCGATCACCGGCCCGGAGTCCCGGAAGGCCGCGGGCCCCTGCTGCTCGGCCGCCCAGTCGGCCCAGATGGCGGCGGCCAGGTAGACGTGCGCGTTGCGCAGCTGGATCGACTCGGCGATGACGAAGTCCTCGGCCTCGCTGCCGGCACCCCGCGCGTACTTGGACCACTGCGACTCGTGCAGGCACATGCCGAGGTACAGCCGGGCCAGCTCGTCGAGCTCGTTGCGGCGCGGTCGGAGCGCGATGGCCCGCTCCGCGCGGTCGGAGATCGCGCCCAGCGACTCGCCGAGCCACGCCACCCGCACCGCGGCCCAGGCCGCATACCAGGTGTCGAAGGCCAGGCCGTAGTCGTGGCGCGGATCCGGGGCGACGCCGGGTAGCCGCCAATGCCGGGCGATGTACGGGTCGCTGGCCGAGATCAGGTCGAGGTCGCCGACGCAGTCCTCGTCGGACAGGTCCTCGGTGGTGACGGCCCGAACCCAGGGATGGGCGGCGATCCAGGACAGCGCCGCCTGGTAGAGCCGGTTGTACTGCACCGCCTGGTTGTCGTAGACCCCGTCGAACCAGCCGTTGCCGCTGGCCTTGTCGGCGTCGTCGGAGTACACGAGCAGGTTCCGCCGGCGCAGCTGCGGCTGGGCGGCGAGCTCCATGAACTTGCGCCGGGTGTTCAGCGAGACCTTGCCGCGGTCGGCGTCGCGCCGGTTCGCCCCGAACAGGCCGTCCTTCATCTGCGGATCGATGAACAGGACCTTGATGCCGGTGCGGCGGTCCCGCCACAGGTACTGCCAGTTGACCCAGCGCCCGTCGCTGACCGCGCCCATCGGTGGCTGCGCGTCCCGGACGATCGTGCTGAGCTCCCCGAGGCCGTTCTCGTGCTCGCCCGCGTCGACCACGACGTACTCCATGCCCGCGTCGACCAGCGCCGACGTGACGTTGTCCCGGTCGGTGACGATCCGCGAGTCCGGGTAGTACACCGGGGCGCAGCGTCCCAGCAGCTCCTGCGTGACCACGGTGCCCGCGGTGATGGCGTCCAGGTTCGTCGCCGCCGAGTAGTAGGGCAGCCGGTGCGCGCCGTAGCCGGCAACCACCGGGGTCAGCAGATCGGCGGCCACGTCGTCGCGCATCCGGGCCAGCTCGTCCGGGCAGTCCTGGGCGAGCAGGACGAGCAGGCCGCCGTTCATCACCCACATCTGCTTGATGCCGTGCCGGCGGTGGGCCTGCAGGGTGAACTCGTAGCCGTCGCCGGTGTGGTCCTCGCGGCTGCCCGGCCGGCTCGAGAAGCAGGCGTCCTCGTCGCGCATGGTCACCTGGCTGTAGGTGCGCGGCGGTGTGTAGTCGGTGGCGGGGGTGGTGAGGTAGTCGTTGAGGCCCTGGATCGCGAAGTTCACGAACATCACCCGGGCCTCGCCGGCCTCCGGGGCGGCGCTCGGGTCGACCCGCACGGGTCCGGCGCCGCGGTAGGCCACCGTGACCTCGGTGAGCGCCGGCTCACCGTCGGCCACCGGGATCGAGAACGTCACCGAGTCCGCGGCCGTGTCGATCAGCGGCAGCACCGGCAGCCCGGGATCCCGGATGTCGATCGTCCGCTCGGCCGCCGTGATCACCAGGTCGACGAGGTCAGGCCGGTCGCCCCCGGACTCGGGGTCGGCCTCCAGGGCCACCACGTCGACCCGGAGGTGGTCGAAGCCGGCCTCCCGCCGGTGGTAGAGCGCGAACGCGTGCAGGGCGTCGCCCGGCGCCGGGATGTGGATGCGGCGGATGTCGGCGCGGTCGAACCCGGGGCGCACCGCGAGGACGGTGAAGCTGCCGGAGCGGACCGGTATCGGCTCGTCCTGGCCGCGGCGCAGCGTCACCTCGAGGGCGTAGCTGACCGATGCCCCCGCTGCGACGCCGGGCACCACGCCTTCCAGGTACTCCACGCCGTCGCCCATCCGCGCGGCCATGTCCAGGTACGGCGGCGCCCGGTCGAAGTCGTACTCGCCGTTGCGCTGCATCCGGCGCTCCAGCAGCCGGCACAGGCTCTCGGTGACCCGGTGGGCGCGCGCCCACACCGTCCACGGCCGGCCGTCGACGTCGGCCACCAGCCGCCACGAGATCACACGGAGCCCGGCGCCGGGAGCGGTGTCGATCCGGAACGGCAGCCGCAGCTCCACTGCGGTCGAGCCCGGCACCGGCAGCACGCGCGGGAGCGTGTCGTAGCTGAAGTGGACGACGTGTGGCTCGCCTGGGGGCATTGGCTCTCCTTCGACGGTACGGCTGCGGCACGACGGTACGACTGCGGCACGCCGAGGAGAGCGGGTGCGGCATCGGTGATACCGCCTGGCCGGTGCCGGCGACGAACGTCCATCCCGGGCGGTCCAACGGTCAGTTCGTACCCCCGCGCTGCGGGCCCGCCCGATCAACGGCACGATGACCCGCCAACGGTCCTCTGTGGTCAGAATCGGGTGGGCCGCAGGCGAATGAGGAGGCGACGGTGCGGCTGGGTTCGTTGCTCGTGGTGCTGTGGCTGGTGATCGGAGCCTTCGCGGCTTACCAACGTGGGTATCTGGGCTCGGAGGAGGCCAACTGTGCTCAGCTCGGGACAGTCCTGATCACCATCGTGGCCGGGCCGGTGAACTACTTCGGGGCCAACCCCAAGATCGATTGTCAGGTGCCGCAGCCCTCCCAGTAACCGGGGGCAGGTGTCCGTTCTGTCCGGTATGTCGGCGCTGAAGGTTCGCTGTCATCCCGATGCGTAGCGTCGGTGGTGTACCGCATTCGGCGAGAGGACACCGGCGATGACCCAGGCCCCACCGGTCCCGCTGCACATGCAGCGGGACCGTTTCGATCCCGTCGAGGAGCTGACCCGGATCCGCCAGGACGAGGGGGTCCGGGAGCTGGAGACGGCGTTCGGGGCGCGGGCCTACCTGGTCACCCGGCACTCGGACGTGCGCGAGGTGCTCGCCGACGCCACCCGTTTCAGCAACGCGGGTGCCTTCCAGCCGCCGGAGGACGAGCGCAGCGAACAGCAGCGCGAACGTGACCGGGCCGGGATGATGCTGGCCTTCGACCCGCCCGAGCACACCCGGCTGCGGCGGATGCTCACCCCCGAGTTCACCGTGCGCCGGATGCGGAGGTTGGAACCGCGGATCGTCGAGATCGTCGACGAGCACCTGGACGCGATGGAGCGGGCCGGCCGGCCGGCCGACCTGGTGGCCTCGTTCGCACTGCCGATCCCGTCGCTGGTGATCTGCGAGCTGCTCGGGGTGCCGTACGCCGACCGGACCGAGTTCCAGGCCCGGACCGGGCGGCTGCTCGACCTCTCGATCACCATGGACGAGCGTCGCGAGCTGGGCCGGGCGAACCAGGCCTACATGGACGAGCTGGTGGCGCGGGCCCGGTCGGCGCCCGGCGAGGACATGCTGGGCATGCTGGTGCGCGAGCACGGTGATGACCTGAGCAGCGCGGAGCTCAGCGGGATCGGTTCGTTGCTGCTGATCGCCGGGCACGAGACCACCTCCAACATGCTCGGCCTGGGGACGCTGGCGCTGCTCCGGCACCCCGACCAGCTGGCGCTGGTGCGCGACGATCCGGCGGCCGCCGTCCCTGCGGTGGAGGAGCTGCTGCGCTGGTTGTCGATCGTGCACACCGGGGTGCTGCGCACCACGACGACCGAGGTGGAGATCGCCGGCCACCGGATCGGGGCGGGGGAGCTGGTGCTGTGCGCGCTGCCCACTGCCAACCGGGATCCGGAGGTGCTGGCCGATCCGCAGCGGCTGGACGTGCGCCGCGGCGCACCCGGTCACCTGGCCTTCGGGCACGGCGTGCACCACTGCCTGGGCGCACCACTGGCCCGGATGGAGATGCGGATCGCCTTTCCCGCGCTGCTGCGCCGCTTCCCGAACCTGGCGCCCGCGGTGCCCTACGAGGACATCGGATTCCGCGCGTACCACTTCGTCTACGGGCTGCACGCCCTGCCGGTGACGTGGTGAGCGGCCGGACGACGATCGTGGCCGACCGCGACGTGTGCATCGGGGCCGGGATGTGCGTGCTCACCGCGCCGGACGTGTTCGACCAGGACGACGAGGGCCTGGTGGTGCTGCTGACTGCCGAGCCCGCGGACGCGGCGGCGCTGGCGGCGGTGCCGCTGTGCCCGTCCGGGGCGCTCCGGGCCGTGACCGGATAGCCGCACCCGCGCCGCGGGTCAGAGCAGGCGGGGCAGCAGGTCCCTGGCCCGCTCGCGCAGCTGTGGGCCGGCCTCGGGGTTCCCGGCCAGGTGCTGCAGCAGGGCCTGCTGGAACAGCCCGTCGAACATCGCATAGCTCATGGCCGACGACACGCCGGGTGGCACGCCGGTGAGTTCGGCGTAGCGCGACACCACCCGCCAGATCATCTGCTCCAGGGTCGCGTCGATCTGCAGCACGTCCGCGCGGAAGGAGTCCTCGAAGAGGGCCTGCGAGCGCAGGTCGTACCAGAGCCGGTGCATCGAGGCCTCGGCCCGCAGGGTGGCGACCAGGGCGTCGGCGAACCCGTCGGCCAGCTCGTCGGACGTCCCGGCCGAGCCGACGACCCCGTCGTAGCGCTGCACACAGGTCGTCTTGTAGCGGCGCACGCAGAAGGTGATCAGCTCGACCTTGTCGGCGAAGTAGTAGTGCAACACCCCGTGCGAGAAGGCCGAGTTCTGCGCGATCTCGCGCAGGCTGGTGCGCGCGTAACCGAGCTCGGACAGCGTGTGCAGCGCCGCGTCGGCCAGCTCGCAGCGGCGCTGTAGGAACTTCTGGCCCCGGCGGCGCCCCACCTCGGCCTCGACGGTGGTCATTGTGCGGAACGGTACCGGAAACCGGTGGTGACGGCGTCGCGGTGCGCCGCCCGGCGAACGCGCGCGGACGCGGATCGGTCGCTTCCCGGCCGGTCGGGCCGGACTGCGGCCGCCCTGATGATCGTTCTCACCGTATGGATCTCTCGACAACGGTGACGTAGCCTGCGGGCCACAGGCCGCCGACTGCCCCCAGCAGTTGCCCCGAGAGCACGATGGGTGACGTCCATTCGGCGTCTCGCGCGTTGCTAGGTCTACCCGGAAGTCTGTCCGGATCCCAACGCCGAGGAGATCACGTGGCGACGCTGATGCAGCAGGCCTTCCGTCGCAAGCCGGTCATGGCCATGGCCGACGAGACCGGGGCCGACCGCGAGGGCGGCGGCGAGCTCGCCCGGACCATCGGTCTGTTCCAGCTCTCGATGATCGGTATCGGGGCCACCATCGGCACCGGCATCTTCTTCGTGATGTCCGAGGCGGTTCCGGCGGCCGGCCCGGCGGTCATCTGGTCGTTCGTGATCGCCGGGGTGGTGGCCGGGCTGACCGCGGTCTGCTACGCCGAGCTGGCCAGCGCGGTCCCGGTGTCCGGCTCGTCCTACTCCTACGCGTACGCGACGCTCGGTGAGGTCGTGGCGATGGGGGTCGCGGCGTGCCTGCTGCTCGAGTACGGGGTGTCCTCGGCCGCGGTGGCCGTCGGCTGGTCGCAGTACCTGAACGCGTTGCTGGGCAACCTGTTCGGAATCGCGATCCCGGAGGCGTTGTCCAACGCACCGGAACAGGGCGGGGTCATCAACCTGCCGGCCGTGGTGCTGGTGGCGCTGTGCGCCATGCTGCTGATCCGGGGCGCGAGCGAGTCGGCCAGGGTCAACGCGATCATGGTGCTGATCAAGCTCGGTGTGCTGGTGCTGTTCATCGTGGTCGGGGCCTTCGGCTGGAACAGCGACAACCTGGCCGACTTCGCGCCGTACGGGATCACCGGGGTCACCGGCGCGGCCGGGCTGATCTTCTTCTCCTACATCGGCCTGGACGCCGTCTCCACCGCCGGTGAGGAGGTGAAGAACCCGCGGCGGACGATGCCGCTGGCCATCCTGATCGCGCTGGCCACCGTCACCCTCGTCTACGTGCTGGTGGCGATCGTCGCGGTGGCCGCGCAGCCGACGGCGCAGTTCGAGGGCCAGGAGGCCGGGCTGGCCGCGATCCTGGAGCAGGTGACCGGAGCCACCTGGCCGGGCACGATCCTCGCCGCCGGCGCCGTCATCTCGATCTTCAGTGTCACCCTGGTGACGATCTACGGTCAGACCCGCATCCTGTTCGCGATCGGCCGCGACGGGATGCTGCCCGAGTTCTTCCACACCGTGAACCCGCGCACCCGGACCCCCGTGCGCAACACGATCCTGGTGGCGATCGTGGTGGCCCTGCTCGCCGGGCTGATCCCCATCGACTTCCTGGCCGAGATGACCAGCATCGGCACGCTGGTGGCGTTCCTGGTCGTCTCCATCGGGGTGATGGTGCTGCGCCGCACCGCGCCCGATCTGCCCCGCGGGTTCAAGGTCCCGGGCTACCCGGTGACCCCGATCCTGTCCGTCCTGGGCTGCATCTGGATCATCGTCGGGCTGGACTGGATCACCATCGTGGTGTTCGTGATCTGGGTGGCCGTGGTGCTGGTCTGGTACTTCAGCTACGGCATCCGGCACTCGCACCTCGGCGATAGCGGCATCACCAGCAAGGACCTGACATGACCGTCGTCATCGGCCTGCCGCGCGACGAGCGCGCCACCGCCGCCGTCCACCTGGGCAGTCTGTTCGCCCGCTCGCTCGGCGAGAACGTGGTCGTGTGCACGGTCGTGCCGCAGCCCTGGCCGGCCGGCCTGGCCCGGATCGACGCGGAGTACCAGGACTTCCTCGTCCAGGACGCGGACGCCGCGCTGGCGCGGGCCCGCGAGCTGCAGCCCGACGACGTCGCCGCCGAGTACGTCGTCGTCCACGCCCGGTCGGCGTCGGCCGGGCTGCTGGAGGTGGCCGAGCGGCACAGCGCCCGGCTGATCGCGCTCGGCTCGTCGACCGCCGGGGTGCTCGGCCGGGTGGCGTTCGGCAGCGTGGCCGAACGGCTGCTGCACAGCTCGCCGCTGCCGGTCGCGCTGGCCCCGCGCGGGTTCCGCTGCCGGCCGGTGGACCGGATCACCGAGCTGACCGCCGCCTACGGAGCCACCGAAGGCGCCGACCAGCTGGTGATCGCCGTGGCGGGCATCGCGGCGCGGTTCGGCGCGGCGCTGCGGATCGCGTCGTTCGCGGTACGCCCGCGTACCCCGTTGACCGCGGGCGTCGGCTCCCGGGCCGAGGACGCGGTGCTGCAGGTGTGGGCGGCCGAGATCGAGCGGGCCCAGCAGGAGGTGCTCGCCGAGGTGAAGCGGCTGCCGCACCCCCCGGACACGGTGCCGCCGGTGATCGGGCACGGCCATGAATGGGCCGAGTCGCTGGAGAACATCGGCTGGGACGACGGCAGCGTGCTGGCGGTGGGCTCGAGCGCCGCCGGGCCGTTGGAGCGGGTGTTCATCGGCTCCCGCTCGTCGAAGATCGTCCGGCACTCCCCGGTGCCGGTCGTGGTGCTGCCCCGCAGCGCCGCCGAGGCGCTGGCCGAGCGGGCCGAGACGCCCTGAGGCCGGTCAGGCCGCGACGGCCGCGAAGGGTGGCCGGTCGTCGAAGGCCAGCGAGAGCCGGCCCGCGGCCCGCCACAGCCGGGCCGTCACATCCCGGTCGGCCTCGGTGACCAGGTTGCCCATCACCCGCAGCGCCACCGTCATCAGCGTCCGGGAGCGCATGCCCAGCGGGCCGGCCAGCGGCAGCAGCCGAGGCAGGGTGATCAGCCCGGCCAACCGGCGGGCGATGGAGAACGCCTCGCCGTAGTGGGAGCAGAGGGTGGCCGGCCAGCCGCCGTCCAGCGTCCGGTCCTCGGTGATCAGCTCGGCCACCAGCCGACCGGTCTCCAGGCCGTAGTCGATGCCCTCGCCGTTGAGCGGGTTCACGCACCCGGCGGCGTCCCCGATGAGCGCCCAGTTCGGCCCGGCCACCCCGGACACCGCGCCACCCATCGGCAGCAGCGCCGACGCGGGTGCCCGCACCGGGCCGTCCAGCTGCCACTCCTCCCGGCGCGCGTCCGCGTACTGCTGGATCAGCGTGCGCAGCCGGATGTTCGCCGGGCGTCGGGCGGTGGCCAGCGTGCCCACCCCGATGTTGACCTCACCGTCGGCCAGCGGGAACACCCAGCCGTAGCCGGCCAGCACCTCGTCGTCCTCGCCGCGCAGCTCCAGGTGTGAGGAGATCCACTCGTCGTCGCTGCGCCCGGAGCGCACGTAACCTCGGGCCGCCACCCCGAACGCCGTGTCGCGGTGCCAGACCCGGCCGAGCACCCGCCCCAGCGGGGACCGGGCCCCGTCGGCGACCACCAGCCGCTCGCAGCGCACCGTGTGGGTCAGCCCGTCGGGCAGCTCGAACACCACCCCGGTGACCCGCTCACCGGCGCGCTGCACGTCCACCGCCTTCGCGCCCTGCAGGCCGGTCGCCCCGTCCTTCAGCGCGACCTCGCGGATCCGGTTGTCCAGCTCCAGCCGGGGGACGGCGCCGCCGTGGTCGGGAAGCGACCCGCCGGGCCACGGCAGCTGCAGGACCTGCCCGAAGCCGGCCGCGCGCAGCCCCCGGTTGATGCCGCGGGCCCGTACCCAGCCACCCAGGTCCAGCCGGTCCAGCTCGGCGATGGCCCGCGGGGTGAGCCCGTCACCGCAGGCCTTGTCGCGCGGGAACGTCGCCGCGTCGGCCAGCACGACGTCGTGGCCGTGCCGGGCCGACCAGGCCGCGGCCGCGGCACCGGCCGGCCCGGCCCCGACCACCAGCACATCGGTGGCGTCGACCGGCGACGCACTCGAGGACATGGGTCCAGTATCCCGAGCCGCCCGGCCGGCGCGCGGCGAGCTGCGTCTCACCCACGGTCATCCCGCTGTGACCTGGCTGCCGCACGGGTGGACCTCGCGCCCCGGTGCGGTTGAGGTGTCAGATGGATCAATGCCACTATCCGAGACCGCCACCCCCCGCATCGCCGGCCCGACGGTCGCCGTCGGCGCCGGACCGCTCAGCCGCCCGGAGGTGGTGGCGGTCGCCCGCCGCGGAGTTGCGGTCGCGCTGTCCGCCGAGGCGGAGCGGGCGATCGGGGCCAGCCGGGCGGTGGTGGAGGCGCTGGCCCAGGGCAGCGAACCGCAGTACGGCATCTCCACCGGCTTCGGCGCGCTGGCCACCCGGCACATCCCGCAGGAGCGGCGGGTGCAGCTGCAGCGCAGCCTGGTCCGGTCGCACGCGGCCGGCTCCGGCACCGAGGTGGAGCGCGAGGTCGTGCGGGCCATGATGCTGCTGCGGCTGTCCACGCTGGCCACCGGCCGGACCGGTGTCCGGCCGCAGACCGCGCGGGCCTACGCGGCGATGATCGACGCCGGGATCACCCCGATCGTGCGCGAGTACGGCTCGCTCGGCTGCTCGGGCGATCTGGCGCCGCTGGCGCACTGCGCGCTCGCGGTGCTCGGTGAGGGCGAGGTGCGGGACGCGGGCGGGGCGGTGCGGCCGGCCGCCGAGGCGCTGGCCGCAGCCGGGATCGAGCCGGTGGTGCTGGCCGAGAAGGAAGGCCTCGCGCTCATCAACGGCACCGACGGCATGCTCGGGATGCTCGTGCTGGCCTGCCACGACCTGCGGCTGCTGCTGCGCACCGCGGACATCACGGCGTCGATGAGCGTGGAGGGGCAGCTGGGCACCGACGCCGCGTTCGCCGCCGACCTGGCCGAGCTGCGCCCGCACCCGGGCATCGCGGACAGCGCGGCCAACCTGCGCGCGCTGCTGGCCGACTCGGAGATCATGGCCAGCCACCGGACGCCGTCCTGCACCCGGGTCCAGGACGCCTACTCGCTGCGCTGTTCCCCGCAGGTGCACGGGGCGGTGGGGACACCGTTGCGCACGCCGAGGCGGTGGCCGACCGGGAGCTGGCCAGCGCGGTGGACAATCCGGTGGTCACCCGGGACGGCCGGGTGGAGAGCAACGGCAACTTCCACGGCGCGCCGGTGGGTTACGTGCTGGACTTCCTGGCCATCGCGGTGGCCGACCTCGCCTCGATCAGCGAGCGCCGCACCGACCGCTTCCTCGACGTCTCGCGCAACCACGGGCTGCCGCCCTTCCTGGCCACCGACCCGGGCGTCGACTCGGGGCACATGATCGCCCAGTACACCGCCGCCGGCATCGTCTCCGATCTCAAGCGCCTTGCCGTCCCGGCCTCGGTGGATTCGATCCCGTCCTCGGCCATGCAGGAGGACCACGTCTCCATGGGCTGGCACGCGGCGCGCAAGCTTAGGAAGGCCGTGGAGAACCTGCGCCGCGTCCTGGCAATCGAGCTGGTGACCTCGGCGC
>DATMDS010000124.1:0-32088 GCA_035557575.1 Pseudonocardia sp. | reverse complement strand
CGGCGCGGGCGTGTTCGCCGGTCTCGGCCTGGACGGTGACGAGGCCACCGGCGCGAACATCGTCAAGGTCGCGCTGGAGGCCCCGCTCAAGCAGATCGCCATCAACGCCGGCCTCGAGGGCGGCGTCGTCGCGGAGAAGGTGCGCGGGCTGAACGCCGGCGAGGGCCTCGACGCGGCCACCGGTGAGTACAAGGACCTGATCAAGGCCGGCATCATCGACCCGGCCAAGGTCACCCGCTCGGCGCTGCAGAACGCGGCGTCGATCGCGGCCCTGTTCCTCACCACCGAGGCGGTCATCGCCGACAAGCCGGAGAAGCACCCGGCCCCGGCCGGCGACCCGTCCGGCGGCATGGGCGGCATGGACTTCTGAGTCCAGCCCACCCAGCACGTCGTCCGCAGGGGCGGCACCCGATCCGGGTGCCGCCCCTGCGGCGTTGCGGAGCGCTCCCCTACCGGCCGGCCCGGCCGCCGCCGGCCGCCTGGATCTGCTTGCGGGCCGAGCTCGCGGCCGCGAAGGCGTAGCAGGCCAGGATCAGCGCACCGGCCGTCGACCAGAAGACCAGGCCGAACGCGTCGGCGTCGAGACCGATCACGAAGCAGTAGCTCCCACCGACCACGGCCGCGACGCTCGCGACCGCCCCGATCACGAGCCAGAGCGCCCATCGCCGGTGCAGGTGCGCCGCACCGGACCCGGAGCCCCGGGCCGCCTCGCGGCGTCGGGCCCGCTCCTGCCCGATGATCTGCTTCGCCTCGTCCGGAGCCAGTCCGAGCTCCCTGACCAGTCGCCGCTGCGGGAGCACCAGCAGGTAGCCGATCAGCAGCCCCAGCGCCGGGCCCAGCAGGGTCAGCGTGACGCCCTCGAACACGAGCCCGATCGCGATGACCACGGCGATCGTCACGGCCAGGGCGATCACCAGGTTGCGGACCAGTCGCCGGTTCGACTCCACGAGCCGGCCGCGATCGGCCGCACTCACCTCGCGCATCAGGATCCCTCCCTGCTCCGAGCCCCGACGGGAGACGCTATACCTCCGGACATCCGGTACGGTAAAAGGTATGGCAACCCGGAAGGTCACCGTGTCGTTGGACGCCACGGCGCTCGCGCTGGCCGAGCAGGCCGCCGCGCGCGAGGGGCTGTCGATGTCGGCCTGGCTGTCCCGTGCGGCCCGCCGGGAGGCGGTGCGCACCGGAGTCGGTCCGATCGTCGACGTGCTGGACGACGCAATGGCCGACGAGGCGGAGACCGCCGAGGCGGAGCGGCAGATGCGTGCTGCGGGGTGAGATCTGGTCCTACGTCCCGCAGGGCTCGCCGCGCCACCTCCGGGTGGTGATCGTCTCCAGCGACGGGATCAACCAGTCCACCCGCAGCTGGCTACTGGGCGCCCCGATCGCGGTCGACGATCCGCAGGACATATTGGCGCTGCCGGTCGAGGGGCACGGCTGGGTCTCGGCCGGCAACCTCGGTCGCTTCTACCGCGGGTGGCTGTCCGAACGGCTCGGCGAGCTGGACCGGACCTCGGCCGAGCAGCTCGACTCCGCCTTGCGCGCGGCGCTCGACCTGTAGCCCGGCCGGCCCGATGGGCGCCGGTCAGAGCGCGGCCACCACGATCGACCACAGCACCGCGTAGCCGGCCAGGACCAGCACCAGCCAGCCGCCGGCGCCCTCGGCGGTGCTGGCCCGGGTCCGGCTGGCGAACACCGGCGGCGCGACCGCCAGGTAGCCACCGAGCACCAGCGAGGCGCCGAGCCCGGGCAGGAACGGCCCGGCGTTGCCGACCATCTCGATGGCCAGCGACACAATGATCAACAGTGCCAGCAGCATCGCCCCGCTGAGCACCGACACCAGCCCGGTCACCCCGATCCCGACGCTGCGTACCGCGTTGGCCTGGCGAAATGCGTTCGGGCGCACCCTGTTCTGCTGCACGAGGAGGAACCTAGGAAGATCCTCCGAGCGGGACATCCGTAGTCCTACGGGTTCCTTGGCGAGCACCGGTCACCTGCTCAGGCCGGGTCGGATTCCGGCACCAGGATCCAGGCCGCGACGTAGAGCACCACGCCGATGCCGGCCCCCAGCAGCGTCAGGGCCACCAGGCCGATCCGCAGCAGCGCCGCGTCCACGCCGAGGCTCTCGGCCAGGCCGCCGCAGACGCCGCCGAGCATCCGCTCGGTGCGGCTGCGGTGCAGCCGGAAACCGGGCGCGGGCGCGGGGCCACCGACCGGAACGGACGCGCCGTCGGCGGACGCCGGGTCGAGCCGGGGGCCGTGGCCGAGCGGATCCGTGTCAACGGGGGCCCCGGCGATGGACGTGCTGTCGAGGGGCGTCCTGTCGAGGGGCGTCTTGTCGAGCGACGTGCGGACGGTGGTGTCGGAGTTCGGTTCCATGCGTCGAGCGTGCCGCCGGGACGGCCCCCGGACATCGGGGTCGCCCCGGAGCGGAACCCGGATACCGCCCGGATCCCGACCCCGGGGTCGGGCCTCAGCCCTTCTGGAACGGCGCCTTGTAGCCGGCCGCCTCGGGCGCGGTGAACAGCGGCGCCACCTCGGTCAGCCCGCCCTCGGCGTTGGGGTCGACCTTGGCGATGTACACGCCGCGGGTGGGCGGCGAGCCGGGCGAGCTGTAGTCCAGCTCGGTCACCAGGTCCTCGGTCTTCACCGAGGTCAGCGTGGTCAGGGCGGCGGCGACGCCGGCCCGGCTGAGGTCGCCGGACTCGCAGGCCTTGGTCAGCACGGCCTGCCACACCTGCCCCTCGGTGTAGCCGGTGATCACGCCCGCGCTCTTGGGCGACTCCGGGAAGCGCTGCTTGAACTTGGTCACCACGTCGATCGCCTTCGGCGTCTGCGAGGAGAAGGGTGCGTTCGACGCCGAGACGTACAGGCTCCCGAGCGCCGCCGCGGCCGGGCTGGCCAGCAGTGCGGGGTCGAACGTGGGGTTGTTGCCCAGCACCGGCACGTCCAGCCCGAGGCCCTGGCTGGCCGACAGCGCCGAGGCGGTCTGCCCGGGGGTGGTGGTCAGCACGATCGCCTTGACCCCGTCGCCGCGCAGGCCGGTCACGATGCCGGTCAGGTCGTTGTCGGTGGAGGTCACCTTGGCCTCGCGCACGGTCAGCCCGTGCTCCTGCGCGTAGTACTGCGAGCCGCGCAGCCCGTTGCCGCCGTACTCGCCGTCGATGTAGATGTGCCCGATCGTGTCGCCGTCGGCGATCAGGCCCTGCTGCTGCAGGTAGGCCAGCCCGTTGATGATCTCCAGGTCGTAGGTGGTGCCGATCATCATCACCGACGGGTTGTCCAGCACCTGGCTCGACCACGACGCCGGCGCGGCCAGCACGTTGTCGTCGATGAGGTTCTGCTTGAGCGCGGCCAGCACCGGTGACCCGAGCAGCTGCACCATGCCCAGGACCTTGGGCTCGAGCTGCGGGTAGAGGGTCTTCGCGGTGTCGGCCTTGTAGCCGTGGTCGACCGTCTCGATGGCCACCTGCCGGCCGCAGATCCCGCCGGCCTCGTTGACGTCGTCGGCCCAGATCTGGTTGCCGGCGTTCAGCCCGGCCCCGAGGTTCTTGAACACCCCGCTGGTGTCGCCCATGATCCCGAGCGTGATCGTCGTGTCGGTCACGCCCTTGTCGGTCTTCACCCCGCCCGCGCCCGCGCTCTGGGCCGGCGCGGTGTCGGCGGTGCTGCCGCAGGCGGCGAGGACGAGGCAGCTGGCCAGGGCGCCGGCGAAGATCGCGGATCTGCCGGGCCTACGAGGTCGGATCATCATCAGTCCTCTCGGGGTCGGGTCGGGAGTGGTCGCCCCGCTCGCGCGGGGCGGGGACGGCGGGGTCGCGCCGCTGGAACAGCCGGCGGCCGATCGCGGCGATGCCGCCGGGTTCGAACAGCACGACGAGCACGATGGCCGCGCCGTAGACGAACGCGGCCAGCACGACCGCGTTCAGGCCGCCGAACCGCGCGCCCGCGAACCAGCCGAACTCGTTCGCCCCGAGCAGGAAGAACTGCTGCAGGCCGTAGACGACGACGGCGCCCAGCACCGCGCCGGGCACCGAACCCAACCCGCCGATGATCACGATGGCCAGGAAGGCGATGGCCACGGTCAGCGAGTAGGTGCCGGTGAACTCGTTCTCGTCCGGTTTGACCAGGTCCAGCCACAGCGCGGTCATCACCCCTGCCAGCCCGGCGTAGGCCGAGGAGACGACGAACGCGCCCGCCTTGACCCGCCAGACGCTGACCCCCATCGCGGTGGCCGCGGCCTCGTTGTCCCGCACCGCGCGCCAGGCCCGCCCGATCCGGCTCTGCACGGCGCCGCGCGCCAGCACGTAGGCGATCACCGCGAAGGCCAGGAAGAGGTACCAGAGCCGCTGCTGCTTCTGGATGGCCACGCCGAGGATCGTCGGGGCCGGCTGGGTGTTGGTGAACGGGAAACCGAACAGGTCGAACGCCGGCACCGGGCGTCCGCTGGAGGTGCCGCCGGTGAGCGACTCGAGCGACTGGCCCAGCCAGAGCCCGAGGAACACCAGCGACAGCGACGCCACGCCCAGGTAGATCCCGCGCAGCCGCCCGGCCACCGGCGCGAAGGCCAGTCCGAACAACCCGCTGATGACCACCGCGGCGAACACCGCGAGCAGCGGCGGCGCCCCGAAACCGACCAGCTCCGCGCTCTCCCCCGGATCGCCGGCGATCACCGCGTAGCTGACCGCGCCGACCAGCAGGAAGAACGGGTGGGCCAGCGAGAGCTGCCCGGCCTGGCC
Organism: Pseudonocardia sp.; assembly: GCA_035557575.1. GTDB lineage: Bacteria > Actinomycetota > Actinomycetes > Mycobacteriales > Pseudonocardiaceae > Pseudonocardia. Next base: position 27,349 of record DATMDS010000124.1, on the reverse strand, counting down.
CACCAGCAGCGTCAGCCCGATCCCACCGACCGCCCCGATCAGGACGTACTGGGCGAGCTTCAGGTAGCCGATCTCGGTCCCGATCGGCACCGGCAGCAGCACCAGCGCGACGAGGAGGAGCACGGTGGCCGCGATCTTGAGCCAGTTCCGGCGGCGGTGCGCCGGGCGCGGTGGGTCGAGCGGCGGGGTCGCGGTCGGCGACAGCGTGTCAGACACGGCTGAGCTCCCGCGTCCCGAACAGCCCGGACGGCCGCACCACCAGCACCACCAGCATCACCAGGAAGACGGCGCTCTTGGAGAACTCGAAGGAGATGTACTGCGCGGAGAGGGCCTCGGTCAATCCGACCACGAGGCCGCCGAGGATCGCGCCGGCCGTGGAGTCCAGCCCGCCGAGGATGGCCGCCGGGAACGCGATCAGGGCGATCGCGTGCGTTCCGCGGCCCAGCCCGGCACCCGAGAAGTCCTGGGTCGCGATGAACAGCACCGCGACGCCGGCCAGCGCCCCGGCCACCAGCCACGCGGTCGCGGTGACCCGGGCGCTGCGGATGCCCATCAGGGCGGCGGCCTCTCGGTTCTCGGCCAGCGCCCGCATCGCCACCCCCCAGTTGGAGTAGCGGAAGGCCAGGAAGAACAGGGCGATGAGCACCGTGCCGACGGCCAGCGCGACCGCCTGCGTGCGGAACACCGTCAGCCCGGCGATACGGATCGGTTGCGCGTCGTACGGGTCCCCGATGAACGGGATGGCGGCGCCGACCCGGCGGACGACCTCCTCGGTGATGATCACGTCGATGCCGATGGTGAGCAGGGCCAGGCTGTTGTGGTCCGCGCTGCGCGCCCGGGCCAGCAGCAGCCGCTCGATCAGCAGCCCGGCCAGCGCGGCGCCGACGATGCCGACCGCGGCCGCCGGGCCCCAGCCGATCCGGTCCTTCAGCTCGTACACCGCGAAGCCGCCGACCAGCACGAGCGAGCCGTGCGCGAAGTTGACCACCTCGGTGGCCTTGAAGATCACCACGAAGCCGAGGGCCAGCAGCGCGTACACCGCGCCCTTGCCCAGGCCGTTGATCAGCAGCTGCAGGAAGGTCGTGCTCATGACGTGGGCTCCTCGTCCGCGGCTGCGGTGCCCAGGTACGCCCGGACGACCTCCGGGTCGGCCTGCACGTCCTCGGGCAGCCCGTCGGCGATCACCCGCCCGAAGTCGAGCACGGTAACCCGGTCGGCGATCCCCATCACCAGGCCCATGTCGTGCTCCACCAGCAGCACCGAGATGCCCAGCGCGTCACGCAGGTCGGCGATGGTCACGGCCATCTCGGCGGTCTCGCCGGTGTTCAGCCCGGCCGCCGGCTCGTCCAGCAGCAGCAGCGTCGGCTCCACCGCCAGCGCCCTGGCGATGTCCACCCGCTTGGCCACGCCGTAGGGCAGCACGCCCACCGGGTCGTCGAGCCGGTCGGCGATCTCCAGGAACTCGCAGATCTCCTCCACGCGGGCGGCGTGCCGGCGCTCGGACCGGACGGTCAGCCGCAGGCCGGCGGCCAGGAACCCGCCCTCGGTCATCCAGTGGCGGCCGAGCAGCACGTTGTCGCGCACCGTCGCCCCCGGCGAGAGCGCGATGTTCTGGAACGAGCGTCCGATGCCCAGTGCCGCCAGCCGGTAGGCCGGCAGCGACGTGATCATGTGCTCGCCGAACCGCACCACCCCCATCGTCGGCTGGTAGAGGCCGCTGATCACGTTGAAGCAGCTGGACTTCCCGGCGCCGTTCGGGCCGATCAGCGCGTGCACGGTGCCCGGCGCGACGGCGAAGCGGACGTCGTCGAGCGCGGTGATGCCGCCGAACTGCAGCGTGACGCCCTCCACGACCAGCCGCGGTACGTCGGCGCGGATCGCCGGGGGCTGCGTGTCGGTGCTCATCCGACCCACCGGGACAGGGTGCGGGTGCGTCGCTGCGCCCTCGCGTCGGCCGCCTCGCTCTCGGCCTGCGCCCGGGACTCGGCGTGCCCGCCCAAGTAGAGCTGCTGCACGTCGTCGCTGGCGGCCAGCTCCGCGGCCGGTCCGGCGAGCGCGATCCGTCCGACCTCGAGGACCGCGGCGTGGTCGGCCACCTGCAGCGCCATGGTGGCGTTCTGCTCGACGAGCACCACCGCGGTGCCCTGCTGGTGGATCTCGGTGATGATCCGCGCGATCCGGCCGATCAGCTGCGGGGCCAGGCCGAGTGAGGGCTCGTCGAGCAGCAGCAGCCGCGGGTCGGACATCAGCGCGCGTCCGATGGCCAGCATCTGCTGCTCACCACCCGAGAGCAGTCCGGCGCGCTGCCCGGACCGCTCGGCCAGCACCGGGAACAGGTCGTGGATCCGCTCCCGCGCGCCGGTGCGGGCCGCCGCCGAGCGGGCCCCGAGCCCACCGGCCCGCAGGTTCTCCGCGACGGTCATCCGGGTGAAGACCTGCCGGCCCTCGGGCACCGCGACCACCCCGGCGCGCACCACCTGCGCGGGGTCCAGCCGGTCGATCCGGCGCTCGTCGAAGACGATCTCCCCGGCGGTGATCGAACCCCGGTGCAGCCGCAACGTCCCGGAGATCGCGCGCAGCAGCGTGGACTTGCCGGCGCCGTTGCCGCCGAGCACGGCCAGCACGCCGTCACCGGGAACGTCGAGGTGCACGTCCTCCAGGGCGCCGACCGACCGCCCGTAGCGCACCGACAACCCGCGCACACTCAGCACGCGCGCGCTCCCCGTCTCCTGATCACGCTGGGGCCGGCCTCCTGATCATCGGTTCTCGGGTCGATCGGGCACATGGTGTTGCGGATCACACCACACAGGCACCCCCAGGTGGAGATGTGCCGGAGGATCCACCCGTCAGAGCAGGCCGGCCTCGCTCGCCTTCCCGATGGCCTCGACCCGGTTGCGGGCCCCGAGCTTGTGCAGCGCGGCCTGCAGGTACGTCTTGACGGTGTTGCGGGCCAGGCCGGTGGTCTCGGCGATCTCCGGGTTGGTCCGGCCCTGCGCGGCCAGCCGCAGCACCTCGTACTCGCGCCGCGTCAGTCCGCTGCGCTGCAGCGCGGTGCGGCCCGCGGCGCCCGGCACGATCCGCGGGTCGGAGACCCGCTCACCGCGCAGCACCCGGCGCAGGGCGGCGGCCAGGTCGGTCGCCGCGGCGTCCTTGAGCAGGGCGCCGTGCGCGCCGGCATCCAGCGCAGCCTGGACCCCGTGATGATCGCCGTGCGCGGTGAACACCACCACCCGGGCCGCCGGGACGAGCTCGCGCAGCCCGACCACCACCTCCGGCGCCAGCATGTCCGGCAGCCGCAGGTCGAGCAGTACCAGGTCGGGCTTGAGCTCGCTGGCCCGCTCGAGGGCGGCGCGGCCGCTCTCCGCCGCCCCGACCACCACCAGCGCGGGCTCGCCGCGCAGCAGCAGCGCGACCCCGTCCCGCACCACGGGGTGATCGTCGACCACCATCACCCGGGCCGGGGTCATCGGTCCACCGCCCCGGAAGCGGTGATCGGCAGCTGCATGCGCAGGGTGCTGCCGCCGTCCTCGTCGTGCACCAGGCTGACCCGGCCGCCGAGCCGACCCGCGCGTTCGGCCAGCGACCGGATCCCCAGTCCGGCTCCCGACGACGGCGGCCGTTGTGCGGGCGAGCCGTCGTCGACCACCGCGACCTGGACACCGCCGTCGACCTCGCCGAGGCTGACCACCACGGTGCCGGCCTGGGCGTGCTTCTCCGCGTTGAGCAGCCCCTCCCGCACCGCGGCGACCAGCAGCGTCGTGCGTTCGACGTCCAGCGGGCGCACGTCGCCCAGCTGCACCAGCCGGGCCGGCACCCCGGTCCGGGACTCGAAGCTGCGGCAGTGCTCGGCCAGCTCGATCGGCAGCGCACGCTCCGGGCTCGACTCGGACAGCGCGAGCAGCGCCTCCCGCAGGGCCAGCGACGCGGCGGACACGTCGGACTCGAGCCGACCCAGCCGGCTGCGCAGCAGCGGGTTGTCGGGCAGGGTCGATCGCAGGTCACGCACCTGGGCCCCGATCGAGAACAGCATCGCGCCCACCGAGTCGTGCAGCGAGGCCTGCATCCGGCGGCGCTCGGCCGCCACCGCGGTGTCCCGGCCGGCGGACGCCCGATCGGCCAGCAGCAGCGCCCGCGACGCGTCCGCGGCCACCTGCTGGACGGCGTGCACCGCGTCGTCGCCGAAGGAACCGGGCCCGCGCAGCGCGGCGTACGCCACCGCGACCACGGTGGAACCGCCCGGCGCGGGGTCGCCGAGGACGGGTACCGCCAGCATCGCCGACATCGCCTCCCGGCTCACCACGCCGTCGAACTGGTGGGTGATGCTGCGCGCGGTGACGTAGTCGCTGACCCGCACCGGTCGGCCGGACGCCAGCACCCGGCCACCGATGCCCTGGCCGATCGGCACCGCGAGGTCCTGCAGCGAGTCGGTCCGGTTGCCGGCCAGCCAGCGGATCACGGCCTGCGAGCGGTCGTCGACGTCGGCGACGAACCCGGCGTCGGCGCCGGCGGCGTCGCGGATCAGGCGGGCCGTGCCCTGCAGCGCGAGCACCCGGTCCAGCACGGCGAGCAGGCCGTCGCGTTCGGCGAGCAGCACGGAGAGCAGGTCGTTCTGCTCCGCAGCACGCTCCGCCGCCGCCCGGTTCTGCCACGCCACCTGCGGACGATGACACAGACCGGCATCCGGCGACATCCCCCGCCCTCGCGATCCCCCACCTCCGCTCCATACGGGCGTCGGGATCGGAGGGGGTGACGGACGGTCGGGACCGACGGCACGGCCCTGACCGAGGCACCACCGTGCGCTCAGCCCGGTGGATCCGCCCTCGGGGTGCGGGGGCGCGGGGGGCCGACCGGCTGCCCGGCCGAGCCCTGTGCCGGTATCCGGGGCTGCTCGGCCGGTGGGGCCTGCCGGGGAACCTGCCGGTCCCGGCCACGAATCATCCGTCCGATGAGTACCCCGACCAGAGCGGCGGCGATCAGCCACGCCGCTACTCCGATGGCGATCCACGCGAACGTCGAGATGGCCTGCTCCTCAGGGCGTTGTGGACTATCAGTGTCCACCTTCGGCCAGCGCTGCGCACCGGGAGTCACGCTGTTGTGCGAGCCGGCCCGAAATCGTGCAACCGGCCCCACAATAGTTACTCTGAGAGACGGATATCCACCGACTGAATGCTCCGTTCGCCGTACCACGAAGGAGGTGATCCGGTTTCCGGATCACCTCTGTGTAATCGCGGCGCCCAACTCCGGACAGTCAATTTCGGATCATTGTCATCCGATGTCCGGGATGGCCGGGCCCAGCAGGTCGTCGGCGTCGACGATCCGGTACGCGTACCCCTGCTCCGCCAGGAACCGCTGCCGATGGGCGGCGTAGTCGGTGTCCAGGGTGTCCCGGGAGACCACGGAGTAGAAGTGGGCCTGCCGGCCGTCGCCCTTCGGTCGCAGCAGCCGGCCGAGCCGCTGCGCCTCCTCCTGGCGCGAACCGAACGTGCCCGACACCTGGATCGCCACGCTGGCCTCGGGCAGGTCGATCGAGAAGTTGGCCACCTTGCTCACCACGAGCACCGGCAGCTCGCCACGCCGGAACCGGTCGTAGAGCTCCTCCCGCTCCCGGTTGCGCGTCGAGCCCTGGATGATCGGCGCGTCCAGCACCTCGCCCAGCTCCTCCAGCTGGTCGAGATACGCCCCGATGACCAGCGCCGGCTCGCCCGGGTGCCGGGCGAGGATCGCCGAGACCACGCCGAGCTTGGTGCGCGCGGTCGAGGCCATCCGGTAGCGCTCCTCCGCCTCGGCCACCGCGTAGCCCAGCCGCTCGGATTCGGTCAGCGTGACCCGCACCTCCACGCACTCGGCCGGCGCGATCCAGCCCTGCTGCTCGATGTCGCGCCACGGCGCGTCGTACCGCTTGGGGCCGATCAGCGAGAAGACGTCGCCCTCGCGGCCGTCCTCCCGGACCAACGTGGCCGTCAGCCCGAGACGGCGACGCGACTGCAGGTCAGCGGTCATCCGGAACACCGGGGCCGGCAGCAGGTGCACCTCGTCGTAGATCACCAGCCCCCAGTCACGGGAGTCGAACAGCTCCAGGTGCCGGTACTCGCCGCGGGTCTTGCGGGTGATCACCTGGTAGGTCGCGATCGTGACCGGACGGATCTCCTTGCGTTCGCCCGAGTACTCGCCGATCTCGTCCTCGGTGAGGCTGGTGCGCGCCACCAGCTCGCGCTTCCACTGCCGCCCGGCCACCGTGTTGGTGACCAGGATCAGCGTGGTCGCCTTGGCCTGCGCCATGGCGGCCGCCCCCACCATCGTCTTGCCCGCGCCGCAGGGCAGCACGACCACGCCGGAGCCGCCGGCCCAGAACCCGTCCGCGGCCTGGCGCTGGTAGTCGCGCAGCGACCAGCCGTCCTCGACCAGGTCGATCTGGTGCGCCTCGCCGTCCACGTAACCGGCCAGGTCCTCGGCCGGCCAGCCGATCTTGAGCAGGGCCTGCTTGAGGTGCCCCCGCTCGGACGGGTGCACGACCACGGTGTCCGCGTCGAGCCGGGCCCCGAGCAGCGGCGCGATCTTCTTCTGGCGCAGCACCTCCTCCAGCACCGCCCGGTCCAGCGCGACCAGCACCAGCCCGTGCACCGGCGAGTTGGTCAGCTGCAGCCGGCCGTAGCGGCCCATGGTGTCCACCACGTCGACCAGCAGCGGCTGCGGCACCGCGTAGCGGGAGAACCGGACCAGCGCGTCGACCACCTGCTCGGCGTCGTGGCCGGCGGCCCGGGCGTTCCACAGGGCCAGCGGGGTGACCCGGTAGGTGTGCACGTGCTCCGGGGCGCGCTCCAGCTCGGCGAACGGCGCGATCGCCGTACGGGCGGCGGCCGCGTCGGCATGATCGACTTCGAGCAGCAACGTCTTGTCGGACTGCACGATCAACGGGCCGTCGCTCATCCGGAACTCCCTGGGGCACGCGAACTGATGAGGAAAACGCTACGCCAGGGCACCGACGGTTCCGGCGAGGCGGACGTCGGGTACGGGCCGAGGCCGCCTCCCGACCGCGCCGGGATGGGGCCCGCCGAGGTCGAGTTATAGTGTGCTCGCTCCGTCTGAGCGCACGTGTGCCACCGTGATCGTATCGGGTGCTGGAGGTCATCACCCCGGGAACGGGGTGCGTGTCGGACCTGGCGAAGCGAACGACGCGACCCGGACACCCACCGGATCGCTCCCCGACCGAAGGCGCTACGGATCGACCCCATGTTGATGCTCCCCGGGCGCATCGCCCGATCCCGGCCATCCACCGCCTGTGGAGTGCTGCTCGTCGGGCCCGCCCTCGCGAGCGGCCCGCGACCCGTGCCAGAGTTCTCAGGATCGCTGTCGGCAACTGTCAGGGAGATGTTGTGACCAGCATCGAGCCCGGTTCCGGCTGGTCCGAGCGGTTGAACCCGCGCAACTGGACCCTGGCCTGGAAGTTGGCGGTCGTCGGCCTGGTACCCGCCCTGCTCGCGCTCGCACTCGGCGTGCTGCGCATCGCCGACGACGCCGAGCAGGCCGGGGAGCTGGGCCGCAGCAGCCGGCTGGTCGAGGTCCGGGACCAGGTGGCCAGCACGGCCGACGCGCTGCGCACCGAGCGCAACAACTCGGCCCTGTTCGCCGCCGGCGGCCGCATCGATGACCGGGCCGCCCTGCAGGACGCCTACAACCAGGTCGACGGCCAGATCAACGAGATGGCCAACGCGCTGCGCGGCACCGGCGAGCTGGACCCGGCGACCGCCGCCGCGCTGCAGCGCACCGAGAACGGGTTGGGGCGGCTGGCCGCCCTGCGCACCGACGTGGCCGACAACCCCGCGGCCGCGTCGGACCAGGTCGTGAGCCGGTACGGCCAGATCATCGAGCCGATCGACGTGCTGGACAGGGCCCTGCTGCGGCAGCTGCGCACCCCGGGCACCGCGGGCCTGACCGACGCGATCACGGCCGTGACCAGCGCGACCGAGCAGCTCTCCACCGAGCACACGGTGCTCGCCGCGGCGATCCGCTCCGGCCAGGTGCTGCCCGGAGACCAGGCGGTCCTCGACGTCGCCGCGGCGCGGCTGCTCGCCGACTACCGCGACTACCAGTCCGCCGTCACCCCCGAGCAGCTGACCCGGTTCGGGCCGTTCCTCGACGACACCGCGAATGCGCAGCGGGAGGCGCTGAAGACCGCCATCCTCGGCAGCCCGGAGGGCGAGATCCGGACCCCGGCGGCGGAGTGGGACGCCGCCTACGACGGTTCCCGGGCCGCGGCGGACGGCACCGCCCAACGGATCCGCGCGGAGCTGGTCACCGCCAGCACCACCGCCGGTAACCGGGCCAGCAACCTGGCCGGGATCAACGCGGTGATCCTGCTGCTCGGCCTGCTCGCCGGCATCACCATCGCCGTGCTGGTGGCCAGATCCCTCGTCCGGTCGCTGCGGGTACTGCGCACCTCAGCGCTGGACGTGGCCGAGCGCAGGCTGCCGCAGACGGTGGACAGCGTGCGCGCCGGCGACACCCCGGACGTCTCGGTGGCGCCGGTCCCGCTGCACGGCCGCGACGAGGTCGTCCAGGTGGCCAGGGCCTTCGACGCCGTGCACGTGCAGGCGATCAAGCTGGCGGCCGACCAGGCGGTCCTGCAGGCCGGCATCAGCGCGATGTTCGTCAACCTCTCCCGGCGCAGCCAGGCGCTGGTCGAGCGGCAGCTGCAGCTGATCGAGCAGCTGGAGAACAACGAGCAGGACGCGGATCAGCTCTCCAACCTGTTCCAGCTCGACCACCTGGCCACCCGGATGCGGCGCAACAGCGAGAACCTGCTGGTCCTCGCGGGCACCGACGTGGCCAAGCGGAACGTCGCGGCGGTCCCGATGGTGGACGTGCTGCGGGCCGCGGTGTCCGAGGTCGAGCAGTACCAGCGGATCGTCGTGCAGTCCCCGCCCACGGTCAGCATCCTCGGGCGCGCGGCATCCGACCTGGTGCACCTGCTGGCCGAGCTGCTGGACAACGCGACGATCTTCTCGCCGCCGGACTCGCAGGTCGTGATGAGCAGCACCCGCACCGCGGACGGCGCGATCGTCGTGGAGATCGCCGACCGCGGCGTCGGGATGACCGAAGCCGAGCTGGCCAACGCCAACACCCGGCTCTCCGGACCGTCCTCCGTGGACGTCTCCACCTCGCGCCGGATGGGTCTGTTCGTGGTCGGCCGGCTGGCCGCCCGGCACGGCGTCGAGGTCCGGCTCAGCTCGTCCGGCAACGGGTCCGGTTCGGGCCTGACCGCCTCGGTGACGGTTCCGGTCAAGCTGGTCCCGACCAGCGAGCCCCGGCGCTCGGCGGCCCAGGGCGCGCTGGTCGGCGGCATGAAGAAGCCTCCGGCCCTGGCCGCCGAGGGCCCGACCCAGCGGGCCGCCCGCAACGGCATGGGACGACCCGGCCCACTGTCGCCGATGGTCGTCGGCCCGGCCGCGCCCGTCCCCGCGGCGGCCGATCGCCCGGCTCCGGAGAAGCGCCCGGAGCAGCCCTCCCCGAACGGGTTCTCGAAGGAGCTGCCGACCCGGCTGCCCGGTTCGAGCCTGCGCGCCGGCACCACGGAGGTGCCGACGCGCGGTGGCGGCGACACCGACGTCGACCCGGTCGCGGCCGGGTCGACGTCCAGGGAACGCCCGGACGACGTCACGTCCGGCCCCGCGACCGGCCCCACGGCGGCTGTCCCGACCACCGCTGCCCCGACCACCGGTGACCAGACACCGAGCGACCCGGACTCCGGGGACACGACCCCGCCCAGCGGTGTCTCGGGCGGTGCCACACCGGGCGGCCGAGTCGCTGGCCACGGAGTCCCCGAGACCGGCATCCCCGAGACCGGCATCCCCGGTGGCGGAGGCCCCGGCGGCGCAGGCCCCGGCGGCGACCGGGCGCCGGACGCCGACCGGCCCGCTCCCGGCGAGCGATTCGAGCCCGCACGGGGTGCCGCAGCGACGCCCGCACCGCCCCTGCCGCAGCGCACGCCCGCCGCGCCGCGCACGGACCCGACCCCCGTGGTGGGGCCCAACCCGTATCCGGCGGCGCTCCCGCACCGGCGGCCGGCTGCGCACCCGGACCAGTCGACCGGTCCCCGACCGTTCCCCCGGGTGGGCCCGACCCCGGGAGCGCGGCCCGGGCCGCAGCGACCGACCGAGCTGTTCGCCTCCAGCGATCCGGCGCCGACGGCACCGCTCGAGGACGCGCCGCCGCCGCGGCCCTACTTCGACCCGGCCGAGACCACACCGATCTTCGAGGAGATCGCGTCGGCCTGGTTCCGCTCGAACCGAGCGGTGCCCGTCGAGTACGGCGCCGACGCGCCGGAGCAGCCCGCGGCCGCGGCCCCGGCGCCGGCCCCACCTCCGACCCCGACCCCGGAGCGACCGCCGGCCCCGGAGCCCGTCGAGGTCCCCAGCCGGGCGGCCGCGCCCCGGCCCGCCCGACCGACCCCCGTCGAGCCGGTGCCGACGCCGGCGCCGGCGCCGGCACCCGAGCCGGTCAGTGCCGCAGCGACCCCGGACCACGGTTTCGCCAGCCTGGCCGACGAGGGCTGGCGAGCGGCTCGAGGAGCCACCAGCACCCGGGGCGACGAGCTGACCTCGGCCGGCCTGCCCAAGCGACGCCCGCGGGCCCGGCTGGTGCCGGGAAGCGCCGGATCGGCGGTGCTGGCCCCGCCGGCCACGCCGTCCCGCAGCGCCGAGAACGTGCGCGGCCGACTGGCCAGCTACCAGCAGGGGGTCCGGCTCGGCCGGGAGAGCCGCTCGCGTGGCGACGACGAACCCACTCCTGCCACCAGCAATACTGGATCCCACGGTGGTAGCGCGGCACCGAACGATTCAGGCCACGCCAACGCGCACGGCAATCACGACGAGGAGTCCTCATGACGGCGCCCCAGACGCAGCCGAGCCGATTCGGATGGCTGGTCACGAACTTCGCGGAGCGAGTGCCCGGCGTCGCGCACGCGATCGTGGTGTCCGCCGACGGACTGCTGCTGACCAGCTCCGACCGGCTCCCCCGGGACCGGGCCGACCAGCTGGCGGCGGTCACGTCCGGCCTGGTCAGCCTGACCCAGGGCGCGGCGCGGTGCTTCGACGCCGGTGGCGTGGTGCAGACCGTGGTCGAGATGGACCGCGGCATCGTCCTGCTCATGTCGATCAGCGACGGCTCCTGCCTGGCCGTGCTGGCCTCACCGAACTGCGACATCGGCCTGATCGGTTACGAGATGACCCTGCTGGTGGACCGCGTCGGCCAGCTGCTCACCCCGGAGCTGCGCGCCGAGCTGCAGGGATCCTTCGGCCGCTGAGCGGCGCGGCCGCGACCACGCGATCGGCAGAGAGTAGGTGATGCCCGATGACCTCCGGTCCTGATGACGAACGCCGGCAGGCGTCCGAACCGACTTTCGCCGACGTGATGGCCAGCTTCAGCTTCAACTCCGCGCGGGCCACCCGGCGTCGCCGGTGGGGTCGCAGGCGCGGCTCGGACGTCGACCTCCGTGACGACTTCCGGCCGGAGCCGGTCGCGGACTTTCCGGTGCCACAGCTCGGGGCACCACCCTCGCCGCGCCCGTCGAGCGGGCCGATCGAGGTCGGGGCCGACGGGACGCCGGTGCCGGGTGGCGCCGGCGCCGCGGCCGTCCGGCCGTACGCCTGGACCCGGGGACGCACCAAGTCGGGCCTCGACCTGGCCATCGAGGCGTTGGTCTCGACGAGCCAGCGGGGCCGCGAGCAGATGACCATGTTGCAGGTCGAACACCGGGCCGTTGCCGAACTGTGCGAGCAGACGCGCTCGGTGGCCGAGGTCGCCGCGCTCCTGAAGCTCCCGCTGGGAGTGGCCAGGGTGTTGCTGGGCGACATGGCGGGGATCGGTGTGGTGACCGTGCACCAGACTGCGAGCAGTACCGGCAACGTGCCGGACCTCGCGCTGATGGAAAGGGTGTTGAGTGGACTCCGTCGGCTCTAGGTTGGATGGTCCCGGCATTGCGACCGCGGCCACCATCTCGGCCAAGATCGTGGTGGCCGGCGGCTTCGGCGTCGGGAAGACCACGTTCGTGGGATCGGTGTCGGAGATCGTGCCGCTGACCACGGAAGCGGTGATGACGGAGGCCAGCTCCGCGCACGACGATCTTTCGGCGACCCCGGACAAGACGACGACCACGGTGGCGATGGACTTCGGCCGGGTGTCGCTGGACGCCGAGCTGATCCTGTACCTGTTCGGCACCCCGGGTCAGCACCGTTTCTGGTTCATGTGGGACGACCTGGTGCGTGGTGCGATCGGTGCGGTGGTGCTCGTGGACACCCGCCGGCTGGCCGACTCGTTCGCGGCGATCGACTTCTTCGAGGACCGCGGCCTGCCCTACATCGTGGGCCTCAACTGCTTCGACGGCCTGCTGCAGCACCGGGTCGAGGACGTCCGGGAAGCGATGTCGATCGACGCCACCATCCCCATCATCAGCTGCGACGCGCGCAGCCGCGAGTCCACCAAGCAGACGTTGATCGCGCTGGTCGAGCACGCGATGCAGCACCGGATGACCGCCGGCGCTTCGCGCCCGTGAGTGCCTAGCCGCGTAAGAACGCGGCTAGGCACTCACGACCTGGGCGCTACTGCTCCACCTCGGCGATGGTGGTGATGCGATGCAGGGGCACCCGGACCGGTACCCCGTCAACCGCGTCCCGGCCCTCCACCACCCCGCCGCCGACGCTGACCGGGGCGAGCACCACCTCGGCCGCGTCCCCCCGGCGATCCACGAAACCGATCACCAGCCTGCGTTGCGTCGCGGCCGCCGAGCGCAGCAGGTCGACGGCCGAGCCGTTCCCGCCGGCCGGGTGGGCCGAGCCGCGGCGGACCCGGTTCAGGGCGTCGCCGGCGCGCATCCGGGACACCAGGCCGACCAGCTGCTCGGGATCCGGCTCGGGCGGGGCACCGACCCGCCCGGAGGGGCGCCGCCGGGGTGCGGTCCGCCGGCCGCGGTGGGTGAGATCCAGCACCGCACCCCCGGAGTCCTCTCCGGCCGGGCTGAAGCCGGCCGCCCGCAGCCCGTCCAGCAGGTCGATCAGCGGCAGCGGTGAGACGACCACGGTCGGTGCGATCCGGCGCAGCTCGAGCTCCGCGACCTGCGGGTGCGCCAGCACCTCGGCGATGAGCACCTCGTCGTCGGAGCGCAGGAACGACGCGGCCGCCCCACCGCGCAGCCGCCCGTGTCGGCGGGCCACGTCGTCGATCAGGTAGCGCAGCGCCTGCGGCACCGGGGTCGCGGAGCGGGTGGCCAGCAGCTCGTGCAGGTCGGCGGCGGCCCGCCCGGCGTCCAGTGCCCGCCGGACGGTCGTTTCGGTGAAGCGGTACACGGTCGCCCCACCGGCCGACTCGACCTCGGCCATCAGGTCGAGCTGGGCGGCCAGCTCGGGCTCCAGCGGCCCGGGTGCGACCGCGGTCAGGTCGGCCTGCAGCAGGATGTGGTCGATCGGCGGCGGCAGCGTGGCCCGCAGCGCCGCGACCAGTTCGCCCGGATCCTTGAGCAGCACCCGGCCCGGGGTGGTGAGCGCATCGAGGGCGACGACGCCCAGCACGGTGGCTTCGGCGAGCACCCAGCCGACGACCTCGTCGCGCAGCCGGCCCCCGCGCCGGGGCGCGCGCCAGGCCAGCAGCTCGGCCAGACCGGCGGCCGACCCGGGAGCGACTCCGGGTGGCAGCTCGGCGAGCCCGGCCAGCACCCGGCGCCGGTCCCGCGGGGCGAACGGCCGCCGCGCGCCGTCCGACAGCGCCGCGATCGGCCGGCCCGCATCGTCCTTGTGCCCGACCAGGCCGGGCAGCCGGGGCAGGTCGAGCCAGCTGCGGGCGATCCGTGACCAGCGTTGCTCCGGCCCGCCGGCGGTCCAGATGTCGGCCTCGGTGGTGGGCACCCACTCCGGGCCCACGCTCTCGCTCTCGGCGACCAGATCCGCCGCCGCCGCCAGCTCGACCAGCAGCGCGGCCGCCGGCTCGTCGGTGTCGATCTCCTTGGCCACCCGGCGCAGCTCGCGCACGCCGAGGCCGCCGGAGCGCAGCACCTGCGGTGGAGTGTGGCTCCAGAACGCGAGCAGCAGCTCGATCCGGCGCAGCGCCTCGAGCGCGGCGCCGCCTCCCGTGCGGTCGACCACGTCGGAACCGCGGTCCCGCGCTCCGGCGTTGGGCGGCGCGACCGACACCACGCCGAGCGGATGATCGCCGCGCAGGGCCAACCCGACCTGTCGCGGCAGCTCGACGGTGTCGGCGTCGACGCGCAGCAGCAGCCCGCGCGCCAGCAGCCGCCCGACCGGGCTCTGCGGGTCGGAGCCGGCGCGACTGCGCCCGATCGGCGGGCCGGCGGCGAGCGCGTCGAGCACGCGGCGCTCCTCGTCGTCCACCGCGGTGAGCAGCTCGGGCAGCGCCGAGGAGCCGGCCGGCCCCGAGGACGGCCGCCCCAGCCCGCCCGGGAAGCGCGGCACCACGTCCCGCGCGGCCGGGACCAGCGCGATCCCGTCGTCCTCCCAGATCAGCGCGCGCTCGGCGAGCGCGGCGAGCCCACGATCGACGGCGGCCGCCGGGACATCCGGGCCGAACAGCCGCAGCACCTCCTGCCGCGACACCGGCTCCTGGTCCGCGTCGGCGACGACCAGCGCCTCGAGCACGGCGAGCACGACCGTGTCGAGGTCCTCGCAGGCGCGGTGCACCGACGCCCGGATCCCGGCCCGCGTCGCCAGCACCGAGAAGTCGGCGGGCGGGGGCACGGCGAGGTCGGGCCGCAGCCGGAACAGCGCGGCGAGCGTCTCGTCGTCCGCCGCGCGCAACCGGTCGACCAGCGTGGTGGGCATCGCCTCTCACGGTAGTCTGCGTTGCCGAGGAGACGCCGGGGCCTCGGATGCGCGATACTCCGCGCACCACCACCGTGAGGAGGAGATCGTGGCCAAATCAGTCCAACCGGACCGTCTGGACCCGACCTGGCCCCAGGTGCCCGACGGCGAGCACCCGGTCAGCGAGCTGACCGCGGACATGCAGGGCTCGCTCTCCCCCTTCGGTGACGTGGAGTTCCCGCAGGACAGCGTGCCGTACACGCACCCGACCACCGAGATCAACCGATAGCCCCGCCCGCCGGCCTGCTCCTCGCCGCCGGAGCCGGGCGGCGGATGGGGCGCCCGAAGGCGCTGGTCGAGCTGGATGGCGAGCCACTGGTGCGGCGCGCCCTGCGGGTGCTGCGGGACGGTGGCTGCGCTCCGCTGGTGGTCGTGATCGGCGCCGCTGCCGATGAAGTACGCGCCGTTCTCCCGTCCGATGTTCTGGTGGTGACGGAGCCAGGGTGGGCCGAGGGCATGGGTGCCTCGCTCCGCGCCGGACTGGCCGCCCTGGCCGGCTCGGTGCCGACGCCGCCCGCTGCACTGATCCACCTGGTCGATCTTCCCGGGGTGCCCGCCGACTGCGTGGCCCGGGTCGGCGCCCGCTGCGCGCCGGGCCTGCTGGCGCGCGCGGCGTACGGCGGCCGTCCGGGCCACCCTGTTCTCATCGGACGTCTTCATTGGACATTGGTGTCCGAGGCGGCGACCGGGGATGCCGGCGCCCGCGACTACCTGGCCGGCAACCCGGCGGTCCAACTGGTCGAGTGCGGCGACATCGCCAATCCCTCCGACGTCGACACCGCCGACCAACTCGCCCATTTCCAGCAGCATGTGCGAGGTTCACAAGAACGCGGTCCTGATTAGTCACTGCGCCCGAGAACGACAGACGGGCGCAGAGAGACCGGGCTCGCTCATCCGGGGCCGATGCCGAATTGCACGTCCACTCGCATGTGTCCGTTCCGGACTCGTACAGGCCGGAACGGACGACCGCAGTGGCCGTCCACTGTCGATCGCCGCCCCGGTTCTTCCGGTCCGGGACGACGTGGTTCACCTGAGCCTGTGGTTCGACAGGCGGCACGACCCCCGGACGACGTGCGTGCCGCCGTACCCGTCATCGCCACCGCTGCCGGGGCGGCCGAGGTGAAGCTCCTGCCGCGGTCGCCGCGACAGGATCGGGGCCGTGCTGGCGGTCGCTCGGCCACGGTGGGGTCGGCCGACGCAATGACCGTGCGGTCAGACCGTCAGGGTCTGGCCGGGCACGAGCAGGTCGGGGTCGAGCGCCGGGTTCTTCTTGGCCAGCGCCCGCCAGCCTCCGGTGATGCCGTGCGCGGTCGCGATCTCGGAGAGCGTGTCGCCCCTGCGGACGACATAGTTCCCGCCGCCCCCTGCCGTGGCCTCGACGGTGGCGGAGGGCTGCTTCTTCGGGGCGCTGCGCTGCGACGCGGGCTCACCGCGGGCTCCGGCCTTGCGCGAGCACGTCGGCCACGCGCCCCAGCCCTGCTTGGCCAGCACCCGCTCGGCCACCACGATCTGCTCCGCCCGGCTGGCCTTGTGGGCGACCGAGGCGAAGTCACCACCGCCGAAGGCCTTCCAGGTCGTCGGCGAGAACTGCAGCCCGCCGTGGTAGCCGTTGCCGGTGTTGACGTTCCACCGGCCACCGCTCTCGCACTGCGCGACGCGGTCCCACGTGGATGTGGATGCCGCGTGCGCAGCCGGCACGGCCGCGAGCAGCGGGCCGCTGGCCATTGCGCCGACGAGAGCACTACGGGCGAGGGTCCGCCCGGTGGTGCTGGGAGCTCGGTGACGTCCTCGATAACGCGCCATGATGCGCCTCCTGCGCTGCGCCCGGATGCTCGCCGGGAGCTGGCGAGCGCGCGGCCGAAGGAAGTGGCCACGCCGATCCGTTCCTGTCCCGCGTCTCGTGTTGACGATGGGTTCGATTCCGCCGGACAGGGGAGCGCTGCGGAGTCGGGACTCGCCGGATCTGGGGTAATCCGGTTCGACCATTTGCGAACGTACGACTGGTCCAGCTGAGAAGGAAGTCCTACGCACTGCGCATGTCGCGCGTGTCGCCTTAAGGGTCCTTACGCCGAAAGAGGTAACGAATCGGTTGCGGCGCAGCTCAGGCGCACGTCGTCCGGTCACGCTGGGTTCAGCACACGGGCGAATTGTGACGCAGATCATATGAACCTACGGCCATCTGTACGCCCCGGGAGGTCACAGCGTCATCGGGCGCGCACGCCGTAGGGTTCCGGGGGTGGAGCTGTCTCATGTCGACGCCGGCGGCGCCGCCCGGATGGTCGACGTCACGGACAAGGAGCCGAGCGCGCGCACGGCCGTCGCCACCGGCACCGTGCGCACGACGCCCGAAGTGGTCGCCCTGCTGCGCCGCGACGGCCTGCCCAAGGGTGACGCGCTGGCCACCGCCCGGATCGCCGGGATCATGGGGGCCAAGCGCACACCTGACCTGGTGCCGCTGTGCCATCCCATCGCGCTCAGCGGGGTGACCGTGGAACTCGAGTGCGGGGACGCGGAGGTGGCCATCCGGGCCACCGTGCGGACCACCGATCGCACCGGCGTGGAGATGGAGGCGCTGACCGCGGTCGCCGTGGCCGGACTCACCCTGCACGACATGATCAAGGCCGTGGACCCGGCCGCGGTGCTCGACGCGGTGCGGGTGGAGCGCAAGGACGGCGGCAAGACCGGGACCTGGGTACGGCCGGACGACCGATCATGACCGGCGCTGCCGCCCTGGACACGAGCACGCTCACCGCGCCCCTCGCCCGGCCCGCTGCCCCGCCCGCAGCCCCGCCCGCTGCCCCGCCCGCAGCCGCGCCCGCAGCCGCGCCCTTCGAGGCGGACGAACGGCACTTTCGCACGATAGGTTCGTACGAAAGTGCCGTTCGTTCACTCGGGGGCAGCGGGAGGTGGTGGGCGTGAGCGGAACGGCTCGCGTGGTCACCGCCTCGAACCGGGCGGCGGCCGGCGTCTACCCCGACAGCAGCGGGCCCGTGATCGTCGAGTGGCTGCGCGAGCGCGGGTTCACGACGCCCGATCCGGCGGTCGTGCCGGACGGGGAGCCGGTCGCCGACGCGCTGCGAGCCGCCATAGCCGATCGGGTCGACGTCGTGATCACCACCGGCGGCACCGGCATCTCCCCCACCGACGCCACCCCGGAGCTCACACGCCGACTCCTCGACTACGAGGTGCCCGGGCTGGCCGACGCGATCCGCGCCGCGGGCGCCCCGAAGGTGCCCACCGCGGTGCTGTCCCGCGGCGTCACCGGGGTGGCCGGGCGTACCCTCGTGATCAACCTTCCCGGCTCGACCGGGGGCGTGCGCGACGGGCTGGCCGTGCTGGCCGACGTCCTCGCCCACGCCGTGGACCAGCTGCGCGGAGGCGATCACACGTGACCGGATCGACCACCGGCGCCGCCGTGTTGCGCGCCACCGTCGGCGAGGAACCGCTGGACGTCGCCGAGCACGCCGCGCTCGTCGAGCAGGCGGCGGCCGGTGCCGTCGTGACCTTCGCGGGGGTGGTGCGCGATCACGACGGCGGCCGGGCCGTGCGCAGCCTCGACTACAGCGCGCACCCGACGGCGGGCAAGGTCGTCGCCGAGGTGGCCGCCGACATCGCCGCCCGGGCCCAGGGGGTGCGCGCGATCGCGCTCAGCCACCGGGTGGGCCCGCTGGGCATCGGTGACGTTGCGCTGGCCTGTGCCGTGGCCGCCGACCACCGCCGGGAG
The DNA here is from genome assembly GCA_035557575.1 of Pseudonocardia sp. Classification (GTDB taxonomy): domain Bacteria; phylum Actinomycetota; class Actinomycetes; order Mycobacteriales; family Pseudonocardiaceae; genus Pseudonocardia. Next base: position 8,761 of record DATMDS010000124.1, on the reverse strand, counting down.
GCGTTCGCCACCTGCGCGGAGCTGGTCGACGAGGTGAAGCGCCGGCTACCGGTGTGGAAGCACCAGTCGTTCAGCGACGGCACCGACGAATGGGTCGGCTCGGCCTGACCTGCGCTCGGGCCTGACGTGCACGCGGTCGGTCCGAGCCCGACCCGGGCGGTCAGCTCAGGTCGAGCTGCTGGCCGACCTTCAGCACGTGGGGGCTGCTGAGCACGTCGGCGTTGCGGTCGTACACGGCCTTCCAGCCGCCCTGCACGCCGAACTTCTGCGCGATCTTGCCCAAGGTGTCGCCGGGGGCGATGGTGTAGTCGGCGCCGTTCTTGACCACCGGTGCGGCCTGGGGAGCGGCGGCCTTTGGAGCGGCAGCCTTTGGAGCGGCGGCGGCCTTCACGACCTTGCCGGCTGACGCCGAGTGGCTGCGCACGCCGGTCTTGCGGGAGCAGGAGGGCCAGGCGTTCCAGCCCTGGGCCGCGAGGGTGCGCTCGGCCACCGCGATCTGCTCCGCGCGGCTGGCGTTGTGCGGCGAGCCCTTGCCGCCGTGGGCGCGCCAGGTGCTCGCACTGAACTGCAGACCACCCGAGTAACCGTTGCCAGTGTTGATCTTCCAATTGCCGCCGCTCTCGCATTGCGCGAGCTTGTCCCACGCCGAATCCGGGGCAGCATTAGCGGTTCCGGCGACGGCGAAGGGGGCGCCGATCGCGACCGCGCCGACCACGGCGGCGCGCATGAGACTTCGGCCCTTGCGGGAACTCGTGCGAGCAGTCATCAGTTGTCTCCTTGATCGCGCCGGTGCGGGAACCTGCTCGTCAGCCGGCGAGCAGCGGTACCGCAGCCCCGTCCCGCCATCAGCTAGGCGGACCGAAACCGCGGGACGGAGCCAGGCGCGACGGTTCGGGTGCATTTCGCGTTGCTCCCGTTCGGGGGCAACAGGCATCGAAACTACGAGCACCCCCTGGCCATCCGTCAAACAAAGTAGCGGTGAGGCTGCTCACGGTAACGGTCCTATAACTAGGCAGATTCCGGTAAAACCGCAGGTCAGTAAGCTGTCATCACGAGACGATCACGATTGCATTAATCGCGTTCAAGCCGGAAATATTATCGCTTTGCTCACACCGTAAGACTGCAATCAGTAGTTTCAAAGTCACTCTCAGCAACTGCGAGGTGTGGTCGCCTAGGTGGCTACCGCCCCGCGGTTCCGTCATGCTGGCCGGGTGACCGATCCCGCCCGGCCCCCCGTGGACTCGCCGACGGAGCTGGTGACCGCGCTGCGCTCGACCGGTTACCTGGCCGACGACGGGATCGCGACCGCCGTCTTCCTGGCCATGCGGATGAACCGTCCGCTGTTCTGCGAGGGCGAGCCGGGCACCGGCAAGACCGCCCTCGCCCAGGCCCTGGCCCAGATCACCGGCTCGGAGCTGATCCGGTTGCAGTGCCACGACGGCATCGACGCCGCCCAGGCGCTCTACGACTGGGATTTTCCGCGACAGCTGCTGCACCTGCGTGCCCTCGAAGCCGCGGCCGGCGCCTCCGGCGACGCACTGGACGCCGGCGCCGTCGAGGCCTCGCTCTACGAGCCCCGCTTCCTGCTCGCCCGGCCGATCCTGCGGGCCCTGCAGACCAGCCCGAGCGTGCTGCTGATCGACGAGATCGACCGTGCGGACGACGAGTTCGAGGCCTTCCTGCTGGAGGTGCTCACCGAGCACGCGGTGACGATCCCCGAACTCGGGGAGATCCGGGCCGCGACGCCGCCGCTGGTCGTGCTGACCAGCAACCGGACCCGCGAGGTGCACGACGCGCTGAAACGGCGCTGCCTCTACCTCTGGCTCGAGCACCCCGATCTGGCCCGCGAGATCGAGATCCTGCACTCCAGGTTGCCCGGGCTGCCCGAGCGGTTGGCCACCCAGGTCGCCCGGGCGGTACGGGCGCTGCGCCAGGCCGACCTGCTGAAGCCACCGGGCGTCGCCGAGACCATCGACTGGGCCCGGGCGTTGCAGCTGGTCGGCGCCCGCCATCTCGACCTCGACAGCGCCGCCGCCACCCTCGGTGCCGTCCTCAAGTACCGGGAGGATGCCGACCGGGTGCGCAAGCAACTCGACGTCCTGCTGGCGTCCTGAGCGGTGATGAGAACGTCGACACCGGCCGACCCGGCCGCCGGAGCGGCGAACGACGACCCGGTCCCCGGTCTGGTCGCGTTCACGGCCGTGCTGCGCAACGCCGGGCTGGCCGTCACGACCGACCGGGTCGCCGCGTTCCTGACCGCTGTGGATTCACTCGATGTGACCAGCCAGCTGCAGACCTACTGGGCCGGTCGGCTGACGCTCTGCTCGGACCCCGATGACCTGCCCCGCTACGACCGGGCGTTCGCGGACTGGTTCACCCCGCCCGGCGGCGGCAGTACCCGGATCCGCGACGAGCGCCCGCCGCCACCGCCCAAGCTGGCCGCACTGACCCCGCCCGACGGCTCCGCCGACGGGGACGGCGAGGAGCCGGGCAGCCAGCTGCGCGCCCGGGCCAGCGGCAGCGAGGTGCTGCGCAACCGGGACGTGGCCGAGCTGAGCCCGGTGGAGCGGGAGCACCTGCGCCGACTGCTGGCGCTGCTGCGCCCGGAGCTGCCCACCCGGATCTCGCGCCGGTTGCGCCCGGCCCGGCACGGCCCGACCGACCCCGGGCGCACCCTGCGCGTGGCCCTGCGCAACCAGGGCGAGCTGGGCGAGCTGCGCCGCCGCAACCGGTCCCGGCGGCCGCGCAAGGTGGTGCTGCTGATCGACGTGTCCGGCTCGATGGAGCCCTACGCCGACGCGCTGATGCGCTTCGCGCACGTCGTGGTGCGGCGCGCACCGGGTGCCGTCGAGGCATTCACCCTCGGGACGAGGCTCACCCGGGTGACGCAACAGCTCCGGATGCGTGATCCCGAACGGGCCCTCGCCGCCGCCGGCCGAGCGATTCCCGACTGGTCCGGCGGCACCCGGTTGGGCGAGGTGCTGCGCGCCTTCGTCGATCGGTGGGGACAGCGCGGCGCGGCGCGGCGGGCGGTGGTCGTGGTGTTCTCCGACGGCTGGGAGCGCGGCGACACCGAGCTGCTCGGCGTGCAGATGCAGCGGCTGAGCCGGTTCGCGCACCTGCTGGTCTGGGTCAACCCGCACGCCGGCAAGGACGGGTACGCACCGGTGCAGGGCGGAATAGTCGCCGCCCTGCCGTACTTGGACCAGTTGTTGGCGGGCCACAGTCTGGCCACCCTGGAACAGTTACTCGGAGTGATACGGCATGCGTGACGTCATCGACCAGCTGGAAGGCTGGTGGAAGAACGGCCAGTCCGCGGCACTGGCCACCGTGGTCGGCACCTTCCGCTCGGCTCCCCGGCAGCCCGGCGCCTCGATGCTCGTCGGTCCGGACGGGGAGGCGGTCGGCAGCGTCTCCGGCGGCTGCGTGGAGGGCGCGGTCTACGAGCTCGGCCAGCAGGTGCTCGGTGACCACCGGCCGGTGCTGCAGCGCTACGGCGTGTCCGACGACGACGCCTTCGCCGTGGGGCTGACCTGCGGCGGCATCCTGGACGTGTTCGTGGAGCGGGTCGACCCGGACAGCTACCCGCAGCTCGGCGAGGTCGCCGACGCGCTGCGCAGCGGCTCCCCGGTGGCGGTGGCCACCGTTGTGTCCGGGCCGGCGCAACGGCTGGGCAAGCGCCTGGTGGTGTGGCCGAACCGGGTTGACGGCAGCACCGGATCGAGCCGGCTGGACGACGCCATCCGCGACGACGCCCGCGGGCTGCTCGACTCCGGGCGCAACGCCATGGTCACCTACGGGGTCGACGGCCAGCGCCGGGGCGAGGGCCTTTCGGTGTTCGTCGAGTCCTTCGCGCCGCCGCCCCGCATGATCGTCTTCGGCGCCATCGACTTCGCCGCCGCGGTGGCCAGGATCGGCAACTTCCTCGGCTTCCGGGTGACCGTCTGCGACGCGCGCCCGGTGTTCGCCACCGCCTCCCGGTTCCCCGGCGCCAACGAGGTGGTGGTCGAGTGGCCGCACCGCTACCTGGCCGCCGAGGCCGAGGCCGGGCGGATCGACGGGCGCACCGTGCTCTGCGTGCTGACCCACGACCCGAAGTTCGACGTGCCGCTGCTGGAGGTGGCCCTGCGGCTGCCGGAGGTGGCCTACATCGGGGCCATGGGCTCCCGGCGCACCCACGACGACCGGCTGCAGCGGCTGCGCGAGCGTGGCATCACCGATGACGAGATCGCCCGGATGTCCAGCCCGATCGGGCTCGACCTCGGTGCGCGCACCCCGGAGGAGACCGCGGTCTCGATCGCCGCCGAGATGATCGCCCAGCACTGGGGCGGCGGCGGGCGCCGGCTGGCCGAGCGGGAAGGGCCCATCCACGCCGGCTGAACGGGTACTGACCCTTGGGTGAGGTCGGAGCCGGCTGGGCACCGACCGGCACATCCGAGATCTGCGCCGGCCGCTGCCCCCATGTCGTGCTGCTGGACCTCAAGCTCACCGCCGGCCTGCAGACCGACGGGCTGGACGTGTGCCGGCGGCTGTGTGCCGCGCATCCGGGGATCGGGTGCTGGTGCTCACCACTTTCGCCGAGGACCGGCTCGTCGTCGAGTCGGTGCAGGCCGGGGCCCGCGGCTACGTGGTCAAGGACGTCGACACCACCGAGCTGGTGCGGGCCATCCGGGCGGTGTCCCGCGGGGAAAGCGCGTTCGACGCCCGCAGCGCGTCGGCCATGGTGCGCTCGCTGTCCGGCGGCGGCCTGCCGGAGCGGGAGCGGCTCACCGAGCGCGAGCTGGACGTGCTGCGGCTGCTGGCCCGCGGGCTGTCCAAACGGGCGATCGGAGCGGAGCTGTTCATCTCCGAGACCACGGTGACGTTCCACGTCGGCAACCTGATGCGCAAGCTCGTGGTCTCGCGGCGCGCGGAGGCGGTGTACGCCGCGACCAAGCTCGGGCTGCTCTGAGCCCGCCGGTCCGACCCGCAGCGGTCCGCAACTGGCTACCCTCCGCGTCCATGCGGTTCTACGCGGAACGCCCGCTGCGGCTGGTCATCCAGATCCTGGCCGACATCTTGGTGATCGTCTGGGTGGTGCTGTGCGTGCTGGTGGCGCGGTCCTCCTACCAGGTGGTGCTCCGGCTCCAGGAGCCGGGACTGGGACTGGCCCAGGCCGGCGCGTCGATGCGCGAGGCCTTCGACAACGCCGCGGGCACCGCCAGCCGGATCCCGTTGATCGGCGACGACATGGCCGGCGCGCTCGGTTCCGGGAGCAACGCGGGTACCGCCCTGGAGTCGGCCGGCGAGGGGCAGGTGGAGACGATCGCGACGATGGCGGCCGGCACCGCGGCCTCGGTGATGCTCGTCGGCGCGCTCCCGGTGGTGCTGGTCTGGCTGTGGGCGCGGCTGCGCTACGCCCGCCGGGCCCGCTCGGCCATCATCATCCGCCAGCACGGAGTCGACCTGCTGGCGTTGCGGGCGCTGGCCCACCAACCGGCGAGCAAGCTGCTCACCGCCTCGGTCGACCCGGCGGCCGCCTGGCGCTTCGGGGATTCCGGCACCCTCTACCGGCTGGCCGTGCTGGAGCTGCGCTCGCTGGGGCTCACGCCACCGCCCTACCAGCCACCACCGCAGCCGTCCCCGGCGCCGCAGTCGCCGCCACCACAGTGATCGCACGTGGCACGGTGATCCCATGCCGCTGTTCTCCTTCGAGGGTGTGTCGCCGACCGTGCACCCGGACGCGTTCCTCGCCCCGACCGCGACGCTGGTCGGGGACGTGCACATCGAGGCGCGCGCCTCGGTCTGGTACAACGCCGTGCTGCGCGCCGACTTCGGCCGGATCGTCGTGCGCGCCGGCGCGAACGTGCAGGACGGCTGCGTGCTGCACGGCGGCGACGACCCGATCACCGAGATCGGTCCCGGCGCCACGATCGGGCACCTGTGCGTGGTGCACGGCTGCACGGTCGGGGCCGAGGCGCTGATCGGGAACGGCGCGACGATCCAGGACGGCGCCCGGATCGGGGCCCGCTGCCTGGTGGGGGCGGGCGCCACGGTGGCGCCGAACACCGTGCTGCCGGACGGGCAGCTGGTGCTCGGCCCCGCGGCCGCGGTGAAGGGGCCGCTGACCGCGTCCGCGCGGCGGTGGGTGGACACCAACCCGAGCGTCTACCAGGAGCTGGCCCGCCGGCACCGGGCCGGCATCGCCCCGCTCTGACGACGGCGGCCCTGCCACCGCGAGCTGATCCCCCGGTGCATGATCGGCGGCTGTGGCACGGGCGAGCCGGATGTACCGCAAGCCGTGATCAAACGCGGGTGGTTATCGTCGCCACATTGCTTGCGTGCTACAACCATTTGGAATATGGTTGTGCCATGCATCAGTCGACGGCCGTTCTTCCGTACACCCGGGAGCCGGCGTTGCCGGCGACCGACCACGCCGTCGACGAGCTGGGGGCCGCTGTCCTCGGGCTGATGCACACCTGGCGCTGCCTCGGCCGGCGCGGCTCCGACCACGCCCGGTCCGGGCTGGCCACGCTGGAGATGGCCGTCCTGATCGGCCCCGGCGAGCGCCGGCTTAGTGAGCTGGCCGAGCTGCGCAACGTCGACCAGTCGGTGATCAGCCGCCAGATCGCCGAGCTGGAGGCGCAGCGGCTGGTGTGCCGGCGCCCGGACCCGTCCGACCGACGGGCCAGCCTGGTCCGGCTGACCCCGGACGGGCTGGAACTGCTCGCACAGGCCCGCCGACTGCGCCGGCAGTGGCTGCGCGACGCCCTGGCCCGCACCCCCACGACCGACGTCCGGACGGCGACGCAGCTGATCAGCGCGCTCGCCGCGGAGCTCGAGACGCACGCCGGTGACCTCGGCCCGCCGCGCCCCTGACGCCGCCGCACCCGCACGACCACCACCAGGAAAGGCACCACCGCACCATGAGTACCGCCACCGCCGCGCAACCGGCCCCGACCGTCGCGTCACCGGCAGCCCTCGAGCGCAGCCGCCGCGAGATCCTGACCGCGCTGAGCGGGCTGCTGCTGGCCATGTTCGTGGCCATCCTGTCCAGCACGATCGTGGCCAACGCGCTGCCGACGATCATCGCCGACCTGCACGGCAGCCAGACCGGCTACACCTGGGTGGTCACCGCGACGCTGCTCGCGACCACCGTCACCACGCCGATCTGGGGCAAGCTGGCCGACCTGCTGAGCAAGAAGCTGCTGGTCCAGCTGTCCATCGGCATCTTCATCCTCGGTTCGATCGGGGCCGGGCTGGCCGGCTCCCTCGAGAGCCTGATCGGCTGGCGGGCGGTGCAGGGCGTCGGCGCCGGCGGGCTGCAGGCGCTGGCCCAGGTGATCATCGCCGTGCTGATCCCGCCGCGCGAGCGCGGGCGCTACTCCGGCTACCTGGGTGCGGTGCTGGCCGCGGCGACCGTCTCCGGCCCGCTGGCCGGTGGGCTGCTGGTGGACACGCCGGGACTCGGCTGGCGCTGGTGCTTCTTCGTCGGGGTGCCGGTCGGGCTGATCGCCCTGGTCGTGCTGCAGCGGACCCTGCAGATCCCGACCGCTCCCCGCGACGGCCGGTTGCAGCTGGACTACCTGGGTGCGGCCCTGATCACCGGCGGCGTCTCGGCGCTGCTGATCTGGGTGTCGCTGGCCGGCGAGACCTTCGCCTGGGCCTCGGCGATGTCCCTGGCGCTGGCCGGGTTGGGGGCCGCGATGCTCGTCGCCGCGGTCGTCGTCGAGCTGCGGGCGCCGGAGCCGGTGGTGCCGATGTCGCTGTTCCGCGAGCGGACCGTGGTGCTGGCCGTGCTGGCCAGCCTGATCGTGGGTGTGGTCATGTTCGGCGGCTCGGTGTTCCTCGGCCAGTACTTCCAGACCGCCCGCTCGTACGACCCGACCGTCGCCGGGCTGCTGACGCTGCCGCTGGTCGGCGGCCTGCTCGTCGCCTCCACCGTCTCCGGCCAGCTGATCAGCCGCTACGGGCGGTGGAAGCCGTACCTGGTGACCGGGGCCGTGCTCATCACCACCGGCCTGGCCCTGCTGTCCACCCTCGACCACACGACCCCGATCCTGGAGATCAGCGGGTTCCTGGTGCTGCTGGGTCTCGGGGTCGGCATGTCGATGCAGAACCTGGTGCTGGCCGTGCAGAACACGGTGGACCTGCGCAACATGGGCGCCGCCAGCTCGGTGGTCGCGTTCCTGCGTTCCCTGGGCGGCACCATCGGCGTGACCGTGCTGGGCGTGGTGCTCAGCGGGCGGGTCGCGAACCTGCTCGGCGGGTCAGCGGCCGCGTCGGCGGGCCTGTCCGACCTCGCCACGCTGCCGGCGGCCCAGGCCGACGCCCTGCGCGCGGCCTACGGCGACGGGATCGGCCTCGTCTTCGGGATCGCGGCTGTCGCCTCGCTGATCTCGCTGGTCGCGGTGCTGCTGATCAAGGAGGTGCCGCTGCGCACCACCGTCGACCGCCAGCCCGCCGAGCCCGCCGCCGCGTAATCCACCCCGGAGCCCCCGAGCCCCCCATGCCCGGCTGAACGAACGGCACTTTCGCACGAACCTATCGTGCGAAAGTGCCGTTCGTTCGGTTCAGGAGGGGGGTGCGGGCGCGCGAGTGCGGGTGCGGAGTGGCGGAGGTTCAGGAGGCCTGGTCGGGGTCCGGGGAGCTGGCCCGGGCCCAGTAGCGCCGCGGGATGCGGCCGGCCCCGCGGGCGGCACGGCCGGCCTCCACCGCCAGCCGCATGGCGTGCGCCATCCGCTCCGGATCGCCGGCCCGGGTCACGGCGGTGGCCAGCAGC
>DATMDS010000123.1:0-14093 GCA_035557575.1 Pseudonocardia sp. | reverse complement strand
GCGCACCGAGCGGGAACTGCGCTCCTCGGTCGGGGCCCCGGCCACCGACGATCGGTTCGACGACGCGGGCCCGCCCACCGCGGCCGCCGCCCCGCTCGACCTCTTCGTCGAGTCCACTCAGGACACCGAGGCCCGACCGGCCGCCGCTCCCGACGACCAGGCCCTCCCGATGTCGCCCACCGTCGGTCCATGGGGCGGGCCGGCCGGGCGTGCCGGTGTCGACGACTGGGGGATGCTCGCCGGGCCGGCCGACCCGGCTCGTCGCGAGGGGCGCAGCCGGGGCGACGGACAGGCCCTGGTCGACGACGACGCCGAGCCGGGCGAGCTCGCCCGCTACGACGAGCCGCCGGCCGGCCTGGACCGCCCGCTGGACCGCCCGCGCAAGCGGGGGCGACGCCCGGGCTTCGGACGCCCGACCCCCGAGACCGCCGAGCCGACCGGCCCCGCGGAGGGCATCGCGCACCCGGGCGGCCTGGACGACCTCGATCAGGCTGACCTGGACCTCGCCCACGACGACCCGGCCGATCAGGAGCCCCGGCGCCGCCTCGGGCGGATGGCCGCCGAGGCCGCCTCCGGAACCGCCGCGGCATGGGCGATCGTCCTCGCGCAGTGGCTCGGCGGGGCCGTGGGCGGCGCCGCGCTGTGGATCGCGTTCCGGTTCCTGTGGCGCAGCCTTCCGGTCGTCGCACTCGCCGCCGCCGTGCTGCTGACGGTCGGCCTGGTGCTGCTGGTCCGGGCGCTGCTGCGCACCGACGGCCCGCGCACGACGGTGCTCGCGGTGCTGGTCGGGCTGCTGATCACCGTGTCCCCGGCGATTCTGGTACTCCTGGACCGATGATCGCGACGCCGGACGGCGACCGCACCGGCCCACCGGTCGCGCTGTCCACCGCGTCGGTCTTCCCGGAGCCGGCGTCGGCGGCGTTCGCGCTGGCCGCCCAGCTCGGCTACGACGGGGTCGAGCTGATGGTCTGGACCGACCCGATCAGCCAGGACATCACCGGGGTGGCCCGGCTGGCCGAGCGGCACGGCATGCCGGTGCTCGCGGTGCACGCACCCTGCCTGGCCGTGACCCAGCGGGTCTGGGGTGCCGACCCGATCCTGCGGCTGCGCCGCTCGGTCGAGGCCGCCGGCACGCTGGCCGCTCCCGTCGTCGTGCTGCACCCGCCGTTCCGCTGGCAGCTGCGCTACGTCGCCGCGTTCGCCGAGGAGATCACCCGGGCCGGCGAGACCGCGGGCGTGGCGCTGGCCGTGGAGAACATGTTCCCGGTGGGGCGCTGGCGGGCCGTGCCGTACTCGCCGGGCTACGACCCGACGGCCGTCGGCTACCCGCACTACACCCTGGACCTGTCGCACACCGCGACGGCGGGTACGGACGCGCTCGACCTGCTGCACCGGATGGGGAAGGAGCTCACCCACGTGCACCTGGCCGACGGCACCGGCGGGCCCCGCGACGAGCACCTGGTCCCCGGCCGCGGGCGTCAGCCCTGCGACCAGGTCTGCGAGCGGCTGGTCGACTCCGGATACACCGGGGCGGTGGTGGTCGAGGTGAGCACCCGGCGCTGCCGGACCCGTGACGAGCGGATGGCCGCGCTGCACGAGTCGCTGCTGTTCGCCCGGTTGCACCTGCAGCCCGCCGCCGCCGGGCCGGCGTCCCGGTGAGCGAGCTTGCGAGCGAATCAATGTCACAGCGCCTTCGCGAAGCGTCGACCGAGCGCAGCGAGGGAGTGCAGTGAGCGAGCTTGCGAGCGAATCCATGGCACAGCGCCTTCGCGAAGCGTCGACCGAGCGCAGCGAGGGAGTGCGGTGAGCGCCGAGCAGGCCGCGCCGTTCGCGTCCGCGATCGCACTCGAGCCGGCCGGCGGCGGGCAGTTCGACGCGCGGCTCGGCGCCGGCTGGACGGTCGGGCCGAAGGCGCACGGCGGGCTGCTGCTGGCGCTGCTCGCCCAGGCCGGCCTGGCCCGGCTGGCCGTCGAGCGGCCGGGGCCGGAGTTCGACCCGCTGGCGGTGTCGGCCGACTTCCTGCGCGCGCCCGATCCCGGCCCGGTGCAGCTGACCACCGAGGTGCTGCGGCTCGGGAGCACCGCCTCGGTGATCGGCGTGCGGCTGCTGCAGGCCGGGCGGATGATGCTGGTCGCCACGGTCACCGCCGGCCGGCTGCCGGCTGATCCACCGGTGTGGGCGCAGCTGCCCGAGCTGGTGGCCGAGCCGGGTCCGGACGCGATCGACCCGACCCGGTTCGATCAGGTGTACGGGCTGGCCCGCTGCTGCGACGTGCGCTGGGACCCGGCGGGAACGGCCTTCGTCCGCGGCGAGCAGGCGGCGCCGCAGCTGCGCGGCTGGGCCCGGCCACGCGGCGAACCCACCGGCGTGCTGTTCGCGCTGCTGGCCGGGGACATCCTGCCGCCCACCGTGTTCAACCTCGACGGGCAGCGCGGCTGGGCACCGACGGTGCAGCTCACCGCACTGCTGCGCGGCCGCCCGGCGCCCGGTTGGCTGCGGATCGAGGCCGCGACCCGATCCGTGGCCGGCGGCTGGTTCGACGAGGACGTGACCGTGCTGGACAGCACCGGCGCGCTGATCTGCCAGGCCCGCCAGCTGGCCCTGGCGCCCAAGCTGAAGCCGACCGACCAGGCGGGTGGCCGGGCGCGGCCGAGCAACTAGGTTCACCACATGACGAGGATCGCGGTGCTGGGCGCGGGCAAGATCGGTGAGGCGTTGCTGGCGGGCCTGCTGGCCGCCGGCTCCACACCCGCCGAGCTGGTCTTCACCGAGCGGCACCCGGAGCGCGCGGCCGAGCTCGCCGGCCGGCTCGGGGTGGCCGCGGTCGACGTGGCCGCGGCCGCCCGGCACGCCGAGCTGATCGTGGTCGCGGTGAAGCCGCAGGACATCGCGCCGGTGCTGGCCGAGCTGGCGCCGGTGCTGGGACCGGGCACGCTGGTGGTGTCGCTGTGTGCCGGACTGCCGACCGCGCTGTTCGAGGGCGCGCTGCCGGCCGGCACCCCGGTGGTGCGGGTGATGCCGAACACCCCGATGCTGGTGGGGGAGGCGATGAGCGCGATCTCGGCCGGCGCGCACGCCAGCGAGGACCAGCTCGAGGCCGTGCAGAAGATGCTGTCCGCCGTCGGCCGCGTGGTGCGGGTGCCCGAGACCCAGCAGGACGCGGTGACCGCGCTCTCCGGATCCGGCCCGGCGTACTTCTTCTTCCTGGTCGAAGCCATGATCGACGCCGGCATCCTGCTCGGGTTGCCGCGGGCGGTGGCCGCGGAGCTGATCGTCCAGTCGGCGTACGGGGCGGCCGCGATGCTGCGCGAGTCCGACGACCACCCGGTGATCCTGCGCGAGGCCGTGACCTCGCCGGGGGGCACCACCATCGCCGCCATCCGTGAACTGGAGAAACACGGCGTTCGGGCGGCGCTGATCGCCGCGATCGAGGCGGCCCGCGACCGATCGGTCGAGTTGGGTCGCGCCGCGAAGCAGTGATGATCTCCATCGGGCGAGCCCGGTCACCCTGACGCGGACCTGTAGCGCACCGTCGCGTGACCCGGTCTGTTCAGCTCGTCACAGCGGCCCCGCTAAGCTTCCCGGTGAACATCAGGATCCGGGCCCGGCCCCCTGCCACCCGCCTACTCCTGATGCAACCGGAGAAAGCGGTGATCGGATGCCGTCTGAGCTTCCCGAGATCCACCTGGCGCAGGTGCAGTTCCTGACGGTGGCTGAGGTCGCGGCGATGATGCGCGTGTCGAAGATGACCGTGTACCGGATGGTGCACAACGGCGATCTGCCCGCAGCTCGGGTCGGTCGGTCCTTCCGGGTGCCCAAGCGGGCCGTCGAGGACTTCCTCCGGCATTCGCTCTACGACGCAGGCTGAAGCCGGTGGGAGCGGCGGGTGCGGACCCGGCCGGTAGGATGGGGCCCAGATAGCCCGGCTGTGCGCCGCGGGAGTTCCCGGCCGGGCAGTTGCACCACCTCCGCCGCCCCCGCAGGGGGCTGCCACCCGACCAGGAAAGGGTCGCCTCGCATGGGTTCTGTGATCAAGAAGCGCCGCAAGCGGATGTCCAAGAAGAAGCACCGCAAGCTCCTGCGCAAGACCCGCGTGCAGCGCCGCAGACTCGGCAAGTGACCCACCCGGCCGCCGACGCCGTGACCGGTATCGGCGGCCGGTTCGCACATCCGTTGCCCGGGTAGGGGTTCGTGACGCCGTCCGTCGTTCTCGTCACCGGGGTCGGTCGGTTCCTGGGTGGCCAGCTCGCCGCCCGGCTGGCCACCAACCCCGCGATCGAGCGTGTGCTCGGCGTCGACACCGTCCCGCCGCCCCGGGAGCTGCTGAGCCGGATGGGGCGGGCCGAGTTCGTGCGCGCCGACATCCGCAACCCGCTCATCGCCAAGGTCATCGCGCAGGCCGGGGTGGACACCGTGGTGCACGCGTCGCTGTCGGCGCGTCCGGGATCCGCGGGCGGGCGGTCGGTGCTCAAGGAAATGAACGTCATCGGCACCCTGCAGCTGTTGGCCGCCTGCCAGCAGGCGCCGACGGTGCGGCGCCTCGTGCTCAAGTCCACCACCGCGGTGTACGGCTCCAGCTCGCGGGACCCGGCCATCTTCACCGAGTCCATGACGCCCAACGACCTGCCGCCGGGCGGCTACGCCAAGGACGCCGCGGAGATCGAGGGTTACCTGCGCGGGTTCGCCCGCCGCCGGCCCGACGTGTCGGTGACGGTGCTGCGCTTCGCCAACTTCATCGGCCCGCGCATCGACACCGTGTTCACCCGCTACTTCGCGCTGCCCGTGGTGCCCACGGTGCTCGGCTACGACGCCCGGGTGCAGCTGCTGCACGAGGAGGACGGGGTGGCGGTGCTCGAGCGGGCGGCCAGCCTCGACCTGCCGGGCGTGTTCAACGTGGCTGCCGACGGGGTGTTGCTGCTGTCGCAGGCCATCCGCCGGGCCGGCCGGGTGCCGCTGCCCATCCCCACGGTCGCCGTCGGCACCGTCGGCCGGCTGTTCCGGGGTGCCCGACTGGTCGACTTCTCCCCGGAGCAGATGCGGCTGCTGAACTTCGGGCGGGTGGTGGACAGCACCCGGCTGCGGGAGCAGTTCGGGTTCACCCCGCGCTGGACCACCCGGCAGGCCTTCGACGACTACGTGCACGGCCGGGCGCTGCGCCCGGTCCTGGACGCGCAGCGGTTCGGCACCCTCGAGCGCGGCGTGCTCGCCGCGGCCAGGGCGCTGCGGTGAGGCCGCCGCCGCGCGACGCCGGCCGCCGCGGCCGGGCGGCCGGCGATGCGGAAGGGGAGGGCGCGGGGTCCGACGCCCGGATCATCCCGCTGCACGCCGACGAGAGCCGCGGGCGGACCCGCTGGCGGCTGGACCGCGGCGGCCCCGCGCACCCGGCGCCGCCCCCGGAGCTCCCGATGACCGAGCCGGCGCCGGGCGGGGAGCCGGAACCGGGCGCGGAGCAGCCGCCGGCCTGGGAGCAGACCCTGATCGACGCGCTGGCGTTCGCGCGCCGCCGGCTGGCCGGCGACTACACGGTGGACGAGTTCGGCTTCGACACCGACCTCACCGAAAGCCTGCTGCTGCCCGCCCTGCGCCCGCTCTACCAGCGCTGGTTCCGGGTGCAGCCGATCGGGCTGCACCACGTGCCGTCGGAAGGCGGTGCGCTGGTGGTGGCCAACCACTCCGGCACGTTGCCGCTGGACGCGCTGATGCTCGCGGTCGCCCTGCACGACGACCATCCGGCGGGCCGGCACCTGCGGATGCTGGCGGCCGACCTGGTGTTCCGGGCACCGGTGATCGGCGCGCTGGCCCGCAAGCAGGGCGGCACGCTGGCCTGCAACCCGGACGCCGAACGGCTGCTGGCCGCCGGCGAGCTGGTCGGGGTGTGGCCGGAGGGCTTCAAGGGCATCGGCAAGTCGTTCCGCGACCGCTACAAGCTGCAGCGCTTCGGACGTGGCGGGTTCGTCTCGGCCGCGCTGCGCACCGGCGTGCCGATCATCCCGTGCGCCGTCGTCGGAGCCGAGGAGACCTATCCCAAGATCGGCGACATCACGCCGCTCGCCCGGTTGCTCGGCGTGCCGTACGTCCCGGTGACCCCGACCTTCCCGCTGCTCGGCCCGCTCGGGCTGATCCCGCTGCCCTCCAAGTGGTACATCGAGTTCGGCGAGCCCATCCGCACCGGGGACGTTGGCCCGGATGCGGCGGACGATCCGATGACCGTGTTCAACCTCAACGACCAGGTCCGCGAAACCATCCAGCACACGCTGTACCGGCTGCTCAGCCAGCGCCGCAACGCGTTCCAGGGCTGACCCGGCGCGGCGCCTCAGGCCGGCCCGGTGCCCGAGATCAGGTAACGCAGCACCTGCGCGTCCTCGATCTGCTCGGTCTGGCCGGAGTCGGGACCGCTGCCGCGGAAGGCGTCCAGCTGCTCGGCGGACTCCCAGCGCTCGTACACGGTGATCCGGCCGGCGTCGAGCAGGTCCGCGCCGAGCGCGAAGTCCAGGCAGCCGGGGGCCGCGCGGGCCAGTTCGACCACCTCGACGCATCCGGCGAGATAGCGCTCGCGCGCGTCCGGATCGACCTGCAGCCAGCCGGCGATGATCAGCATCGGTGCCTCCTGGGGTTCGGGGTGCGGCTCGTGGGGTCTCGCGTCGTTAGACGGCGGCTCGGAACGGAAGTCATCGCCGCTGGGGGGGCGAGCGGGTCAGCGCCGCCTGCGGGCCACCTCGGCCGCGACGGCGCCGGCCACCGCGCCGGCGCCGAGCACCGAGGGCACCCCGATCCGGGCGGCCCTGCGGCCGGTGCGGAAGTCCCGGATCTGCCAGCCGCGCTCGCGGGCGACCTCGCGCAGGTCGGCGTCCGGGTTGATGGCCACCGCGGTGCCCACCGCCGACAGCATCGGGACGTCGTTGACCGAGTCCGAGTAGGCGGTGCAGCGGTCCAGGTCCAGCCCCTCGGCGGCGGCCAGTGCCACCACCGCGTGCGCCTTGGCCGGTCCGTGCAGGATCTCCCCGACCAGCCGCCCGGTGTAGCGGCCCTCGACGCTCTCCGCGACCGTGCCCAGCGCGCCGGTCAGGCCCAGCCGCCGGGCGATGATCGACGCGAGTTCCACCGGGGTCGCGGTGACCAGCCAGACCCGGTGTCCGGCGTCCAGGTGCATCTGGGCCAGCGCCCGGGTGCCGGTCCAGATCCGGTCGGCCATCAGCTCGTCGTAGATCTCCTCGCCGAGCTCGGCGATCTCGGCCACCGAGCGGCCGGCCACGAACGACAGCGCGGTGTCCCGACCGGTCGTGGTCGAGTAGCTGGTCTCCCGGCCGCCGACGCGGAACTTCAGCTGCTCCCAGGCGAAACCGAGCAGGTCGGAGGTGGTGAAGAACTTGCGGGCCGCCAGTCCGCGGGCGAAGTGGAAGATCGAGGCGCCGACCATCATCGTGTTGTCGACGTCGAAGAACGCCGCCACCGCCGGATCCGCCGCCTGCTCCTCGGCCGGATCGTCGGAGACGGTCAGCTCGGCCGCCGCGGCGGACGCCTCCCCGGCCCGCTCGGCCGGGTCGGCCGCTGTCGCCGCGTCCAGCACGCCCGGGGTCTCGGTGGCCCCGGGCTGCCCGTCGGGGTCGTTCGGCGCGAGCGGGACTCTGTGCTCGCCGGGTCCCGCCACGTGCCGGCCTCCGGGTGGGGTGCTGGTCGCACCCCACCCTACTGGCGCCGGCTGCCGGACGGCTCGTCCCGCGGGCCGGGGAGCCTAGAGGCCGAGCCCGGGCAGCAGCGACCCCGCCGGCGGCTCGCCGTCCAGCAGGCCGTCGTCGTCGGCGTCGGAGTCGGCGGCCGGGCTGCTGGAGGGCTCCGCGTCGCGGGGCGTGCCGTCGGCGGAGGCACCGTCGTCCTCCGGGGACGGGTCCGGCTCCGCGGACGGCGCCTTGGACTCCGTCGGGGTCTCCCGGCTGCTGTCCGGGCGAGCGGTGGCGTCGGGCCCTGACGGCCGCGAGGTGCCGGGGCCACCTGGAGTGGCTGCGCTGGTCGACGCGCTGTCGCTGGTCGGGTCGTCGACGGCGCCGGGCGACGTGGAGGGCCGGGGGTCGCCGACACCGTCGGGGGTGGCATCGGCGGCCGGGTCGCTGCCCGGGCCGGGCGCGGTGCACCCGGGGACCGGGCCGAGATCATCGGTGGCTCCGGTCGGCTGCTCGGCGCAGGACGGCACCTGCAGCGCGTCGGTCCGCACCACCACCCGGTCCAGCAGGTGCATCGCATCGGCTGCGCCGGTGCTGTCCGGCAGCGCCGGCTTCAGCTGCGACAGCCGTGCCTGCTGCTGCGCGGCCCAGGTGCGCAGGTCGGCCCGCCCGTCGACGCCGCCGCTGGCCGCGTCCGCTCCGAACAGGATCCGGGCCGCCTCGCCGGTGGAGTCGTCGAACTCGGTGATGGCCGAGTCGAGCAGCTCCGGATGCTCCGTGTGCGTCCCCGGGTCGGCGGCCACGAGCTGCTCCACCTCGTCCAGGCGCGTGCTGGCCAGCTGCAGGTGCCGCCGGGCCTTGGTCACGTCGTCGAAGGTGAGGGCCAGCCCGGTGGACTCGGCCACCCGCTTGACGCCGTACAGGGTCTGCCCGGGCAGCGCGTCGCGGCTGCCGAGCACGCTCATCCCGGCCAGCGCGATCGCCAGCACCAGGGCCGCCGAACCGACGAGGCTCATCCGCCGGCGCGGGCGTCCCGGGCGGACGGTGTCGCTGCGGCCGTCCGGCCGTAGCGGCATGCTGTGCCGCCCGCTGGGCCGCGGTGGCCGCGCCGTCGACGCGGGCCGGGGCGGAATCGGGCTGCTGGGCTGCTCGGCCGCCACCGCGTCCGCGATCGGCGACGGCAACGGGTCGGCCTCGGCGGCGTGGCCGCGGCTGACCTGGCGCAGCAGCTGCTCGGCTGCGACATCGGCGCGCACCGGACCGGTGGCTGCGGCGGCGACGGGAGAAACGTTGGCGGCCGACCCGGGCCGTGTCCTGGCCGTCGCCCGGCCGAACGGGAACACCGGGGTCAGGGGGCGGTAGCTGAGCGGCTCGACGTCCGCGGCCGCGCCGGCAGGGGCGGCCATCGGTTCGGCGGTCCGGTCCAGCGGTGCCGACCGGAGCTGGTCGACCTGGCGCAACAGCTCGGCAGCGGCCGGGTCGGCCCCGGTCTCGACGAGCTCGTCGGGGGTGGCGTAGCGCGACCCGCCCGCCCGCCCGCCCGGGGTGCCGGCGAGCGCGGCCAGCAGCCGCAGCTTCGCGCGGTCCCGATCGGCCGGTTCCGGGTCGAGTGCCTGGCCGCAGGTCCGCAGCATCGCCACGATCCGCAGCTCACGGGCCAGCTCGCCGTCGCCGGTGGAGCGGGCGGACTCGCCCCGCTCCACGGCGGCGGCGAACCGCTGCGCGTCCTCGCCTGATCCGGCGGGCATGTTGGCCGTCCTCACTGTGTCGCCGCGGCGCTGGCTGCGCCGCCCGTTGCGTTCCCGTTGCACCGAGCGTGGTCGCGGGGTGCGACGGTGACGTCGCCCCTACAACGACCGCGATCCGGCCGGGTTACGGGTTGCGGACCGTTTGCCGCTTCATGATGTTCGTTCGCCGCTCTCGCCTGATCGGGAGTGTGTCGGTCACCGGCCTCGCGCGTCACCGCAGGCCTTCCGGCAGCAGCTGCGCGAGCCGGCGGATGGCGCGGTGCTGCAGAGCCTTCACCGCGCCCTCGTTGCGATCCATGGCCTGGGCGGTCTCGGCGACCGACATGCCCTGCAGGAACCGCAACTGGATGCATTCCTGCTGGTCGGCGTTGAGCTTGCGCACGCAGCTCAGCAGCTCCTCGCTGGTGGCCCCTTCGAGCACCTGCTGCTCAGGGCCGTGGGTGCTGGGGGACAGGTCGATGATCTCGCCGGTGCTGTGCTCCAGCCGGTACCGGCTGGACTTGACGTGATCGAAGATCAGGTTGCGCGCGATGGTGACGAACCAGGCACCGATGTCACGGCCCTGGTAGCTGACCGAGGAGATCCGGCGCAGCGCGCGCACGAAGGTCTCCTGGGTGACATCCTCGGCGAGGCTGCGGTCGCCCATCCGGAACAGCACGTAGCGGAAGACGATGTCGTAGTAGCGGTCGAACAGCTCGCCGAAGGCGGTCATGTCGCCGGCCTGGGCGGCCCGGACCAGGTCCCACGAGCCCGTCTCCTCCGGGTCCGGGTCCTCGAAGAGTGCGGTCGCTGTCACTGCCTCATCCGTGCCGGCGGCGGTCTCGTCGACCTCGGCCCGGCGGTCCTGGCGGCCGACCGGGGCCGCGGCGAGCGGGTTGACCAGGGGCAGGGTGGCCGTTGCGCCGCCCGACTGCCGGTGCGGCCGTTGCTGGGGTAGCGGCGGCCTGGTGAGCGGAGCGGGCGGGGCCGCGCCCCGGGACATCATCGAGAGCATTGCCGCCTCCTCGCGGGCTGGAGGACGTGTCGTGGCGCGCTGCGGGATCTCCCGCGGTGCGCCGGCGGCGACAGGCTGCAATGCCACTCCCCTGGGTGAGTCTTGCGTCGATCCGATGCCCGAGGCGTTGAGCTGTTTGACGCGGCGGAGCATAAGGCGGACACGAGGGGCCGATCGGCCCAGGAACCGCTCGCCGATGGTTTCGTCCGGTAAGCGGACGGTTACGCGCGGTCAGTGTCAGCGACATGGTCAGTTTGGGGGATGGGCCGACACAGCTATGGCCGGATCGACCCCGAGGAGTCGATCCGGCCCGATCGGATCAGCTCGCGGGGCTCACCGGGGCGAGCCGGTTGGTCTGCTGGGTGTTGGAGACCCGCCACACCCGGCCGGCGGACCCCGTCGGCCACCCGGCCCCCCGCCGACTCGGTCCCGATGCGGGTGACCGAGCGGCCGAACGCGTTGCCGTAGGGGTTGTCGGAGCTGACCGATCGCTGCGCACGTCGACCTCGTCGACCGCGTTCGCGATGCCGTCCACGGTCATCTCCAGCCGCGCGCAGAAGCAGTGTTGGTGCAGCGGCGCGCCCAGGCCGTGTGCAACCTCGGCGACCACCGGCCTCCCTCGGTGTACGCCGGGGTGAACAGCACGCCGGTCGACGTGACCTCTCGCCGTCCAGGGTGAAGCTGGGCCCGTCCGGCTGCGGCGCAAAACTGAGGAATCGAACCGCGTCGGCCGGACGTTGTTTCTCCGCTCCGGAAGCACCCGATCTGCGGGCCGCACGCCAGCTCGTGTTGCCGGCTGCGGGCAAAGTCGGTGTCCGGTGGGACTTCGATATGACGCTTGGTGGGCAGCCACACACTTTCAGTTATTACGGGCAATTGCGTCGCGGCCCCGCTTCCGGCCGCAACTAGGATGCCGCGACATGGGTCACACCGAGTATGCGCCGAACCTTTTCCTGGTCGCGCACGATTCGTTCACCGGTCGGATGGAGGTCAGCCGGGAGCTTGTCCTGTGTGGACTCGTCGCCTCCGAGGTGGCGCATCTGATCGTCGAGCGTCGGCTCGGCCTCGCCGACGACCGGATCGTCGTGCCCACCTCCGGCGCGGCGCCGGTGGACTCGGCCGACCCGGCCGGCCGCGAGGTCGACGACTACGTGGTGACCAGCGTCCGCCAGCAGAGCTCGAGCCACACGGTGCGGGTGTGGGCCGAGTCACTGGGCGAGGTGCTGTACGGCCTCATCGCCGACGACCTGGTGGAGCAGGGCATCGTGCGCCGGGAGCGGCGCCGCCTGGTCACCCGCCGGGGTGCGGACCGGTTCCCCGCCGTGGACCTGCTGCGGGCCAGCGGGCCCCGGCTGCGGCTGGACTCGATGGTGCGGGAGCCGTCCACCTTCACCCTGGCCGGCGCGGTCAACGTGGGGCTGCTCGGCGCGCTGGGCATCGAGCGGCTGCTGGAGACGGAGCTGACCAAGGAGTTCCTCGACGAGCTCAACCACAACCTGCCCAGCCAGCTGCAGATGCTGATGGCGGGCGCGGCCGCGGCGGCGGCGGCGGTGTCGCTGACCGTCCGGCGCTGATCGGGCGTCGACCCCGGGCCGGCGGGTCCCGTGGCAGACTCGTGGCCTGCAGACCCCTGGAGAACCGTGGACAGCTCTCGCAGCCCGGCGGAGCGGGCGCACCTCGCCGACCTCGTCGACGCCGCCGCGTCCCGGACCCGGGACCACCCGGCCATCGTGGACGTGACGACCCCGATCACGTTGACCTGGAGCGAGCTGGAGCAGGCCGCGGCCGCCGAGGCCCACCGGCTGCGGGCACACGGCGTCGGCTCGGGCGACCGGGTGGCGATCCGGCTGCCCGGCGGCGCCGGCTACTGCGTGACCCTGCTGGGCGCGCTGCGGATCGGGGCCATCGTGGTGCCGTGCGGGCCCGCGGCGGTGCTGCGCGAGCTGCAGCTGGTGTTCGCCGACTGTCGCCCCACCGTGCTGGTCGCCGCCGATGACGACCCGGTGGCCGCCGCGGCGGCGGACACGGCCGGGACCGCGCTGCTGGGGCCGCCCGATCCGGGCGCTCGGACCGAGCCGCCGCCGACAGGCGGTGGCGGCGAGAACATCGCGCTGCTGATCTACACCTCCGGCGCCACCGGCACCCCGCGCGGGGTGCGGCTCTCGCACCGCGCGCTGCTGGCCAACCGGGAGCAGGTCGCGGCCCTGCGCCCGGCGCCGATCACTCCGGTGGACCGGGTGCTGCTGGCCCTGCCGCTGTTCAGCATCTACGGGGTCGGCGCCGGGTTCCTGCAGGTGTGCCGGGCCGGGGCGACCGTCGTGCTGACCGCCAAGCTGGACGCCGCGCGGCTGGCCGAGGTGATCGTCGAGCAGCGGGTGAGCACCGTGGCCGGCGTGCCCTCGACGTTCCGTGGGCTGCTGGAGTTGCCGCCCGGCGTGCTGCGGGCCGCGACCGCCGGGGTCCGGCTGTGCACGTCCGGCGGCGCGCCGCTGCCGCCGCGCTACCTGGCCGACTTCCGGGCCGGTACCGGATTGTCGATCGTCGAGGGCTACGGGCTGACCGAGGCCGGACCGGTGGTGACCAGCAACGCCGTCGACGGCAGCCCGAAGCCCGGCTCGGTCGGGCGCCCGCTGCCCGGGATCGAGATCCGGCTGGTGGATGCGGCCGGCACGGCGCTGGACGAACCGGCGCGTCCGCCGGACGCAGGCGCCGAGGACCCGGACCACGGCGCGGACCCGGACTCCGAGCCGGCGGCCGTTGCCGGCGACGAGGACGACTTCGACGCCGTCGACGGCACCGGGCTGGTCGCGATCCGCGGGGCCAACCTGTTCTCCGGGTACTGGCCCGACGGCACCGGCGGCCCGGACGTCGAGGGCTGGTTCCGCACCACCGACGTCGGCTTCCTCGATGCCGACGGCGACCTGCACCTGGTCGACCGGTCGTCCGACCTGGTCGTGGTGAGCGGGTTCAACGTGTACCCGCGCGAGGTGGAGCAGGTGCTGGTCGAGCTGGCCGGGGTGGCCGACGCCGCGGTGGTCGGGGTGCCCGACGAGCGCACCGGCGAGGCCGTGCGTGCGGTGCTGGTGCGGGCGGACGGGGCCGAGCTGAGCGCCGAGGACGTCCGGACGCACTGCGCCGGCCGGCTGGCCCGGTTCAAGGTGCCGGCGATCATCGAGTTCGTTCCCGCGCTCCCGCGCACCCCGACCGGCAAGATCGCCCGGCGGGTGCTGGCGGCCGGCGCCGCGGAACCGGAAGGCGGCTGACCGATGGGTGAGTCCCGGGTCGTGGTGTACACGCGACAGAACTGCTCGCTGTGCGCGACGGCGGAGTCCGACGTGGCCCGCATCTGCGGCGAGCTGGGTCTGGGTTGGACCTGCGTGGACGTCGACTCCGATCCGCCGCTGCGCGCCGAGTACGGCGACCGGGTTCCGGTGATCATGATCGACGGCCGGGAGCACGGCTTCTGGCGGGTCGAGGAGAACCGTTTCCGGGCCGCCCTCGGGACGGGTCAACACTGACGCCGGTCCGGAGCCGATCCGCAACGACGCCGTGGTGCCGAAACGCCCGGAATGGGACGGCCGGCGCCCTCGATGTTGCCGATGGGGGTCGTGTGACAGCGGCGGGTAGTCGAAATGGAATTCGCCGGATTGCGATCCTGAGGACGCAGTTCCCGGCCGGCTCGTGCATTCGCCC
>DATMDS010000122.1:0-3205 GCA_035557575.1 Pseudonocardia sp. | reverse complement strand
GGCATCCGGCTGGTCGTGCACCGCGACGGCGACAAGGTGCTCGACGAGCAGACCAGCACCGCCCGTCTGCACCGGTCGACGTCCGACCTGGTGGACCACCTCCGCCGCGCTCTGACCCTCCCCGACGGCGCCGTGCTCGCGACCGGCACCGGCATCGTCCCGGCCCTCGACTTCACCCTGCTGCCCGGTGACGTCGTCGAGATCACCGTGGACGAGGTCGGCTCCCTGGCCAACCCGGTCGCTGAGTCCAGCGCCCTCGCCTGGCTCGCGGCCGCCGCCGACGACCATTTCACCCGCAAGGAGCACCGATGAGCCTCAGCACCGACCCGTCACCCGAGACCGACCCCACCACCGTCGACCTGGTGCTCGACGGTCTTGCTGCGGTGGCCGGAGAGCTGGCCGACACCGCGCCGTCCGACCGGGCGGTCGCGCTCCGGGCGGTCGCGGACGCGCTCGACGTCCAGGCGGACGACCTCGCCGAGCTGGCCCACGGCGAGACCAGACTTCCGATGCCGCGGCTGGTCGGCGAGGTCGCTCGCACCACCGGGCAGCTGCGGCTCTTCGCCGACGAGCTCGAGGACGGCTCCTGGCTGGACGCGGTGATCGACACCCCCGATCCCGGCGCGGTCCCCGTCCCGCGCCCGGACCTGCGCCGGATGCAGGTGTCCCTCGGCCCGGTCGTGGTCTTCGCCGCCAGCAACTTCCCGTTCGCGTTCTCGGTGGCCGGGGGAGACACCGCGTCGGCCCTGGCGGCGGGCTGCCCGGTCGTGGTGAAGGCACATCCCGGGCACCCGCTGACGTCGCGGCGCACGGCCGAGGTGGTCACCCAGGCTTGGGAGGGCGCCGGCATGCCGAACGGTTCGTTCGCGCTCGTGGAGGGCGTGGACACCGGCATCCAGGTGTTGCGCCATCCGGTCGTGGCCGCCGGAGCCTTCACGGGTTCGGAGCGGGGCGGCACCGCCCTCGCCCGGGTCGCCGCCGAGCGTGAGGTGCCGGTGCCGTTCTACGCCGAGATGGGGAGTCTCAACCCCGTCTTCGTCACCCCGGGGGCGGTCGCCACGCGCGGCGATGCGATCGCCGACGGGTACGTCGCGTCGTTCACCCTGGGCGTGGGCCAGTTCTGCACCAAGCCCGGGCTGCTGTTCCTCCCGCGCGGGCACGGGCTCGACGCCCGGCTCGCGGCAGCGGTCGAGGGGGTGGCGTCGGGGCCGATGCTGGTGCCCCGGATCGCCGAGGCCAGCGCGGCCGGCCAGGCCGCCGTCTCCGCGGTGCCCGGCGTGCGCACGATCGCGGCGGTCGCCTCCGCAGGTCCCGGGCCGCTGGGCAACGCCCTCCTGGTGGCCACCGACGCGCGCGGGCTGCTCGAGCACCGCGACGTCCTGCTGGCCGAGTGCTTCGGCCCGACCTCGGTCATCGTGGAGTACGAGCGCCCGGACGAGGCGCTCGAGGCGGCCCGCGCTCTCGCAGGCACGCTGACCGCGACGGTGCACGCCGAAGACAACGAGTGGCCCGAGGTGGAGCCGCTGGTCCGGGCCTTGCGGGACCGGGCCGGCCGCCTCGTCTGGAACGGCTGGCCGACCGGCGTCGCGGTGAGCCGGGCCATGCACCACGGTGGGCCATTCCCGGCGACCACCCAGGCGGCGCACACCTCGGTGGGCGCCACGGCGATCCGCCGCTTCCTCAGGCCGGTGGTCTACCAGGACTACCCCGCCGCACTGTTGCCAGCGGCATTGCGCGACGAGAACCCGCTGGATCTGCTCCGCAGGGTCGACGGCGAGTTCACCCACGAGGCGCTGCCAGCACACCGTTAGGTCGGGTCCGTCTAGTCATTTTTGGCTATACGACCCGGTCGTTCTGGGTCTCGCGCGATACGCCCCCGGGTTCCTACGGTCCAGGGGTGGCCAACCTCGGAACCGGCTCATCCCGACGTACGCTCCTGCGCGGCGCTGTGGTGGGTGGCGGGGTCGCCAGCGCCGTCGCCCTGCCCGGCAGCTCCGAGGGGGTCACGTACCGCCCGGCGCGCTGGCGCGGGGCGCGGCTGCTGTCGGCCGCCGACCGGCACCTCGCCGGTCGCTTCTCCGCCGGTGTCACGCCGGCCCTGACCGCCGAGGTGCGCGCCGCCGGCGGCGGGCGGGCCTGGTTCGAGCGGCAGCTCGCCCCGGGCCGGATCAAGGACGGCCAGGCCGACCAGCTCGGCGCGTGGTGGCCGAGTCTCCGGCTCGGCCCGGCCGAGCTGTGGCGCCGCCAGGTGCAGGAGATCGAGTTCGGCTGGCAGGTGATGGAGTCCTACCAGCGCTGGCTGCTGCTCCGCCGGATCCGCACCAAGCGGCAGGTGCAGGAGACGATGACCGACTTCTGGCTCAACCACCTCAACGTGCCGGCCAACGGCGACGCCACCTTCATCTGGCGCTTCGACTACGACCGGCGGATCCGCGCGCGGGCCCTCGGCAGCTTCCGCGACATCCTGTACGCCGCGGTGACTCACCCCGCGATGGGCATCTACCTCGACAACGCGGTGTCCACGAAGCGCCACCCCAACGAGAACCTCGGCCGGGAGCTGCTGGAGCTGCACACCGTGGGCCGCGGCGCGTACACCGAGGAGGACGTCAAGAACTCCGCCCGGATCCTCACCGGCTGGGGCGTCGACATGTGGCGCACCTGGGCCGCGGGCTACTCCGCCGATGACCACTGGGTGGGTCGGGTCAAGGTGATGGGGTTCAACCATCCGAACGCGGATCCGGACGGTCGCCAGGTGACCCGCGACTACCTCACCTACCTGGCCCGGCACCCGGCGACCGCACAGCGGATCGCGCGGCGGCTCGCCACCAAGTTCGTCCGCGACCAACCGCCCCGGGCCCTGGTGGACCGGCTCGCCAGGGTCTACCTCGACAACGACACCCAGATCCGGCCGGTGCTGCGGAGCCTGGTCCAGTCGAGCGCCTTCCGGGACTCCCGGGGAGCCAAGGTCCGTGACCCCATCGAGGACGTGGTCGCCACCTACCGCGCGCTGGGCGTCCGCCTACATCGCCCGCCCGCGAACGACGACAACCATGCGACCCGGGCAGTGCTGTGGCAGTGCCATGGCGTGGGTGCGGACCCGCACGGCTGGCCGCGTCCCGACGGGCAACCGCTCGACAACGAGTCGTGGGCCACGCCGGCCCGGATGCTCGCGTCGATGGACGTGCACTGGGCGATGTCCGGCAGC